>NZ_JAJENT010000466.1:0-34185 GCF_035615515.1 Phormidium sp. CCY1219
TGGTTATCCCGAGTTTAAAAACGAGATTATGGCTTCATTTTGGCCTCCGAGAAATAGGGTGGTCATTGGTCATTGGTCATTGGTTCGGGGGTGGGGGGCTGCGGTTATTGGTCATTGGTCATTGGTCACTGGTCATTGGTCACTGGTCACTGGTCATTGGTCATTGGTCACTGGTCATTGGTCATTGGTCACTGGTCATTGGTCACTGGTACTCCCTCAAAGGACAAAGGACAAAGGACAAAGGACAAAGGACAAATGACAAATGACAAAGGACAAATGACAAATGACCTTCGATTGAGCTGCATGACAGTTGGCGAGTTTTTCACTCACTCGATTCCGGGATGGTTCGTAAAATAAATGAGCGGCGGTTTCGATTTTTTGCATTTCCGCTTGCCACTGCTGCAACTTGAAGTTGCGTTCTTTCTCTTCGCTAGCGGAAGGAGTTGGCAGGCCGGTTTCGCGGCTGTATTTGCCGTGGTCGGGGTGTAATCCTTTAAAATACTTCGTCCCTTCATTGGGATAAATTCCTCTTTCCCTGAGCAGTTGTTCGCAGTAGCCTTGCCAGAGATAAATGAAGACGCGGGAAGCAAAATCCGGATGCGCTCAAAGCGATCGCTATAATTCGCCCAAAAATCCCGGCGACGTTGTAGCTGATTCGACTCCCAATCGCGAAGATTCAACTGCTTTAACAACAGCTTGACTAATTTCTGGGAATCCCCATAATTCAGCGCTCCAATCCAATTTTTTAAAGCTTCTTTGGCGGGGGTCGAGAGTTCGCTCCAGCGAGACTCGGGAGTGGTGATGCCATAGTGGTTTTGCAACCACTTTACAAGGTCTGGGAACCGCTCGCCTAATTCTTTCCGCAGGTTGAGAAGCAGATATTCCACCCCATCCAAATGCTGTTTTGCTGACATTTCATTCAAGCATTGAATCAGCAGGTTAGCCCAATCCGGATCCGGCTTGGCTTGCTTGGCAAATTTCCTGACCATCGCTGGAAATACTTCGGCGATCGCCTCAATCTCTTGGGGGAGTTCCGCCGCTTTCAGCAAGTCTTTCGGGGTGAGTAAATGTTCAAAACTGAGACAAGCAATCTTCTGCGCCGCTTTCGGTTTTTTGAGTGCCAAGAGAATATCCACGGTTACGCGATCGCCGGTGTTAAACTGCGAGGCAAACTGCGCGAAGCAATCCGCCAAAGAGGTGGGCAAGATTTTCCCACCGAGGCTGTTCTGGGTTTCTGGAATATCGCGATCGCCCCTGGATTCGCAATTGTCTCCAACGTTCTCCCTTGGCGGTAACGATCCATTTTCCGCCTTCACCGCAGCGGTTTTATCCCGGTTATAATGCAACGCCAAACGCCAAAATAATCGCCGTTTAATCACCTGGTCAGACAGGGCAAATTGCCAAATCCCTCGGGAGGTTTCTTTCTGGCGATCGCGACTTTGCCCCCGGTCCCATTTCCCTTTCGCATAGAAGCAGTAAACCCACTCCAAAATCGTTACCCGTTCGCCTTTCCCCGTCTCAATATCCGCCAGAATCTCATCGAGACTGCGCGACGGTGTTGCCTGATTTCTGGGCACCTCTGGGGGTAATTTTGGCGGCGGCATTCCCTCACTTTCTCCGCTTGCCGATTTCGGATACAGTTGGGGAAGCGGTGGCAGTTGTAATTTTCTAAACTGAACGTTCATGCTTACTCCTCCGGCAAAGATGATTCAAATTCAAACAATTTTCCCCAATCTTGCGGCCTTAATTGGAACCGAAATACCACCTTTCGGTCTCTGGGCGAATCCACTTGTTGATTGGCATCCAATTCCCCACGACCGGCTGCCAATACTTTTTGTTTAAAATCCGCTTGGGTGGGAAACTGCAGAGAAGAAATATACTCCGACACCGACAAAGCCCGTTGCAAGCTCAGATCCATATTTTCTCTTTCGGTGCCAAAGGAACTGGTGTGACCTTCCACAATCACCCGGGTAATCATTCGGTCAAATTCATCATTGGAGAAAATCACTTTGCTGTAAACGGGAATGAAGCTCCGCAGAAACTGTTTGCCGGCTGGCTTGAGTTCGGCACTACCTTCATCGAACAAAATCGCATCGGGAATGCTCACATCTCCGGTTTTTTGGTCTACTTGCAAGTTTTCTCCCCCGGGAACTTCTTGGCGCAGGGTATTGAGGATGACCAGGGGAAGTTTATCGAAGGCTTCTTGGTACTGCTTGAGCTGCACCATCACGGTGATGAATAGCAGGGCAAAAAACATCAGCAGTCCTGACATTAAATCCCCAATGGAAAGCCAAATACCGGCGTCGTGCTCCTCTAATACTTCATCCGCCAATTCAAAGTCGGAAAAATCGCTCATTAGCTTTGGCTCCCATTTCCATTCTTCAGTTCTTTGGCTGAGGCTACTGAGGCTACTAAGTAATGGGATACATCCATCACGCCATGAAGGTTCTGGTTAATTTGCTGGCATACTGCAGCGGATGCCCTATCCCGCTCTTCGAGACCTTTTGTGTAGATTTCATGGGCTTCTTGCAAATATTTCATAAGCTGCTCGTTGCCATTTTTCAGGGCTTCGTCAAATTGCTTCGCCATGTTTTGATAAGCGCTGTCAATCTGCTGCGCTTCGCTGCCAATTTTGCGAATAATTTCTTGCAACTGTTGCAGGCGTTCCCCGGAGGTTAACCCGGTTTTGTTTGCTAAGTTGTAAACTGTCTTAGCTGTGTCCTTAATCGAAGCCATAGCTTCTGTAATCGCCGTCCTCATTTCCCAAGCATCTTCTAGGAAGACCTGCTTCAGTGCGGCAATGACTTGTTCCAATTCCTCTCGTTGGGCGCGGAGAGTTTCTTCTAGCAGATTTTTTTGCGATTCAAAGAATTTATTAAGGGATTCCTGGTATTCGATGCGGAATTTTTCTAACTCTTCCTGGACGGTTGCGCGAGTGTTTTGCAGCATCTTATCTACATGGGTTAAAGTATCCAGCAAGTTGTTTTTGGCTTGGTTCATCAGTGCAGATGCTTCTTTGCCCACGGTTCGCAGGGTATCGGTTTGTTCCTTAAAGGCTTTTTGGGCATCTTCGAGAACTGTTTTGGTGCGCGCTTCCACTCCTTCGAGCATTTCTTGTTGTTTTTCTGCCTGTTTATCCAGGGATTGCTCGAGTTCTTGGCGGATGCCTCGGAAGCTTTCTGCTGTTTGCTTGGCACTCTGGTCAAAGGCTTCGCGCTGGGCTTTCATGCCTTCGATACTTTCGGCAACGGCTTGTTTGATTTTTTCGGAAACTGTGAGGAGCACACCTTGCGTATCCTGGCTGAATTGGTGGAGAATTCCTTGTAAATCCAGTGCAAATTGTTTCAGGTCTGTGAGGGTTTGGGTTTGGAATTCCTGAATGGTTTTGACGGCTTCGGCCAATTGTTTGGTAATGTCTCCCAAGGCAGTTTTCAGCTCTTTAACTGCCTGGGATGCTTCTTTGGTGAGTCGGGCACTTTCATCGAGGCGTCGGACAACTGGTTCGATTAATTCGTCGCGCAGTCGCGTTACCAGATAGTCTACGGTTTGACCTTGCTGTTGTTGCAATTCGCGAATTTGGGATAATTCGGCTTGCATAGAGTTGAGTGCGGGAGTCAGTTGGGCGCTGGTTTCGCGAGCGATCGCCTCGGGAGTGAGCTGATTCAAATGAACCAGCATTGGATTGAGTTCTTCATGGAGGGCCGATCGCATGGATGTAGCAACGGCTTGTCCAATCGCGTCAGCACTGAGGCTACTCTGTGCCCCGGCGGTCCGAGGTGCCATGTCCAACAGAACGGGTGCGATGTCGGCGAGAATGCGTCCCGGGGTGAGCAGAAAGGCCATTTTGCTCAATTTTTGGCGCAAACTGTCCCGTCGCCATTGTCGCAGGCGTTCTCCAGCGGCGAGGAATAACATAAACACACTGGCACTCCCCAATCCCCACAAGGAAGTTGAGAAGGCGAACTTCATCCCGGAGAGCAATTCGGTACTGGTTTGCAACAAGGTATCGGTTTCTTGGATGGCGTCGAGATTGACTCCTTGCAACCCGAAGTAAATGCCGGTGAAGGTTCCCAACACTCCCAATGCGGTCAATAATGTGGGGGCAAAGTACACCGGACCGCGCGGGATGGGTTTGCTGAGTACCGTGGGGGAGGAGAGCATCACAAAGCTACCGGCTTCTTGCTTGGGGAAAAATCGATTCCCTTTCATTTCGCCGGCAAAATGCCGCAGGAACCATGCCCGCATGTTTTCATCGAGGTTGAGGCCATTGCCGTCGGTTTTCTGGTATTTTTTGAGGGTGCCGATCGCCTTTGCAGCAGGTCCGCAGCGAGTGGTGCAATACCGCGCGATGGAGAGAACTTCGCATAGGGCAGCAACGATCGCCACTGCCAAAATCACCAGAACAAATAGGGAATTCACCATAATTGGTATCCTTTTTTACAGATTTTTCATGTTTTCTATGTAGTCCGGTGAGAACAATTCTTCGGCGACTCGCACCGGCAGGTGGGCGGCATCGGTGTGCCCAGCTACGGATTCCCGGAGACGTAACCCATACAGGGGTTCCTCACGTTCCGCATCTGGATCTAATGCCAGATAAACGCGATCGGGTGCATACTGGCGCAACAATCGCACCTGCAACCGATTTTTGATTTCTGCTAGGGATGTGACCAAGGAGGCAATATCCCCAAATTCTCGCGCCACTTTCCACGCGCGATTGATGGCGTGGATTTCGTTAATCAGTTGTTCTAGAGAGGGGTTTAAGAGCGTGGTCACGCTAGATTCACGATTCACTTGCCTTTGAATATCCAATATTCGGTACTATCAAAGCCAGCTTTGACAAGGGGTTTGAGGGAGAGTTGGGGAAATTAAGCCCCTACTCGATAACTTTATAGGGATGGTTTCGGGAAGTTGAGATAATCTGTACTGCGGACGGATGGCGATCGGACGATGGCGGGCGGTCGGGAACTGCGATCGCCTCACGGGGTCAACCATAAATTCTGTTATTTTACGATTAAATCTTTTATTATCCTTCCGTCAAACCGTGTTTACACGTAACTTTGTAGCAGGAAATGCCTACAAACCACCGTATAAACACAGTGGCTTGTAAACAAATATTACGGAGTATCGGATTGATAAGTAGCACAAAATCGTCTCCCGCGATCGGGCGACATGAGAGAACTCCGCTGGCGGATCCCAATGTTAGCTTTCCATAACAAAAGCAATTATGGATCCATGTTGGCCCCCAGGGATTGAATTGTTCCATCCACGGTTATGGTTTGACGATAAGCAGGTCTCCTCAAAATAGCGGCTTCTAAGTACCTATTGGGGAGAAATTCAAATTTTATGCACATGTGGCAAAAAAATTTTGGTCAGTGGTCGTTGGTCGTTGGTCATTGGTAGTTAGTAATTGGGAATTGGTCACTGGTCAGTGGTAACAGGTCATGTGGTAACAGGTCAGTGGTAACAGGTACTCCCTCAAAGGACAAACGACAAATTGACCAATGACAAAAGACCAATGACCAATGACCAATGACCAATGACCAATACTTACTGCTGAGGGGTGCAGCACTCTACGATCGCTTCATCGGCGAGATGGCCCAACCCAATGGATTGCAGGAGTTCTTGCCACTCCTGTGCGATATCCCCGTCTTCGGGATTATCCCGCTGCAATTGGGCGAGGGTGGTGACGGTTTCGTGCCACAATCGATTTGCGGCATAGAGTTCCACGCGCTGTAGGGGTGCGATCGCGGTTTCTAGGCGATCGTCGAGTGCGCGATTGGGGGCAACTCGTTGGACTGCGCCTCTGACCACTTCATCCTCGGCGCGGATTCTGGGATTGCATCGATAGGCGAATCGCCACAGATATTCCTGACCGATTTCTAAGGGGGGCGCGCTATCCGGTAAGCGGATGCTGACAATTCCGGGAGTTTCGGAAATGGGCAGGATGAGGCTATACACTTCCATTTCTTCTTCATCCATGAGGGTGAATTCCACGTCCCGGGGAGGATTGGAGGGATAGGGGACGTAAAACCAGAAGGTGGGATGGGGGGAAATGGTGTAGTTGACGCGGGCGGGAATTAAAGCAGTTAGGGGTTTATCCACGGCGGGACAGGAGGTGCGACTTCCAGACCCTTCGCGATCGTCCGGGGGTTCGGGATCTGGGGGTTCGAACTCGGTGGCGAGGAGTGATTCTGACAATGGGGAATGAGGAGTCTCGCCGGTGAGTTCTTTGCTAGCGCTTCCGTACACTCTCGCCCCCGGTACCATCCCGATGAGGACGATCGCGGCGATCGCCGATCGCAATTTCCCGCTATTCCACGATTGACCTAAGCGATTGGACAAGGTTCTAATCCTCCGTACAGTTTTTCTTCTCTCTACCTATCGCCGGGGGAGCAAACATTTACGCAAAATTCTCATTGGTCATTGGTCATTGGTCATTTGTCATTGACCAGTGACCAGTTACCTGTTACCAACAACCCATAACTAATAACCAATGCCAATGCTGGGGGGATGAGAGGAACCCAAGTGCCTTGGAGGAAGAGGAGAAAGCAGAGTGCATATAGAACAGCGATCGCGGTTGCGATCGCGCCAACGGTTCGCAGGGGACCTCGGATGCCCCAGAAGATAACGCCACCGACGGCGGACCACAGGGCAATCCAGATTGTTTCTCCCCACCAAAACCAGACGCCGATGAGGGGACGCCCGTCGAGGACAGCGCTGAGGATTTGACTGACCATCTGCGCTTGCAGCATGAGGCCGGGGATTTCTGCGGAGGGAGATTGTGCCACGGTGTGGGGGGTGACAAACGACTTGGGACTGGTACTGCTAGCGGTGACGCCGATGAGTGCGATTCGGTCTTCGATCGCGTTGGGGTTAAATTGTCCGTTTAATACTTCGGTGAGGGTGAGGGTTTCGGCCACGGGGGAGGAGCGATAATTTAACATCATATACCATCCTCCTTTGCCGAGGGTTTTATATCCACCGCTATTGCGTTTCATCTGATGAAATAGGGTGTTTTCGAGTTTTACGGGGGTGTCTGTATCCTTGGGTCGGTGGGGGAAAATATTTTCCGCTGCGAGATATTTTTCGGCGAGTTTAAAGCTTAACGCCATTCCGGTGTTGCAGTCGGATTCTTGTTGTTTCATAAACAGGAGATGACGGCGCACGACATTATCTGGATCGATGAGGAAATCATCGAATCCCAGGCGGTTGTCGGGGATGACGGGGAGCGATCGCACCACTTCTCGATCGGGTTTTTCAAAGCTACATACGGCAAACACATTGGATTGTTGCTGTAGTTGGGAGATTAATTCGGAATGACCGGGAGGAACGGGGAAATCTCGATAAAGGGTTAATCCGATCGCGCGCGGTTGATGCGGTGCTAATTTTTGCAACAGTTGAGTGAGTTTGGCATCGGAAATGGGATATTCTTCCAGGTCTTGCACGTCACTTTCGGTTATTTCCACGATTACAATGCGCGGATCGGGTGGTTCTGGAGGATGCGATCGCATAAAGCGATCGTAGGCGCTCAGTTCCCATCCCTGTAACAGTCCCAATTGGCGGATGAGGATAACGAGAAAAGCGACAATTAAACTCGGTATCCAAAACCAGCGATCGCGCAATCCATCAGCATGGCGGGTTACTTTGTGCGGTGGTTTTTGCCAGCGCATCGGCACTTCGGCGGGATTTTGACAGATAATGGGCAACCAACTGGCACAGGGGAATTTATCTTCTAATCCTTGCAGTCGTTCTCGCGCTTGGCGGACGGCTAAATAGAAGGAAGAACCGCGAGAAAATGCCTTGACAAAATGGACTAAAAATGCATTAGCCACCCGGTCGGCGATCGGTTCTCGCATGACGATAATTTGGGGAATGTGTAAATCCGCCAATTCCCTGGCCAACCCCAATCCCTCACAAGAGTTAAAAATGGCCAGTTGCAATCCGCGACCGATAGCGGTTTTCAGGGCAGATTTCAGATGAGAAATCCCGATTTTGTCTGCAGGATTGATGGCCAATAATCCGCGATCGCCCTCTTCTTGGTGCTCGCTATGACCCGCAAAAAATAAGATATCCCACCCGCGCTCGTCCCACAAGCGATCGTCGAGTTCCTCCCGAGAAGGTTCGACCAAAAATACCGTTTCTGCATCGGGAATTGCGGCTAAAATTTCGCGATCGGCGGTAATATCGATGCCGTTGCTATTGCCCAAAATGGCTAAAATTCTGATACAATCTCGGGAATGGGATTTTTCCACCCGCTGATATTGCGGCGCGCTCAAGGCAATTTCTGCTTTGGGAAAATCGGACAAAAAGTTCCAGAAATGCCAAGGTAAGCGGCGCAGGGATTCATCATCGGTTTCGATAATCAGTTGAATTTCTTCTCCGGGATGCAGATGCGATCGCAATCGGCGATCGATAGAACGAAATTCCTCCGCATCGAGCCATTCATTGATAAGCTGAAGGTACTGGGTGCAAATATCGGCCAATTCAACTTGCGAAACATTGGTAACATCTTCGCGCTCGATTTTAATGCGCGGATGCCATCCCGGAGTGCGATATAATGCCTGATAGATTAATTGCCAGCGACGATAAATGGCATTTAATTCCGTTGCTGGAGGTAAAGCCCCCGTAAACTTAAACGGACGAGGATTTTCCGGTTCCCAAAGTAAGGCGGTAACATTGGGAAAACCGGAACGTAAATTGCCGGATCCGAGATTAATTACGACGATTCTTGACAAGAAACTACCCTTTTAAATCTCAAAGCGTTCTACAATTGAGGCATTTTCTAGCGCCACTTGGATCGAAAACCGTTCTCCCCTTTCTCCTCTAAATCGAGGAAGTTGGATGTAGTTATCTTGACGGCGCGATCGCACGTCTTGCAATATCTCCCCAGAGGGTGATAGTAATGCCAAGTTTAGATTGGGCGGTAAATAGGTTTCGCCATCTGGCGGATACAGTCGCACTCTCACCACCACCCCGTCAGGTTCCGGTGTTAGGGCGACAAGCAATACGAGGGATTGATTCCCAAATTGCATTTCTAAGTCTATCAGTTTTGCGCGTTCCACCTCCGCATCCCCATCCCGGGGAGAATTGCGGAAGTTATAAGCAACGGTTCGATCGCCAAAAATTGTTTGGGGAGACTGCCAATTTTGGGCAAAGATGCCTTGCAACCATTCACTGAGGCGCAGGAAATTATTAGCAGAAGCGATCGCGTTGGCGGCGGTGGTGTCACTGCGGCACAACGCTTCTACAGCGGTTAGCAAATCCTCTAGGGGTTGCAACTCACTGGGGGATAACTGTTGGCGATCGACCCGGGGAATAAATCCGAGAATATTCGCTTCGGTCAGCGAGTCTTTTATCTGCACCACTACATATCCAATGCGATCGCACCACACTTCTGGGGGAATTCTACAGGTTTGCTGATGTTCTCGCATCGGACGACATTCCACACGACCCAATCCCGTCAGCGGTAAATCCGCTACATCACTTCCCAAGCAAGCGATCGGATTCCAACTATCCCCCGCCTTCAATTCGGTGGGAATTCCCATCCACTGCAAATAATTATTCACCACCCACACCGCTAGGATATTAAAATAAACTTGTTCTGCTTTTTCACGAGTGGGTTGTTGGCGCGCCAACTGCTTTGCTTTCCGACGCCCCTTTCCACCGATTAACATCGGCACGGCAAAGTTTTCTATTTCTCGAGTATTATAAATCATGGTTGATTGGTCATTGATTGATTGGTCATTGGTTTATTGGTCATGGGTCATGGGTCATTGGTCATTGGTTGTTGGTTATTGGTCATTGACAAAAAACCAATGACCTTTTTATAAATATCCTTCTGATTCGCCAAATTTACGCAATTGAGGCATGCATTTGCGCTGATAAAAGCTGCTGAGGGTGGACACTGACACCCCCAATTCAGCGGAGAGGGTTTCCCAGGGGGTTTCTGGGGGTAAGCGGCGCAGGATCAACAGTTGAGCGGTGACATCTTTGCGACCTCGGATGTGGAGACCCCGTAATTCCCCATCCGGGTCAGTTTTCGCCCACTGGCGGGTTGCTTGTAGCATGGGCGGGATATCCGGGGGGGCCGCAAAGCGATCGAGAAAGTTGAGGGAACCGTCATCATCGAAAGGCGGTGACGGGGAAACCCGGCGGTTGTTTTGCTGTTGCGCTTTGATGACCCGATCTTTGAGGCGTTGCTTGAGGTAAAAATTCAGCCAAGTGGTGACGCGACTGCGATCGGGGTTGTATTTTTCTTTTGCTGTATTTGCTTCACAGAGATTCTGGCAAAAATACAGCCAAGTTTGTTGCCAAACTTCTTCATAATCGGGGTGATAGTCTCGCCACAGTTTGCTCGAGTTAACAATCAGACGGTACAGTTGAGTTAACCCTCGCCGGCGTTGGGCGCTGTGCGGAGGGTGGCGACAAGTCTGTTCGATGAGCGATCGCAGTTGTGCTTCTAAAGGATCCATAGCTGATTGGAGTGGCAGAGCAGCAGAATTTTTTCCATTGTTGCGCTTAATTTGGTAAGCTCATAGTAAAGTGGGATTTAGCGTGCATTGTCCCAAACCGCCCATGCGTCTCAAAATCATTTCGTCCTGTGTTCTTCCCATCGGGTTTATCGTTCTCGGTGACATCCAGTTTACCAAACTTCCGTCCTGGGGAATCGGCATGTCCCCCGGATTGGCCCAAGCTGAAGGAGAAACGATGGTTGGTGAAGCGATGCAATTGTACGAACTTGGCGATCGACAAGTTTCTGAAGGGAAACTGCACGAAGCGTTGGAGACATTCGATCGCGCTTTGCGGAGGGCGCGGGAAGAAGGCGATCGCGTATTGGAAGCGGTTATTTTGAATGATATCGGGGTGGTTTATCGCAATCTGGGCGACTATTCTCAGGGGTTGTAATTTTTAAGCCAAGCGCTCACTCTGCGCCAAGAAATTAACGATAAATCCGGTATCGGTCAGACGTTAGTCAATCTGGCTGCAGTGTATCAATCCCAGGCCAATTATCCCGAAGCGCTGGATTTTTTGCAGCAAGCTTTGGCAATTCTTAGAGAGGAGAAAGAGCGGTATGGGGAAGCGGTGATTCTCAACAATATGGGAGAGATTTACCGAGGATTGGGACAAGCGCGCCATGCTTTGAGTTACTTTGAAAAAGCGCGATCGCTATTCGATGCAGAGGGCGATAAATTTGCAGTGGGTATCGCCGTGGCGAATATTGGTGCGGCATATGATGCGTTAGGCGAGTATTCTCAGGCGTTAGAATTTTACCAAGAAGCAGTGGCGATCGCCACTGCAGTGGAAGATGCCGTGGGAATCGGTCAAACCCTGTTAAATATGGGGGCGGTTTATGAAAAGTTAGCCGAGTATTCCCAAGCGTTGGAATCCTACCAGCAAGGGTTAGAGGTGATGCGCGCTGTGGGAGATTTGGATGCGATCGCCCAAGCGCTGAACAATATCGGGTCAGTTCACCGACTGCGCGGAGACTATTCCCAAGCGTTGCAATTCTACGATCGCGCTTTAGAAATTCGGCAAAATATCGGCAATCGCGCGGGCATTGCTGTCACCCTGAACAATCAAGGGGTTGCTTTAGTGGAAGCGGGGAAAATTCCCGAAGCGATCGACACCTTATATGCGGCGATCGATGCGTTAGAATCCCTTCGTCCCGGATTGAGCGATCGCAACAAAATCTCGATTTTCGATAAATATCGTTCCAGTTATAGTGTCTTGCAAAAAGCATTACTGGCGCAAAATCAAATCGAAACGGCTTTAGAAGTTTCTGAAAGAGGTCGCGCCCGGGCTTTTGTAGAATTAATCGCCCGCCGGGTTTCTCCCGAAGCGGCGCAAGAGTATGCCAATGAGAGGATTTCTTCCCCCACGATTGCGGAAATCAAGCAAGTCGCAGGGGCGCAGAATGCCACGTTAGTAGAATATTCGATTGCAATCGATAATAAAGGGGAAAATTCTCAGCTTTTAATTTGGGTGGTCAAACCTACGGGAGAAATTCACGCCCGCCAAGTGGAATTAAGCAGTTTAGAGCAATATCGGGATAATTTGGTGCCGTTTTTGGTGCGTGGAGAACCGGATGGGAATTCGGATAGTTTGTTAACGGCTTTGGTGCGCGGAACTCGCGCTGATTTGGCAGAACCTCTGCTTAGCATTCCCGCCGATCGCGTCAGTTCTGTGAAGTTAAAGAAATTGCCCCAATTATTGATAAAACCGATTGCGGATGTACTACCAAAAAATCCGGAAGAGCGGGTGATTTTTGTGCCGCATAACGAGTTATTTTTCGTCCCGTTTCCGGCGCTGCAAGATGAGGCGGGTCGCTACTTAATCGAAAATCACACAATTCTCACTGCTCCAGCAATTCAGGTGTTACAGTTAATCGCACAAGAAGCAACCGGCGATCGCGCCACAGGAGAGGCGTTGGTGGTGGGCAATCCGGTGATGCCGGTGGTTTCCAGACAACCGGGAGAAGAGGCGCAAACCTTTGATAAGTTACCCGGGGCGGAACAAGAAGCGATCGCCGTCGGGGCACTTCTGAATACCGAACCGTTAATCGGAAGTGAGGTTACCGAAACTCGGGTATTGCAGCGGATTTCTACAGCAGATAGAGTGCATTTGGCCACACATGGGTTGCTTGACGATTATAGCACCTCCGGTATCCCCGGGGCGATCGTACTCGCCCCCGGCGACGCGGCGGATGGATTGCTCACCGCTGAGGAAATTATGGCCCTGAACCTGAATGCTTCGCTGGTGGTATTGAGTGCTTGCAATACCGGGGGCGGAAATATTACTGGCGATGGGATTGTTGGATTGTCTCGCGCCTTACTTGGTGCCGGTGCGAAAAGCGCGATCGTCACGTTATGGAAAGTTGAAGACGCTCCTACCGCACAATTCATGCCCGATTTTTATCGCTTTCTCGCACAAACCGGCGATCGCGCCGTGGCCCTGCGACAGGCAATGCTGGCAACTATGCAACAACATCCCAACCCCCGCTACTGGGCAGCGTTTACCCTCATCGGCGAATCTCGGAGTCGGCGATAGGCGATCGCATTTTTGCCTGTTTCATGTTACTTTGGTAGAGTATTCAGATGCAGCAGAGATGTAACATATGGGTGTGGTTAGAGTGAAAATTCAACTCAAAAATCCCACTGATGTTAAATTAGCCAATCGAACCAATCCGCATTGAATTGCAAGGACTTCAGATGACGGAACCTGCTATGGTTGCTGGGGCAGAAGTGCTTATTGGTCAGACAGTTTTGGAGACATTGGCTTTGCTGGTCGATTGTTTAAATGAGCGTCTAGTTTGCGCCCCAGACAATTAAGAGCGAGAGCTATAAAGGCAGAAGTTGAGCCAAAAGATATGAATCGAGTCAAAGTTAAGGTGATTCTCACGAATTACGATTTCCCGGGATGTATTGCAGACGTTGGGTTTAGAAATTGGGCGAAAGCAGGTGATGCAATGTAATGACGGGAGCAAACCAGTGGCAGAATTGACCGATCCGGTGACAATTGAGTTCGCCGATCGCACTGCGACGGTAGAAACCCTCGTTGCTGGGGATGAAGTGGCGATCGGACGAATTGCGTTGGAATGGTTAGATATGGTAGTAGACGAATCCAATCGGCGCTTAATTCCCAATCCCGCACATCCGCACGGTCCGGTTTATCGAATTTAATCTGCTGCTATATATAAACCTCTCCGGTAGGCAATGCCGATTTCCACCCACAAAAAATTTCGGACAATTCAGCGAAAATAGATTACAATAAAATATTGACAGTTTAGGGTAAAGAAAGTTTATGGGATGCGGACTGTATCTCTATGGTATTTTCCCCGCACCGGGGCCACAAGGATTGGCATTGCAAGGGTTAGACAAACAACCAGTGCAAACCCAGGTTGTGGATGAGTTTACCTTCTTATATTCCGAGGCAAAACAGAAGCGATATTTGGCCTCGCGCCGCAATTTACTCGGGCACGAAAAAGTCTTGGAAGATGCGATGCAGCAGGGATATCGCACCTTGCTGCCTTTGCAATTTGGATTGGTGGTGGAGGATTGGGATGCGGTGAGCGAGCAACTGATTGTTCCTCATAAAACTCGCTTGCAGGCGCTATTCGAGCAATTGGAAGGCAAGCGGGAAGTGGGGGTAAAAATATTTTGGGATACTAATGCCGAGTTACAATTAATGCTAGAAGAAAACCCGGAGTTAAAGGCAAAACGGGACAGTTTGCAAGGGCAAGTGCTGAGTATGGATCTAACCATCCAAATCGGGCAAGAATTAGAGCGATCGCTCGAACAGCGCAAAGAAGCCATTATCAACCGCTTCCGGGAAGAACTCAATGACTTAGCATTTGAGGTGGTGGAAAATGAATTGCTCTCCGAGGCGAGTATTTATAATGCCGCTTATCTGATTCCTTGGGATGCAGAAGCAACCTTCGGCGATCGCGTGGAATCCCTCGATCGCGAATTTGAACAACGGCTCCGCATCCGTTACAATAACTTTACCGCCCCTTTTAACTTCGCCCAACTCGATCGGGTTTAAGCTGACATCGAATTGTTAAAATAGAGCGGGAGTTGGGTGGGCAATGCCCACCCGATATCATCTCTAGGAATGAGGGGGAACGAGGAAAGTAGATACAATTGAGGTAAAGTAGGATTAGACTGTTCGTTTCATCGACAAAATGAGCCAAAACCCTTACGCTTGGATCGAGAAAAATCTGGCCACCATTCACCGGGCTTCCTGGTATCGAACTGTCACGCCCATAGAGAGTAAACCGGGGGCGGTGGTGCAAATGGAAGGGGAAACGCTGATTAATTTTGCCAGTAACGATTACCTGGGTTTAGCGGGAGACCCTCGCCCGATGCAAGCAGCGATCGCAGCGACAAAAGCCTATGGCACCGGCGCAACGGGTTCGCGATTAATTACGGGACATCGAGAACTGCACCGACAGTTAGAAAAGGCGATCGCGCAACTCAAACAAACCGAAGACGCGATTGTATTTAGTTCCGGATATTTAGCCAATTTAGGTGCGATCGCCACATTAGTAGGCAAGCGGGATTTAATCCTAGCAGATCGATACAATCATTCCAGTTTAAAAAATGGGGCAATTCTGAGCGGTGCAACGGCGATCGACTATCCCCACAATCAGATAGAAGCATTAAAAACCTTGCTGGAAAAACACCGGGAGAGCTATCGACGATGTTTGATTCTTACCGATAGTGTATTCAGCATGGATGGCGATTTATGTCCCCTGCCGCAAATTTTAGATTTAGGGGCAGAATTTAGCTGTATGGTATTAGTGGATGAAGCGCATGGCACGGGGGTTTTAGGACCGAGTGGTGCGGGAGTGGTGGAACATTTCGGCTGTACGGGAGAGCAGTTGATTCAGATGGGCACCCTGAGCAAAGCATTGGGCAGTTTGGGGGGATATGTTGCCGGTAGTGCGGTGCTGGTGGATTTGTTGCGAAATCGCGCCCCCAGTTGGATTTACACCACTGGGCTATCCCCTGCAGATACGGCGGCGGCCCTAGGGGCGATCGCCATTATTCGAGAAGAACCGCAACGACGGGCGAAACTGTGGTCGAATGTCAATTATCTCAAACAACGGCTGCAAGAAATGGGGGAGGGCGCGCCGCCGGGGAACAAAAAAAATGGGGGCTGGTCATGGAGTCTTTTGCCCTCAGAATCACCGATTCTGTGTTTGGAAATGTCAGATGCACTCAGCGTCGTCAAGGCGGGTTCTGCGCTGAAAGCGACGGGAATTTTGGTGGGTGCGGTGCGTCCCCCCACCGTGCCAACCAGCCGGATTCGAGTTACAGTAATGGCAACTCACGAACCGGCTCAGTGCGAGCATCTGGTCCAAGGGTTGCAGTGCCATTTGAAAAGATGATGAAACCGACACTAAAATCTGTCATTCCCGCATTTGGACTGGCGATCGCCTTGCTAGGGTACGGTCCGAGTCTGCGGGCACTCCCACTTCCCCCGGTTCTGGCGCAAAACAACGCCGAGAGCTTTTTTAGCGCCGGGGTGGAGAAAATGGAGGCGGAAGACTACGCCGGGGCGATCGCCGATTTCACCCGCGCCATCGAACTGGATTCGGAGTTTGTGGATGCCTATACCGCACGCGGGATTGCGCGCCATCGCCGAGAAGACTACGCCGGGGCGATCGCCGATTTTACCGAAGTGCTGCGGTTGAATCCCAATCAAAGCGATATATATGCCCTGCGCGGTATCGATTTTCTCTATGTGGGGGAATATCGAGCCGCGATCGCCGATTTTAACCGCGTCATTGAAACCGATCCCCTGGATGCGGATGCCTATCTGCTGCGAGGAGGCGCGAGAAGCGAACTGGGAGAATACGAAGGCGCGATCGCCGATTACAATCGCGCCAGCGAACTGGCACCAGATAATCCCACGATTTATCGCAAACGGGGACAAACCCGGGCGCGCGCGGGAGACTATGAAGGCAGCATCGCCGATTTTGACCGCGCCATCGAGCTAAATCCTGGAGATGCCTTGGTCTATGTTTACCGGGGAAATGCCTATGATGATTTGGGGGAAAGCGACGCAGCGCTGGAAAACTACCAACGGGCGATCGAGCTCGATCCGAATTTACCCCAAGCGTATTACAATCGCGCCATTACCCGCCGCCGACTGGAAGATTACCCGGGCGCGATCGCCGATTATACAAAAGCCATCGAACTGGATGGCGAGGATTATCGCGCCTACCTGAACCGCGCCATTGCCTATGCCTTGTCGGGGGAATTCGAGCGGGCGATCGCCGATTATAGCCAAACCTTGGAACTCAACCCCGAGTTAGGAAAAGCACACTACAACCGAGGGCTAATTTACCAACGCCTTGGCGACGCCGACGCCGCACGCAAAGACTTTGAAACCGCCGCCGAGCTTTATCAGCAACAGGGCCAAAGCGAGAAATACGAAGACGCGCGCCAAGCGATCGAACGCCTACAGGAGTAGTAGCTTGCCGCCCAACAATCTCCCCGCTCCCTCATCTTACACCACCAGATGACCGTTCGCCACCGATTAAACTATAATCATTCTACCCGTTAAGGTTGACCCGCCTATGAACGCCATCGAAACTGCCACTCACCCCCGTGCTTGCCCCCTCGCAGATGCGATCGGCAAACTCTTTATTATTGCCTATAAAGAGTCAACCGAGCAACTGGAAACCGCCTTGACCCATGAAGGCTTTTCCTGCGAAGTTATCCGACAGCAAGACAGTGCGGAAACCGCCAATTTTTCCCCCAGCTATCGCTGTTTGCTCAACCATCGCCGCGCCTGGGAAAAAGCCCTGGAAGAACCCCAACCCACCTTAATTGTAGAAGCCGATTTCGTTCCCGTGGTGGGAATGGGAAAACTGCCCCTACCCTTTCCTCCAGACAGTTCCAAGTTAGGAATTTCCTGGCTCTATACCTGCGCGCCGCAAATTTACACCGTCTCCGACGAAGGCTATGCAGAAGGATTTTCTACCTCAATGGTGGCTTATGTGATTACCGCCGAAAGTGCCAAATTTCTCATCGAACTGGCGGAGCACATTCGCGAAACAATTGGGCCGACGAATTATTCCACTTGGGATTCCGAAATCGACACTTTTCTGCGTCAGCGACAGTTAAAAAATTACGTGCCTTTTCGCAACTATGGCGAACATGGAGGACGCCCCAATCCCGAACATCGACAAAATAAACTCAGTACCAGCCATCGCGCTGATGTGCTCTACGGAAAACTCGCCTTTGTGCCGATGTATGCCGAAACCGAAAATGCCACCCCCTTTACCTATCTTTATGTGAGGAGCAAGGCTCGTCTCAAAGGTCTCGCCCGTCTGGCGGTGGGCAAATACCTCCGACTGCCGGTAGTGCGAAATAGTAGCTTTCCCGCGCGACTGTTAAGTTTTGCCATCCGCCGCCAACTCTCACTAAAGCTATAAATCTCACTATTAATAGAATCCGCCTCTTTCGCCGCCCGAGTCGGTCAACCTAGAAATACCGGACGAATCCGCCCGCCAAGGAGTAGCGATCGCCCGCCGCCCCCAGTCAGTTTGCTTGTCTCCCCCCTCTGCCATACGCTATCGTCAGAATAACTACTCGTTTTCCTCTGGAATTTGTCGTGCTGTTGTCAAACCGCTTTGCTTTCATCCCCGTCGTTTTGTTAGTCCTCGTCAGCTTGAGTGCCTGTGCCAATCGTCCCAATAGCGAACAGCTAGAGCAGACCTTTGCCCCAGACCCCAGCTTGCAAGAAAACCCCGTCACCCTCGGCGAGTCCACTGTCGCGCCGGTGACGGGCGACGCGGGAGCAGATTCTCCCGCCAAACTCCCCCAAGATTTCCCCGAAGCCATTGCGCGCTATCCCAACGCCACCTTAGTCGAAGTCATTCCCCCCACCCGCGCCGACGCTGCAGCAGAGGCCACCAACAAACCCGAGGGCGTCTCAACCGTATGGCAGACTTCCGACAGTACCGAGGCGCTGTTTGACTTTTATACCACTCAGTTTCAACAGTCCAACTGGGAAATCGTACCGCAACCGGAAGCCGCACAACCGGACAAATTAACCGCGCGCAAAGGAGACGAATTGGTCGTCACCCTAACCCTCGACCCGAACCCCGCCTTATCCCCCGCCGCAGAAACCGCCAACCAAGGGCCGCAAACTACTCAATTTATCCTCCAGTACCGGGAAGGCGATCGCGCCACCACCGAACTCCCAGTCGAACCATCCACCGACACCGAGGAAATCGCCGCAACCGAACCCACCGACACCGAAGCAACCCCCCCCAACTCCACCGACGCTCAAACTCCCACCGGACTCGAATCAGTCCCGGAACAGTTACGTCCCTATCTCGCCGACTTAGAACAACTCGGCGTCCTCCGTCTCGATTCCCAATCTACCAAAACCAACTCAGACAACACCCAAAAACCCCTCGAACTCAACCAACCGATCCGCCGCGCTCAATTCGCCCAATGGCTGATCGAAACCAACAATCAAATCTATGCCAACCAAACCGCCAAGCAAATTCGCCGCGCGCCCCGCAGCACCAAACCCGCCTTCACCGATGTGGGACAAAGCAATCCCGCTTTCGGTGCCATTCAAGGATTAGCCGAAGCCGGGATTATTCCCAGTCCCTTAAGCGGGGATAGCGCCGCCGTCTCCTTTCGCCCCGACGCCCCCCTGACGCGCGAAGATCTGCTCCTGTGGAAAGTCCCCTTAGATATCCGGGGCAATTTGCCCACCGCCTCGGTGGATGCGGTGCAAGAAACCTGGGGCTTCCAAGATGCAGCGAAAATCGATCCCAAGGCATTACCCGCCGTTTTGGCCGATTATCAAAATGGCGACCTGTCCAATATCCGTCGCGCCTTCGGATACACGCGGCTGTTTCAACCCAAAAAAGCCGTGACTCGCGCCGAATCCGCCGCCGCTATCTGGTATTTTGGCGTCCAAGGTGACGGGCTATCTGCTGAAGATGCCTTGCAAATTCAACCGCAAACCACTCCCTAGCTGACAGGGGCGTTTTCCAGACTCTCCCGGGATTCTGGCTTGCCCTGCCTAAGCAAATTTTAGGGAAATCCCACCAAAAACTAGATGCTTTTGGAACAATTAAGATATGATGCCTGAGAAAATTCTTGTCTAGCCCACGATTGGCAGAGTCTCTATGAATACAACCACTCATCGGACCGATTGGATTAATAAACTTTGTGCATCCGAATTTAATTATTGGTTCGGATACCCCGTAAACTTGGCTTTGGTGGTTTGGTTCGCCTCCCATGCGTTTGCCGGCGGTCAATCCCAACTGAGCATCCTGGAATGGCTGTTGTTTTTAATAGCCGGATATCTGGTTTGGAGCACGATCGAATATATGGCCCATCGATATATCTATCACGCGATCGCTCGCTTTGGTATCGGACACAACCTCCATCACCAAAACCCCACCGCCCTCCTGGGCGTTCCCTGGTATGTCACCACTCTCGTGCTGTTGGGGATTTTCTATGCACTTTCTTGGGTCTTGGATCCGGCACCGATTGGCGTTTTTATGGCGTTTAGCTGGTTTTTCTATACCCTGGGCTGTTTCTTGCATCACTGGATGCATCGCATCACCTTTAATAACCCCGTCCTCCGACTCCTGCAAGAACATCATTTGATTCATCACGTAGATCCGGATGTGAACTTCGCCGTACTCGGTCCGTTTTTGGATTGGATGCTGTTTAGCGGCAATAAAACCCCGGTTTCGGTGGAATTTCCCGGGGAACGTTCTTGAGGTGCGTCGGATAAGAATCAAGCGCAGATTATTAGGATGAAATAAGGGATGTTTGGTGGACTGATAAATGGCACTCGCCGATGGTTTCGCAGTCGCAAGCGCCGAAAACGTTTAGGGCTATTTTTGGTCGCGCTTCTCATTGTTTTAGTGGGATTTATTCCCGTTAGAATCGCGATCGCTCGCTATCGCACGCCGCAACCGGAAGCCATCTTGGTCCTGGGGGGGCATCCCAATCGCGTCACCTTTGCGGCGCAGTTTTGGCAAAGTCACTCCAATCTGGATATTTGGCTGTCGAGTCAGGGCAGCGATTCTCCATACTACCGCCGCATTTTTCGCGAAGCTGGAGTGCCAGAGCATCGCGTTCATTTTGAAGTCAACTCTACCGATACGGTGACGAATTTTACTTATACTCTCGATGAGTTGCAACAGCGCAATGTACGCCATGTGTTTCTGATTACCTCGGACTATCATATGCGGCGATCGCGCGCCATTGCTACCGTCGTTTTTGGCAGTCACGGGATTATCGTTACCCCCCTTTCTGTCCCCGCCACAGGGTTTCCGCCAGAATCCCCCTGGCGAGTATTGCGAGACATTTTGCGTTCGATTCTCTGGCTGTTTACTGGCTACTCCGGTGCTAATCTCAATCCAGATTTACAGTCTTAAGCTAGGGGGAAATTATTGTTATTTACTCAACTGATTAACCCATAAAAAATAACCAACGATCGATGACCAATGACAAATGACTAATGCAATGTCTTTAGCAGAATATGACAAACTCTTTAGCACCATTGAAACTTTGGTGATGCACCACTCGCCCAGTGGTGTGGAAGGGGAAATCGACCAATTTTTAATGGATCGGTTTGCCCGTTTTAATGTGGAGGTGTGGCAAGATGAGGCGGGAAACGTTATCGGCAAAATTCCCGGGCGCGACGCCGGGCGATCGCTCGCCATTACCGGTCACAAAGACGAAATTGGCGCGATCGTCAAAACCATCGAACCGGATGGACGAATTCGCGTCCGCAAGTTGGGGGGTGCTTTTCCCTGGGTGTATGGCGAAGGGGTAGTGGATTTACTCGGGGATAACCACACCCTCAGCGGCATTCTCAGTTTTGGATCCCGTCACGTGTCTCACGAATCGCCGCAAAAGGCGTTTCAGGAAGAGGTTTCCTTGTCCTGGGAAGATGCCTGGGTGGAGACGAAATGCACCCCAGAAGAATTAGAAGGGGCGGGAGTGCGCCCGGGGACGCGGATGGTGGTGGGCAAGCATCGCAAGCGACCCTTTCGCATGGGGGATTGGATTGCCAGTTACACCCTGGACAATAAAGCATCGGTGGCGATATTGCTGGCGTTGGCGTCAGGGGTGAAGGATCCGCCGGTGGATATTTATTTGGTGGCCTCTGCGAAAGAAGAAGTGGGGGCGATCGGAGCGCTTTATTTTACCAATCGACAGCGGGTCAACGCCCTGATTGCCTTGGAAATTTGTCCCCTGGCACCGGAGTATCCGATTCAAGATGGGGAAGCGCCGGTGTTGCTATCCCAAGATGGGTATGGGATTTATGATGAAGGCTTGAATGAGGAGATCCGCGCGGCGGCGCAGAGGGTGAAGGTGCCGTTACAGTTGGCGGCGATTAGTGGATTTGGCAGCGATGCCTCGATCGCCATGAAGTTCGGCCATGTGGCGCGATCGGCCTGTTTGGGATTTCCCACCCAAAATACCCACGGCTATGAAATCGCCCATCTCGGCGCGATCGCCCATTGCATCCACATCCTGCAAACCTTTTGTACCGACCCTGCTTAACTCAACCCAGAATTTTTAGCGCTCGAAACCCCTACCCTGTCAGGATTTCGGGAAAAATCAAAAAAAAATCAAAAAATTTGCCCAAAAAGGGTTGACAGCTTTGGAAAACCAAGTTACGGTATAAAAGGTGCAGATGAGGGGCGCTACTTCAGCGCAACTCACGGTGGCAACTCAGGCCCCCATCGTCTAGAGGCCTAGGACACCTCCCTTTCACGGAGGCGACGGGGATTCGAATTCCCCTGGGGGTACTTTACGCCATACCGATGCACCCTGAATGAGAAAAGACACCTCCCGTGGGTGTCTTTTCTCAACCCAAAACCCAGTATAGGGCACCACATGCCCCCATCGTCTAGAGGCCTAGGACACCTCCCTTTCACGGAGGCGACGGGGATTCGAATTCCCCTGGGGGTATTATCAAGCAATCAAAGGCACCTCACTGAGGTGTCTTTTTGCATGGTTACCCGGTGGCGGTGGGGGATTATTCTTCTGATAGTTTGTCGAGGCGTTCTCGGAAAGAGAGTCGGACTAAAGCGCGCATGAAAATCAGGAAGGTAAAACCACAGAAGCAAAAGGCAGCGATCGCCAATCCTTCATAACTTCCCACCAGCAACACCGCACCCGCCACCAACGAGAATCCAAACAAGCAGGCGTAGATTAAAGTTTTCACCGCTAAATTGATGCGCGTCAGCAGGCGATCGCTAGCTAAAGAACGCACCTGAAACTCCATTTCTCCGCGTTCGATGCGCTCTGTCAACTGGCGCAACAACACCTCGCTTTCTTTCGGTTGTTTGAGTTTATATTGAACGAATTGGCGAGCTTGTCGCGTCACTTCCCCGAGTACGCCACTCTTCCCTTTTCTCCCCGTCACCCGTCGCACGAAGGGTTTCGCGCAAGCCACCGGATTGTAGTGCGGATCCAGAGTGCGGGCGATTCCATCCAGGGTGGTTAAAGATTTGAGAATAAACGTCATCTGGGCCGGTAAGCGAAACGGTTGCTGCTCGAACATTGAATACAGTTCGCCTTTCAGTTCCCGCAGGGCTTTAATATCTAGGGGCTTTTCGGTGAAATTTTCTAACAGAAACGACACCAATCGTCGCACGGGTCGCATATCTTTCACCGGCACGATTAACCCCATTTCAATTAAGCTATTGAGCACCTGTTCCGTATCTTTTCGCAACACGGCGAAGAAGGTGCTAATCATGCTATTTTTGGCCAAAGATTGGATTTCCGCCATCATGCCAAAGTCATAAAAAATCAAGCAGCCTTGTTGGTTGACTGCCATATTTCCCGGGTGGGGGTCGGCTTGAAAGAAGCCATCTTCTAAGAGTTGTTTGAGGTAACAAGTAATGCCGCGTTCGTTGAGTTGCTTGACATCGATACCGCAGGCTTCCAGGGTTTGGCGATCGTCAATTTTGATTCCCGGCAAATATTCCATTGTCAGGATTTTTTGGGTACTGTAGCGCCAGTAGACTGCGGGCACGATGATTTCCGGGTGGTCTTGAAAGTTTTCCCGGAAGCGATCGGCGTTTTTGCCTTCTTGGATGTAGTCGATTTCTTGGGAGAGAAAGCTGACGAATTCGCGATAGATTTCTGGTAGTTCGTATTTGCGCGTCCAGGGGAAAAAGCGCTCGGAAAACCCGACTAATTGGCGCAGCACTTGAAAGTCGAGGCGGAATAATTTGTCGAGTCCGGGTCGTTGGACTTTGACCACCACATCTTCGCCGCTGTGCAGGCGCGCTTTGTGGACTTGTCCGAGACTGGCAGCGGCGATCGGGAACTCGTCAAAATCGCGAAAGAGGGAGTAAAGGGAGTTGCCCAGTTCCGATTCGATGGTGGCGATCGCTTCGCTGGAACTGAATTCTGGCACTTGATCCTGTAGGGTTGCCAGTGCTTTGACGTATTCTTTGGGCAACAGATCCGCTCGAGTGGAAAGTGCCTGTCCGATTTTAATAAATGTCGGTCCTAAATCCAGCAGGGTGCCCACTAACCATTCCGCCCGACGATAGCGGTGATTGACCGAACTTTTGGCAACGTTTTTATCCCACCATAGGTAGAACATGAATTGCGCTGCTGAGCTGAAAATGTCAATTTGACGACCCAGCAGCGAATATTTAGAGCGTTGCCAACGTAATGTCTTTGGATCGGCCTTGGTAAGCATTTGATGACTTTTGAGAACCAGTTCACCCCGACGCTGCGACAAATTCCTCACCTCAAATTTTCCCCATCTAGGGTATCTTATTTTAAACTCTAGAGGTTAACTGGTCCGAAAATAAAGTTGTTCAGTGGCGGGGGTGGATTCCCCGGGGCAAGTTTCACAGTGGATGTTGCTAACATGAAACCTTCACGCAGGTTCCCACTGCAGCCCGATCGCCCAGGCGGCGCGGGGGTCAGTTTCGCGGTGAAAGGGGTTTGAATTTCAATTTTAGCGTTGATTTGATAACCCTACGCAGTTTTCGCTGTCCCGGTTACCGAAGCCCCTTGACGCGATCGCGAACCACTGTGTTGCGACGTCCCAATTATCAATTCTTAATTTTTTTCTTGCAACCCGTGGTGCCCCACCCAGCATTCCCGTGGAAATACGGAGTTTTTGTCATTTGTCATGGGTTATTGGTCACGGGTCAAGGGACAAAGGACAAATGACAAAGGACAAATGACCTACGAAGGGGGAGTAGCTTCCACGAGTTGGGGTAAAGTCAGGGTAAAGCAAGTTTCCCAAGCTGGAGAATTTTCCAGGGGGTAACTGGACACAGTAATGGTGCCATTCAAGTGTTGGACTAAGCATTTAACCAACGCCAGACCTAAGCCGGTGCCTCCGATCGCTTTTTCGGTGACTCCTTGACCCCGGCGAAACTTTTCGAAGATATGGGGGAGGTCTTCTGGAGAGATGCCTGCGCCGATGTTAGTTAAACGGAGGGTGACTTCATTGCGTTCTAAATCGATGTGGTGATTGACCTGGAGGTAGACGGTGGTGCCGGGATCGGAGTATTTGCCGGCGTTGGTGAGCAGTTCGTGAAGGATGCGATCGAAACTTTCGGGATCCGTGTTGAGTTTGAGAAATTGCTTAGCCAATCCCTTGGGCGATCGCTGGGGTAAATCCAAAGCCAAAGTTAAGCCAACTTCTTCCCACTTTGCCGAAAACGAGTCAGCCAACTGGGGTAGAAGCTGCTTGAGTTCGAGGGTTTCCACCTTAACATTGGCTTGCTGGGATTCATACTGCTGTAGCTTGAGCAAATCTTGGACCAGATTGCTTTCGCGCTTCCACTCCGTTTCTAGAATTTCGAGATATTTTGCTTGACGGTCCGGGGCGATCCCCGGTTGACGGAGCATTTGGATAGCCATTTTCATGCTCGTCAGGGGAGTATTGAGTTCGTGGGAGAGAGTGGTGAGGAATTCATCCTTAAGCTGGTTGAGTTGACGAAGTTGGTCGATTTGCTGACGAGTTTTTTCATAGAGTTTAGCCTGGACTTCCAGAGAGCGCTGTAATTGGGAGGTGCGTTCTTCCACCAGTGCTTGGACTTGCTGGAGGGTTTGGGTTTGTAAAATCGCGGTACTGAGCTGCGCCGCCACCAGTTCCACCAGTTGGATTTCGTCAGGTTGCCAACTGCGCGGGGAGGAGTGTTGCAAGACAATGAAACCCAAAACCGTGCCTTGAGACGAACCGCCGCCGCTAACGCCCAGGAGGGGCATAACCAACAAAGCAGGCATTTCCTCGGGATGGAAAATCGAGGCGACTTCCACCTCCGGGTTGAGGGCGAGCACAGAGCGTTGGTCTGCGATCGCCAAAGGAGTGGGGGCATTGACGAAAGCTTGCTGACACCAGTAACAATCCGAAAGCCAGAAAGAGCGATCGCTTTGATGGCGGGAACTTTGGTTGGCAGAAGACGTCTGAGCTGCAGATGAGCGGATCGCGCAGGTGCGGTTATTTTCGCAGGCCACAGTCACTTTCGCCTTCGGAAGGCGCGGCAAGGATGCCTCCAGGGAGGTTGAGGAATGCGAGTCTGAGTCGCGCCCGGGAGTGGTGCGCGAACTGGTTGCGGGAAAACGAGTTTTAAAAAACGGGTCGATGTATTTTAACAGGAGGATCGCGCTGCGATCCACTTCGAGGGTATTCGTCAGAGTGCCGATTGCCATTTGAAGGATGAGATTGATATCCGATCCGCGATGGATAGCCATCGTTAGTTGGTGGATCGAGGTTTGATACTGAGTTTTATGGCGAACCTGCTGTTGTAAAGCAGAGATTAGCTGAGTTTGGGTAATTTGGTTGAGGGCGATCGCCACTTGTTCTGAGACTGCGGTTAGCTTCATCATATCTTTTGCTGTCCAACAATTGGGTTGAGTGCGTCCCCTGGGTTCTGGAGAGGCAACTTCCTGGGAGAGCGACTGGCGATCGCGGTGAACAGCGCCGTGCCGATGCATCAAGATAATGGCTCCATTAACCTGACCTGAAAACCGGGTAGTGATGCCCAAGATCCCGCGAACTGGCAGGCGTTCCCATGCAAAGCCCATTGCGAGATCCAATTGACAAGCGCGAGTATCGGAAATCATCAGCAAATCAGCATCAGCGAGCTTTTCTAGCCAATCGACTCCTTCTAAGGCAGACAATGCATCGGAAGAAAACAGCGCCGAGGGAGGTTCGGCATACCAATAGCTCGTCTGCTCGATTTCCTGTGAGCGATCGATCGCCGCGAGGAAACAGCAGTCTACCTGGAACAGTTCGCCCACCATCTGAGCCATTCCTTGCAGCTTCAACGCTGTGTCAGAATCGGTTTGGAGGAGATGGGAGAGTTGTCTGCCGACATCGGCGGTTTGGATCTCTTGCATGAGTCGAGCTGGAGATTCGGGCTGCAGGACGGGTGAACTCAGGGGAACAGTGAAAGACTCAGCCATTGTTTTGCGATCCTTATCCTTCGTACAAGATGCTGACGCACCGCAGGGGGGAGCTATCCCGGAATGGGTTTCCAGTGCTGGAAAAGCCCCCGGAGTCGGTTTGAGGGTTGCTAAGTGCATCGAGGGTGCCTCGAGACACTGCAAGCCATTATCTGCACTGTCACTCACCCCTGCGCGCTGGTGGAATTTCCATTTTGTCCTATTGTCGAACCCAATGGCGACCCCTTGGAGGTCAACAGTCACGTCGGGTGTCACCCGCTGCCCGTCAGGCTGAGTCCTTTGGCTCCAGGTTACACGGTTGATAAGAGGGATGGCATCAGTGATTTCTCTGCTATTTATTATTTTACCCTTCTCGAGTCGCACTCCAGGCCGAGGGCTAAGCAGTGGGAAAAATAGCAGCCAGTTGCGGGGGTGGTGGACTGGGGGGAGAAAGTGGGGTCGATGGGTGCTAGTATCACCCCATAATCATTTCGGTTCGTCGATATTGATTGATTGAAACGATTGGTGCGAGGGAGCGAAAAGCGAATATGGGCAGAATTTTTATTTCAGCCGGACATGGGGGATATGAAAATGGGGCCATCGATCCGGGTGCGATCGCCGGCGACACCACCGAGGCGCGGGAAATGATTTTGCTGCGCGATTTGGTGGTGACGGAACTGCGATCGCGCGCCTTAGAGGTATTGTCGGTTCCGGACGATTTGAGTCAAAGCGACACGATGAGTTGGATTAACGCCCGCTGGCGCAGGGGGGATGTGGCGCTGGAACTGCATGCCAATGCCAATGCCTTTCCCGCCGCCAGAGGAGCTAGGGTGTACTACATTGCCAACAACGACGAACGCCGCCAAAATGCGGAGCAAATGCTCATGGCGCTGCTGCGACGGGTGCCGATGCTCTCCAACCGAGGGGTAAAGCCGGATACGATCGCCGAACGCGGTAGTTTGCCATTTTGTCGGTGGTTGATTTCCCCTTCGTTGCTGATGGAGGTTTGCTTTTTGACCAACCCGGATGACCGATATCTGCTGCAAACCCGCCGTCGCGACTTTGCGATCGGCATTGCTGATGGTTTGGAAGCTTGGAGTCAAGGCACGGAGTTGAGCGAACCGGTGCCTCCGGGTTCTTCTATCCCCGAACCGCCCACCTATCCGCCGATTAATATCAATATTAACGGGCAGATTTATGGGGAACAAGGGGTGATTATCAATGGCAATGCATACATTCCCATCGATCTGGTGGATAGTTTTAAGGTGGATTTGTCGCAAGACCCTGACATTCGGCGCGTCAGTTACCGTCAGGTTGTATATGTTAAGGCGATCGATTTGCGCGAACATCAAATTTCGGTAAGCTGGGACGGTGAAACGCGCACGGTGCTCTTGCGCTCGATTTTGCAAATCTGCCCGGGCTATATCGATCGCATCATGGGTTATGGCAAAACCTCGGAAGTGCAACTGCTGATGTTCCTGAAGGGCAATCACGAAAAAGCCCTGTTGGATTTCCCCGATCTGCCGAAGCTCTACCGCGAAGAAGGGGCAATTGAGGGGGTCAATTACGATATTGCCTTTTGTCAAATGTGTTTGGAAACCAATTTTCTGCGCTTTGGTAGCGAAATCGATCCGGTGCAAAACAATTTTGCCGGGTTAGGGGCGATCGGGGGTGGGGCGAGTGCCGCTTCTTTCCCTTCCGCCCGCATCGGGGTCCGCGCCCATATCCAACACCTGAAAGCTTATGCCAGTACCGAACCTCTGGTCGGGGAACTCGTCGCCCCCCGCTTTCGTTTCGTCGCCCGGGGGGTGGCTCCTTTGGTGGGACAGCTTAGCGGTCGTTGGGCGGCAGATCTCGACTACGGTACTAAAATTATGGCATTGCTGCTTCGGTTGTATGAGTCGGCAGACCTGTTTTAAATTGGGGCTTGACTCCCACATCGGTATCGGAAAATGCCGCGATCGCGTCGATGGTGGGGTATTCTGTGGGTATTCTATGGGAATTAGCGGTTACCGGGGAGGCGATCGCAACCACCTCTTGACGTCAGCAGCACACCGAACATATGGCTATCGAGGAACAAATTAGTGCCAGGGAGTTAGTTAAACTCTATGCCGAGGGGCGCAGAAACTTTCGCAATGTCCAACTCAGCGGGAGGGAACTCAAACAGGTCAACTTGCAAGATGCGGATCTCGAAGGAGCCTACTTTCGCTGGGCAGACCTGCGCGTCGCTAATTTCCAGGGGGCAAATCTCTCTCGCGCCGATTTCCATCGCGCTAATCTGTGTGATGCGAGTCTGCTTCATGCCACCCTGAAAGAAGCTAATCTCAAAGGCGCTAATTTGCAATGGGCCGATCTGAGCGAAGCGAATCTTCAAGGCGCATCTTTGATGAAATCTCAACTCGCTTGTGCGAACCTGCGCGGCGCTTCGGTACGCTTGGGCAAACTCCAAGAGGCCAATCTGGATCAGGCGGACCTCACTCAAGTGGATTTGCGCGTGGCCTCTTTGCAGTCGGCTCACTTGTGCGATGCCGAAATCTCACAAGCGAAGCTGCAAGAGGCTATCTTGTCTGAGGCGAATCTGACTGGGGCAAATCTGGAGGGGGCTTCTCTCCAAGGCGCAAATCTCGATCGCGCGATTCTGGTGAGTGCGAATCTGACTGACGCTTGTTTGCAACAGGTGTCTTTACAAGGCGCAAATCTCGCGGATGCCAAGTTATTTGGCGTGTCTTTACAAGGCGCAAATTTGCACAATGCAACCCTGCCCGCGATCGCCAATCTGCAAGGCGCTTGTCTGCGCGGTGCCAAGCTGCAAGGGGTTCGCTTGTCTACCGGCGAAAATCTGTTAGCCGCTATGTTACCCAATGGCATGATTCCCGATAATCGCCACCCCTCCCCGGCGATCGCATCCTCGGGCGGGGAGTCCGAGAATTCCTCCCCACCCCCCACGGATTCTGCGAGGAACTCTGGCGCGGTTCCGACCAAGGAAGAAGCAATCCCCACGAGCGATCGCAACGCCAACAGTTCCCGAAGCCGAATTTCCGGTAACTCACATAGGGTTAAAGCTCTCGGCTCCTCCCTCGGACTCGATCCTGACGGTGCGATCGCCAATGGAAAAATGCCCAACCCCTTCGCGTTCCCTCCAGATGAGGCTTTATCCCCCGATGAAATTTCCTTGGAATTCGCACAACAAGTGCTAGAAACTGAAGAGCATTTAAACCCCGCCAGTCTGGCGATCGCCCACCGACGCGGCTCTTCTTCGTTTCGTCACAACTTGCTCGCCGCTTACAACGGGCGCTGTGCGATTACCGGCTGCAATGCCGAACCGGTTTTAGAAGCGGTAACTTTGTGCTATAATTATGATGAAACCCATGCCTCTGACCCCTCTGCCGGCTTGCTCTTGCGCGCTGACATTCACACCCTCTTCGACTTGCATTTGATGGCCATTCACCCAGAAACCCTGAACGTCTGGGTGTCCCCCAGCTTGCGGAATACCGACTACAGCGAGCTTCACGGGCAACCCCTGCGCCCGCCAGTGGAGTTTGAATACCAACCCCGTCGCGAACTCCTGCAATTGCACTGGCGTGCTTGTGCGTGGGTGGAGGATTGCGAGATGAACAGGTAATACCAGCGGGCGATTGAAATCCCGCCTCGGCATGCTTGCGTCCCCATGACAAGGACTTCTCAGTTTAACTCGTTTCCCCCCGAGGGCAACCTCCCGGCGATCGATGTGCCGTGGAATCACCCTGGCTGATTATTTTACCCGGCGGGCAACCCCTTTCTCTACATATATCCCGGGGGTTTAATCAAATACGTCGCCCATGCTGGCGCTTCATCATTCTCCTCTGGGGTGACGGGTTTTGCCAACCGCCAGGTTTTGCCTTCTGTCTGACGTTGCAAATACAAATCGAAACTATTTTGCCGCTCGGTGACTCGTTTATCTGGCAACTGAATGGTTAAATTATAACTGCCTCGGATATGATACGATAGTAAATCTTCAATTTTGAGCGGTTCTTCTTTCCAGATTTCTACCCGGTTGATTTCATAGTTGGGCATTTTATCCCCTCGATCCACATAGCGACTGAGATGTTGTCTCAGTTGTTGTTGATTTTGACTCAGTTCTAAGGCGAGGGCGCCTTGTACCACGTCGCGGGTGGGTTGAAAACCGCCTAAGCTAAACGTGACGCTACAACTGCTGAGCAAGAGGATTAAAATTGCGATCGCAATCCCTCTGAAAATAGATTGAAATCTGACTCCACCCATGTTAATCTCCACAACGATAACCGATCGATAATTTCTCCTGAAACTATTTAACGATGTCTAAGCAAACCTTAGGATTGAGCGATCGCCTTTATGACTATTTTCTCTCGGTTTCTCTGCGCGAGTCCGAGATCCTGCGCCAATTGCGAACCGAAACCGCCGCTCATCCCTTCTCCCAAATGCAGATCGCACCGGAACAAGGCCAATTTATGGCATTTCTGGTTCAGCTTATGGGGGCGACGAAGACCCTGGAAATCGGCGTCTTCACCGGGTATAGTTCCCTGGCGATCGCAATGGCTCTCCCCCCTCATGGTAAAGTAATCGCTTGCGATTTGAGTGAAGAATATACCACAATCGCGCAACGCTACTGGCAAAAAGCCGGTGTGGCGGATAAAATTGACCTGCAAATCGCACCGGCCCTCCACACCCTCGATGACCTCATCGCCGAGGGTCACTCCGATACCTTTGATTTTGCCTTTATCGATGCGGATAAAGTCAACTACGATAACTATTACGAGCGATCGCTTCAACTTCTGCGCCCCGGCGGGTTAATCGCGATCGATAACGTCTTGTGGGGCGCAAGAGTCGCCCAACCCGACATCCAAAATGAAACCACCCAAGCAATCCGCGCCCTCAACGCCAAACTACACCATGACGATCGCATTACCCTCAGCATGGTTCCGATCGCCGATGGCCTCACCCTTGCCCGCAAAAACCCCCAGGAATAGCCAATCCCCAACCTGCAACCCTCAACCCCCATTGAGAATTGACAATTAACAAAATCTGACTAACCAACCACTAATGACCAATGACCAATGACAAATGACCAATGACCAATTTACCGCAAAAGAAACAACAACGCCACCCCACTCACCGAAATCAGGCCCCCAAAAATCGCACGGATGCTGACCCTTTCCCCCATCCAAATGGCCACGGGAAGCACGAATAGGGGACTGGTTGCGCCCAAGGTTTGAGCAATTCCTGCCGGTGCAAATTTAAGGCCAATTTGTTGCAACCAAATGCCGAGATAGGTGCTAAAAAATGCCGTAATTGCGATCGCCCCCAGCAAGCGATGAGACTGCAACGGTTGGAGAATCCTCGCATTTTTGCGTCCAAATATCCACAGCAGCAGCACCAGCACCCCAGCGCACAACCGCATCAAACTACTCCACAACGGATCCACTGAAGTGTCCGAGAGTGCCGATCGCGAGAGTACCGCACCCACCGCTTGCCCGAGGGCGGCGAGCAATCCCAAACTGACCCCACGCATCAGATGCTTTGGCGTGCTGCTGTTTCCGGGAACTCGTTCACTAATCACCCAAGCCACACCACACAAAGTAAGAAAAACACCTCCCCACGCCCCAGATGTGAGGCTTTCGGTGAGAAAAATCCGAGCGAGTACCGCCGTCATAGGCGGTGCGAGGGTTTGCAGCAATAACGTGCGTCGCGCCCCCAAGTGATTAATCGCCGCAAAAAACACCGTATCGCCCAAACCGATGCCGATAATGCCACTCAAAAGCAGCAGAACTGCTGCTCTGGCGCTGCCATCGCCGGCCAGGGAAAGTGCTACCGAGGGGGAGCGCGTCGGATCCAGGTGAGAGAATAGCACATCGCGCAGCAGCACCGTGACCAGAATCAAGGCGATCGCCACCGCGCCTTTGCCCAGGTTGAGTGCCATCGGGGAGATTTTTTGCCCCAGTTGTCCGTAAACTACGGAAGCTAAGGCCCACAAACAAGCACCACCAAGCGCCGCCAGTTGCCCTTGATAATCCGCGATCGCCCAATCCGAAACCCATGCCCAAACTAACATTACGGTTGATTATCCCACCATACCATACCACTGAAAAAGTCAGAGCCATCGGGGCGCTGCGGTGTTACCCGTCGCCGACGAGGGCGATCGTGCCATCCCCCGACGCTCTTTCCCTTTATCATCCCCTAATGATAAACCAATGTGAATTTCTCGCAAACCCCCTGGGGCAATGTAACGACTGTAACCACAGGGATTTTGCTAAACTGCTATTCATTAATTAATGATTACAATCAAAACATAGAACCGAATCTGGAGGTCTAGGATGAAATACACCTTCGACATCTTGGGAGTTTCCCCAATTTTATATTTTTTTAACCAACAACAGGAAATCATCAACACCGACTCTGGTGTGGGGGTGGAATATCTCGGCACCCAGAAATGTACCCTGGATGCGTTTCTCGAATCCGTGGAAAGCGTTTCTCCCGCGAAAGAGTGGGATCGCGATAACGTGGTGGAAACCGTGATTCAGTTTTGGCTGAACAATGAAGATAAAATCGACTATTGGAAAACCCGGTTAGATGATGCCGGGAATAACAATCTGCTCGTTGCTCGAGTGGCAGATATGGACGCATTGCGCTCTACCTTTGAATCGATTCTCGGCGAGAGTTAAACCCCGGCGGTAGCACTTCGGCGATCGCTTGGTCAAACCATTTTTGCATTGCTTTCCGTCTCGCGGTCAATGGTTGTCCCGCCTGCGATCGCCACCAATCCCCTCATCCGCGCGATCGGGTGGGAAAAAGCACCCGAGGGTCTCCCTGTGGTAGGGATGAGAACCCCGGGAAAGGTTCACCACTGGTAGAGACGCCATTCATCGCATCTGGCGCGCAACCCACCACGGCGAGAAACCCCGTTTCTTGTCTTTTTGATTGAATGCGGACCTGACACTCTAGAACCGCTAGCTTCCCCTTCCCCTAACCCCCTCATCCGGTGCATAAATTTCCCAAATTGTCAATGACTTTCGTCACGATGAAAAGGGCAAATCCTCACCAGCGATCGCCGGTTTCGATCCACCCCAACCCCCGATCGCGATCGCCTTCCCTCACCACCGGAATCACGGCAAAACTTCCAGCGATCGCCCACAATTGAAATAACACACAGGTGAGGAGGATAAGGACGTCAGCACCCCGCTCTAAAGAGACGGGGCTTCTAGCCCCTGACTTTAGGTAGCTGACCAGCCTAAGCCCTACGAGG
>NZ_JAJENT010000467.1:0-17124 GCF_035615515.1 Phormidium sp. CCY1219
CGCAACGCTCATAACTTCCCGTTAGACTTGGCTGCAGGGGAAACCACGCCGGTGGCTTTAACCGCCCCGCAAATCAACGGCTAAGATTTAGCTCGAGATAATAAAAAGCGCTCTCCTTCGGGAGGGCGCTTTTTGCGTTTTTGGGTCGGTAGTTTTGCCCCAATGCAATCTGGGGTTGATTTCAGTTTTAAGGGAGAAGCGATCGCCGATTGTTTTCTTTAGAACCGACCCCCACCGCCCCAGAATGGGTGCGGTGGGGGTCGGTTAACCCAAAGCGTTTACTGGAGCTAACCTACTCTCCTCTTTGGCTATTTGAGTCGCCGTTAATAAACTTAAGCGGGATTAACGCTAGCGGTTTGACTGGCGGTGGTTTTGCCATTTAGGGTGCTGCTTTGCCCATTACCACGGGGTTGCAGTACGCCATAACCGCCGTGATTGCGTTCGTAAATCACGTTAATTTCATCCGTTTCGGCATTTCGGAACATATAAAAATCGTGATCCACCAGTTGCAACTGTTCCAATGCTTCTTGAACCGTCATTGGGGGCATTGCGAAATATTTAGTTCGCACCACTTCTTGTGGGAGTTGCGGCTTGCGATTGCCAATCAGATCCTCAACCAGAGGAGCTTCTTCATCGATGGGTTCTACTGGTACGCTCTTCGGCGAAACTTGATTTTTCTTTTTATTGCGTTTTTCTTTGTATTTGCGTAGCTGGCGAGCAATTTTATCCGCAACTAAATCGATGCTGGCATAAAGGTTCTCGCTGCTTTCCTCAGCACGAATCACCGTGCCATTGGCATAAATCGTAACTTCGGCAGTTTGCTTCGCGTTACTCCGGTGATTTCGTGCCACCGACAAATGCACGTCCACTTCCATCGTCAAGTGCTGAAAGTGGCTGACTGCTTTCTCAATCTTTTGATTGACGTAATCGCGAATCGCCTCGGTGATTTCAATATTTTTGCCGTGGATAAGAAGCTTCATATCACATATTACCGCTGAAAACTCCATCGGATTGAGAGCTTAGATATTTCGATTTTGGACTTGGAATCAAGTGCCTTTCCATCAAGTTTTCTCGTCTCAATCTTCATTTGACGGAGGGAAAGCGGGGCGGGTAGTGCCGCTTTCCTTCTACCACTTCTACTGCCCGTTTTTGCTGAATTCATCTATCGAGAACGGAGCCGAAACAAATCGGTTTGCTGCCTGCATTTAAAAGGCGTTGGTTATGCTGCTCATTGCCAGTCCTGGTGTCATACCGACTGCTGAATTGAGCAGATTGAAGAGCCGGTTTTTGTACCGCTCCCGATCGGCGATCGCGCACCGATTTGGACGTTCTGTCTTCTGTCACGGTTGGATCTGCCGATTCGTTTGCCCTTCGCCAGAATAGTACGCAATTATAGCAAACTTGCAGATGAAATTGTCAGTGCTATGGCGTCGGGTGATGCGCCTCATTTCTCGTTCCGGGGTGAGGCGCTCTTGTCACACCCCCGCTCTTTTTGTGCAGCACCATCTTCTTCCACTATCGATGGCCTTCGTGAAAGCCCTCCTCCCTTGCTTTTCTGACTTCATACTTTCACAGTACCACTTTGTATTGAGAATAACAGCTATTTTTGGATTGTCTTTAAAATTCGTTGCATTCCGTCACATAAAGAAACGATCCCTGCTTGCGCTATAGTAGTTCCCCCGATTCGCGCAATCGGCGTTTCTCCAAAAAATCTGTCAAATAACCCTTGATTTTTTGCATGTTTTATAGTATCTCATCGGTCATTCCTTCCAACCCCCTGTGCCATCGTCGGCGGTGTGTCGTTTATAACGGAGAACAGATCCGTTATTCGCAAGCCTGGGCTTGGCAGCAATCTGAGGTCGCCGCCCGCCGGGAAAACCCGGAATTAGACGATGTACTCATGTTGCTGGAGCATCCCCCGGTTTACACCCTAGGAAAAGGATCCAGCTTAGGGTTTCTCAAGTTTGACCCGAACCGCAGGGACGTGGAACTGTATCGCGTGGAACGCGGCGGTGAAGTCACCTATCATTGTCCGGGTCAATTGGTGGGCTACCCGATTCTCAATTTGCAGTATTACCGCAAAGACTTGCACTGGTACTTGCGCCAGCTTGAGGAGGTGATTATTAAGGTACTCGCAGAATATGGAGTGCGCGGCGATCGCCTCCCCGGTTTGACCGGCGTTTGGGTAGAAGGACGCAAAGTCGCCGCGATCGGCATCAAAGTCAGCCGATGGATTACCATGCACGGCTTTGCCTTCAATGTCTGTCCCGACTTAGAAGGCTTTCAACGCATCGTCCCTTGTGGCATTTCCGATAAACCGGTGGGCAGCTTGGCGCAGTTCGTCCCAGATATTCAATTGCCAACCGTGCGTCAGCAAATCATCGCGGCTTTCGCCGCTACCTTTGAAGTTAATCCGATTGAGTTAGAATTGCCTCAACCGCTATCGGAATCTTAACGTCGATCGATTCTCTCAACGAGTGGTAACAATTTTTGGGTGCATCGAAGCTTCACACTCAATCGGGATAAGCGATTGAGTGATCCGTTTAGTATTCCCTCAATCGGCTTTAGCATAACCTTCGCCAATACCAATGGCTTCTCATTGGGGCGATATTTTACTGCAATGGCTAGCTTCATTCATTAAAAGATTCTTAAGAATAAAACTCCCGAGCGGGGGTGGCGATCGCCTGTTTCCAAGGCGATCGCACCGCGCGATCGCACCGATGGGGCGATCGGCTAGACTCGATCTGCATTTTTTCCCTCAACTCGCATCAGTGCCGCACCATCTGCTGCTGCACAGATTCTCTATCTACCGCACCCTAACTATGAAATCATCCACTAACTATCGCGATCCATTTTTCGCCAAGCTGGTTGACTTTAGCAAAAAGGCAACCCAATCCAAACCCGCTATCGATTGGCGGCGCTGGTGGATTAGACACAGCGATCGCCACTTGTTTGTGCCTGAAGAGGAAAACCGCGCCACCACCGATTCCGCCGCTCCTTTGGCTCCCTTGAGAGAACGAGATACCGCCGCCTTAGCCGCGCTTTTCGAGCGCGAAGATGTAGAAGAAATCCAATCCGATATTCGAGATTATCTGGCGGTAATCTATCCGGCTCCATGCTGGGAAGATGACCCGTTTGAGTTCTTAAAGGGCTACCTCTAACACAGATTTTACATTATCATAGCATTGTATTGTCGGCAAATTCAACGCCTCAAAATAGCTCCAACCCTTTGAATCCATAGCGTTTCCGGAACCTCTCTTCAATTTCTCAGCGCAAGCCCATGCCCTCTAGGGAGAATCATCCCCCTCGAAGGGCTTGCCAACCCTGAGCCAGATTGCGCGATCGCTCCGTTTTCTCCAGACATTTGGCGATCGCTACTCCTGCATAGCAATTTTCCCCTATCCCGACTACAATGGTGGGTTAACTATAAATTAATGTAAAGATGCCGCCCACAACCACCGCTGACAAAATGAACCCTAAACCACAAACCATTCATTTCCCCACCCCTCTTAATTCTTAATTCTTAATTCCCAATTCTCTCTCCCCCATTTCCCACCGTCACCGCTCCCCACCCGGTTTTCCTAACTATGCCCTCAATCGCTCGTAAAAACCTATTTGAAGACCTTCCGCGCTTTCTTGTCGCCCAGGCAGGCATTATGTTCGCCGTCAGCCTGATCGCCATTCAAACCGGAATCTTCAAAGGAGTAATCCGCTCCACGGCATTGCTCGTTGAAGATTCCGAAGCGGACATCTGGGTCGCATCCCAAGATATGGAAACCTTGGAAATGACCCTGCACATGCCCTACAAACGCTTAGCTGAAGCTCAACAAGTGGAAGGCGTCCAACGAGCCGAACCCCTGATCGTCAAAGGAACCCTGTGGCGCGACGCCGGCGGACAGATCAATCACGTGCGCGTCTTCGGCTTCGACCCAAACTCGGAATTGTTCGCACCCGGAACAATCGTCGCCGGACGCTTGAGCGAACTAAAAAACCCCTACACCGTCTTCGTGGACGAAGCGAGCATGGATAGCCTGAGTGTGGAATGGTTGGGAGACGTGGTAGACGTGGGCGCTTTTGCCGCCAAGGTCGTCGGCTTTACCCAAGACACCCAATCGATCGTCGCCAGTCCCTATATCTTCGCCTCCCTGGAAAATGCTAACGCTTTCGTTACCACTCGTCCCACCGAACAACCCGCCCGGTTTGAAGAACAAGAAATCCCCGAGCCTTTAACCGAAGACGACGAGATTACCTACGTGTTAATCGAAGCCGCACCAGGTCAGGATTTACAAAAACTCAAACTGAAGTTAGAAGAAGCTTTACCCTATACCCGCGCCTATACCCAAGCAGAAATGGCACAGAAAAACCGAACCTACTGGCAAGAACGAACCGGTATTGGCTTCGTGCTGAGTTTGGGAGCCGCCGTGGGTGTGGTGGTGGGCATGGTGGTTGTCGGTCAGATCCTCTATGCCTCGGTGTCCGATCGCATTAAAGAATTTGGCACCCTCAAAGCAATGGGGGCAACAGATTGGTTAGTGTATGGCGTGATTATCGAGCAGGCGCTTTGGATGGCAGTTTTGGGCTATCTTCCCGGAATGGCTCTGTGTCTGGGCATTCGCTCCTGGGCTTTGGCCTCTCAGGGACTCTTGATTTTAATCACCCCCACCAGCGCCGCCACCGTTTTTGGGATCACTGTCCTCATGTGTGTCAGTTCCGCTATTTTTGCCATCCAGAAAATTAACCGCGTCGATCCCGCCATTGTTTTCAAAGCATAGGTTAAACTATCGAAAATCGCTAAGCATAATTACTCAACCCGCCTGGAGGATGACGATCGCTAAAAAATTCGACAAAATGGTTATAGAGTGATAAACTCCTGCGCTCCACCCACTTTTTGACCCGAGATTGCCATTGTCCTGGTTTCGCCCTCATCCCCTGCCTTGTACAGCATACTCACTAAACATTGAGACGAATGACAGCTTCTTCACTAAATTTTAATGAGTCTACTCGAAATCACTCGACTCAGGTGGCACCCCCTTCCCTGAGCTTGGCTAAGCCTCGAAAATCTACCGAGGCGATTAAAGCCAAAGGGATCAAAATGGTGTTCGAATCTGGCTCCGGCGAATATCACGCTCTCAAAGGAGTTGACTTGCAAGTCCACCCGGGAGAAATCCAGCTTTTGATGGGTCCATCGGGGTCGGGCAAAACCACCTTGCTGTCGATTTTGGCAGGGATGTTAACCCCAACTTCTGGCAGCGTTAAACTCCTCGGCGAGGAAATCACCTGGATGTCTCGCTCGGAATTGGCTCGCTTTCGGCGAGACAATATCGGCTTTATCTTTCAAGGGTTTAATCTGTTTCAAGCCCTCAGTGCCCTTGAAAATGTCGAAGTCGCACTCAATATTAAGGGAATTCGCGGACGCCAAGCCAAAAAAGAAGCACAGAAGCTTCTCGAACAGGTGGGGCTAGCAGATAAAGTTAAAGAACTACCCCGCGATCTCTCCGGGGGACAAAAACAACGAGTGGCGATCGCCCGCGCTTTGGCCGGTCATCCCCATCTGATTATGGCAGATGAACCCACAGCAGCTTTAGATTCTCATAGCGGTCATGCGGTCATCGAACTGCTTCGCTTCCTCGCTAAAGAAGAAGGCAGTACCGTGCTCATCGTCACCCACGATCCGCGCATCACCGATGTGGCCGATCGCATCTTATATCTCGAAGACGGTAAATTTCAGCAGCCAAAAAATGCTGCAGTCGCCTAAGCCATCATTCTCATAACCTATTCCGTCCGTTTTCTCTCCCGGAAAACGGGCTTCTCATTTTTACCTCTGCGCTTCTTTGTCACCCTCTATCTCCCTTTCCAATAGTTTCGTTTCTCTACTCTTCTCATTTCCCCCCTCGTTCATAAGCGGCAAAAACAATTCCCAAATCTCGCTTGGCTTTCGCGAAATCTGAATAAGGCACGGGATTTTTATCCCCCAACGCCCTTAAAAAATCCTCGGTCATTGCCCCATATCCCATCAAATCCCCCCAGTTTGGCAAATATAACGCAGTTTTGCTTTTGGCGGCAATCAACACATAAATCCCGTTGCTTTCAAAAATAATCTTGCCGCGCTCTCCCACAATTCGCGATCGCTGAAACAATCCCTTCCCTATCGTTTTCCGATTCCACCCATAAATTAATTGCGCGCTTTTTTCATTCCCATAGGTGATTCGCAGCTTGGAAAATCTTTCCGGTCCCCCCTCTTTCTTGTCTGTAAACTCCGCTTCCACCCGGGCGGGCACCGCATCAAAAATATCGGAAATCAACGCCACAAAATGAATTCCTCCCTCTAGCAGCGCTCCATATTGACGTTTCCACCCCGACGCCTCTTGCCAGGATAATTTTTGCACAACAACTGATTTTATCTCCCCCAAATACTCCGCTGATAGCAATTCCTTAATTTGCCTTAAGGAAGGTTTGTAGTAGTAATTTTCGGCTACCATTAAAAACACCGATTCGGCTGTGTTATTTAACGCCTTCTCAATGCTATCTACTTCGGCGGCAGAAATACACATCGGCTTTTCCACCAACACCGATTTTCCGGCTGATAATGCCCCGATAATCTGTTGGGCATGAAATTCCGGGGGCGAGGTAATCACCACCGCATCAATTTGGGTATTTTCTATTACATCTGCCCAGGATTTCATCACTCCTTGGCCTTGAAATTGGCGATTGAAAGTGTCGGCACTTTGCGGGGAACGACTGTGGAAATACAAATGAGCAAAGGGAGATAAGTTTTTGGCGTGCAATCTGGCGATCGCCCCACAACCTACCAAACAAATATTTTTCATTGCGACAACTCCTTAAAATTAGCAACGATGCGATCGCAACATCTCAGGCTGTTGGCACAAATCGTTAAACTGGGATTCACGCCGCCGGAACTCGGGAAACAGCTACCATCCAATACAAATAAATTTTTTACCCCCCAAAATTGACAGTATGGGTTTAAAACGCTAGTTTGCGGATTGCTTCCAAATCGAGCAGTTCCCACTGCATGAGAGAAGGTATCGATATTGTAAAAAAAACAAAACCATGCCCCCGCCTTCTTCAATACTTTTTCTGCTTTCTTAATTAAATAATTGCGGCGCAGATAATCATTTTTTCCGTACTGGTGTTCGATTTTCACCATTTCCAACCCATAACCATCCCGTTCCTCAGACAGCATCACCTGATTGTTGAGAGTCGGTTCGTCTTCCGCCAGACACAGTAGGTTTTGCAGATGACTGGACATGAAAGAGCCGATATTTTTCACTCCCTTGGGAGCAAAATGCTTGACAATTTCTGGCGCTGGGGTGTAAATATCTTGAATGGTGCCCACGGAAGTATTCAGGTGGTGGCGCATGTCTTCGTAAAAGTGGGTAATGGCGACTTGTTTGTGGAAAATCTGCTGCGGATTGGTAGGGAAGGGAAATACACCGCTGACGATAACGTTAAAGTGTCGCATGAGATTTTTTCCGATCGCATCAGAGCGATCGCAATGGTGCAGGTTCGACCGAAATAATAACGCTGGCGTTTGTATTGCTCCGGCACTCAGGATGATAATTTTACCCGACAAACTAAAATGTTGCCGCGATTTTTTATCGAGGCATTCTACCCCTGTCACTCTCCCGCTTTCGGCGCGAATTTTGGTCACAATGACTCCCGCCATAATCGTCAGGTTGCCCGTGTCTTGCGCTGCTTGCAACAGGGTCAGGGTTAAGTCGTTTTTGGCGTTGATTTTGCAGGGGAATCCATCGCAGGTTATGCATTGAATGCAGGGATTGCGCGCCGGATTTCTGGAATTAATGGCAATCGGAATTTTGAAGGGTTGATATCCCAATTCCCAGGCGGATTTGTAAATTCTTTCGGCGGGTTTGGTCAGTTCTATGCTTTTATAGGGGTAATCTTGCGAACGATAGGGTTCGTAAATATCGCCTCCCGCTTCGCCGTGGATTTCTAGCAGTTGTTCGGCTAGACTATAATAAGGTTCTAAATCGGAATAGGCGATCGGCCATTTGGCGAAGTCGGTTTCCCGCAGTCGAAACGATGCCCCGCCATAAAATACGGACATTCCTCCCACGGCTTCATTGAATTCTGTGGGCTGAAAGGTTTGGTTATTATATTGTCGAACGGCGAGTTTAGCTTCGCTTTGATAGCGTTTTTTGATTAAAATTTCTGTGGGTTTCCAATCTAAATCGTCTCGCTTTACCCAATTTCCTCTTTCAATTAGTAGGGTGTTTAATCCTGCTTTTGCCAAGGAGTAGGCGGCGGAAGAACCGCCAAAACCAGACCCGACGATAATGGCATCGTATGGCGTAGTGTTGGTCATAGAGGTGGGTTATCCCTTCAGGTTTTTACGAGGTGATATTCGGTGAGTATGAGGGACGGTTGAAATGAGCGATCGCCTCGCTTGGTTTCGCGACAATCTTTTACCTCCCTTCCCATCTTCCATTTCCCTAGCCGTCTTATTTTTTACCAAATTTTTCGGAAATTGTCAACTAACCAATACAGGGAATAACCGAGGAGGGCTGCCCATAAAGGAAGCGCCGCCAGTAGCATTTCAGGCGGCAGCCATTGATTGAGAAAACTGGCTTGAATGCTAGCTTCTGGAAATTGTGGATCGGAGGCGATCGCAATTTTTTTCGCAGTGCCAAAAAAGCGCACTTCAATGCCTGCTGTAGTAACCCCAGATGCGGGAGTGGCGGGAACAAAGCGCACAAACTGCAAGGAGTCAATTTCTAAGGGATCTAAATGCTCGTTAATGAGAAATTCCCCCCGCTCAATTTTCAGCGATCGCCCGCTCATCCGAATGGACCCTTCCAAAATTGTAGAATCGTAAATGTCCTCATTGCGCCGGGGGTTTGTTGGATAAAACTGTACCGCTTCTACATCTAAATTATCCGCCAACCATCGTGAGGCGTTTTCTAGGTTGGGGGCGATCGCCGCAATGCTGACGGGTTGTGTAAGGCTGACCTCGATTTCTGTCTGTTCGGGGACAAAGGTGAATTCCATCGGCTTACTTGCGGCGGCATTTTCTGTGGGGGAAAGTTCGGCAATGCGATAGCCTTCTAAGGTGACGCGCAAGGGTTGGGAACCGAGAGAGAGTTTTAACCAATTGGGACGAATGGCGGGGTTTAATTGCATAGAGAGGAGATCGCTTGTCCGATCGTAGCGAAAGGCGATCGCCTCCGTATTTTTTCGGAGGCGCAATTCGTCCAGTGTCAGTGCAGAACTCCCTGCATCCTCCACCGCCATCACACTCCATCTACTGCTATCATTCACCAGTTTAATTGTCAAGCGGTTTAATTCATCGATCCGAGGGTTATCCTCACTTTCAAAGTTTCCGGTTAAGGTGAAGGTTTGCTTCCCGGCAATGGCAATTTGTTGCAACCCACTGATTCCTTGAATGAAAGTTTTGCTTTGGGGCTTGTCTCCATAGGTAAAGCTCAACTCTTCTACGATTGCGGTTCCCACAAACGGATAGGAAGCGGGCACAAATGCCACAATCGGTAACGCGATCGCCCCCACCGTTGCCACAACAACCAACAGATAAAAAATCTGGGAACCTGTGAGCCGATGGCGTCTGGGTTTTTTGCCTATCTGGCGCGGGGTTTGTTGCAGCGCGATCGGAGTTTTGGGTGGAATTTTTGCGCTTTTAGGCGGCAATGGTTTGAGGTTCAATGGTTGAGGACGCATTTTTGCCCTTCTTGCTCTCCATTGTTTCAGCTTAGAGAAGTACCAGATAATTAGCTCGATGAACTGAATCGATAGCCAAAATAGTTCGATCGCCAATCCCCACAGTTGCCGCAGCAACCACTGTAGCGGCAACCGCATCGCCCCGAGTTTTTGCTGGGCATAGGCTTGTTTGAAATGGCGCAGCGATCGCCGAGTTTTCCCGGCAATTTCGCTCAACACCCAAGCACACAGTTCCAGGAGTTTCCCCAGCAACCACAAGAGGTTAACCAACAGGTTCGATATCCCCCGCCACAGCACTTGGACTCCCCATCTCAAGCCATTCACAATAATTTGCCCTGTTGTTTTCACGGATCGCTGACAAAGAGGTGATGTTTGCAGGTCGATGCTATTTTACAATAATAGAGATCCGGTGCGATTAGAGAAAAAATCCCCAGATTTCTGGCAAAATAAAAGCCTGATGGTTTCTGCCGCCGCGACGGGCGGGCTACGGTGGAGGGGGAGGCGCAGTAGCGCTTTGTTCCCGATCGCCGTACCCTGTAACTTCCGTAATTTCTCGGAGATGTCACCAGATTGTCCGCAAGTTCGCCCTTATTTCCCGAAGTCGCACTTCTGGGCGTCGAGTTGCTGCACTTGCCTCGCGATCGCCCCGCCTGGAAAAGCCGACGGCGAGGATTCCTGCCTGAGGGTCATCGCCAAGGCGATCGCACAACCCGCGTCCCGGAAAATTGCTATCCCTTTTTCCACAAGTTATGTCTCTAGATAGAGGATAGCATTGGGAGTTTCCCCATTTACCACCATCTTCACCCCCCCTCTCCTCAGCCATCCCCCATGCATCCGGCGCAAAAAGCCTTCCCAAGCCCGAAAAGGGTGCCGATTAACAGTTGTCAATGAATAACCGAGGATTGCACAACAAACGGCTAAGGGCAAGGGGAGCTTTCTTGAATTTTGGCCGTTCGTTGCATCGGTGGTTCGGGTGAATTTATAAAGTTTTTCTAACAAATTTGAGGTGTAGCATGGCGGAGGGAATAATATAAAGGGAAAGTCCCCCCAATTCTGTGGCGCGATCGATTGTGGAGAGTGGCAGCACTCGGATTTGACCTCCATCCAGGCAAAACCGACCTCGCCCTACCCCGCCTCGTGAAACGGAAAGGGGCAAATAGGCTCAGGCTTGACTGGCGGTAGATGTAAAAAACTGATGGCTACTGTAGGGAGGAATAGCGGTGATTTGACTGCAGCGATCGCGCGCCACAATTTGGCGCAAACAGGTGAGGAATAGATTGAGGTGGATCGAATCACAATAAACAGGGATCCTGGGCAGCGCGGGGGTGAAGCAATGGGTGGTTTAATCTACAGTTTAACTCCCTTTGACAGTTTCAGTGAAGTGAAACAAAAATAGCCATCGGCAAGATTTGTCGTTGGGGTGAAATAATGGGGGAATTGATTTGTCAACGTACAGAGGCAATAATGAGTAGGAGATGATTTCGTTAAGCAAGGGAGTAACTGAAGATACATCGATCGCCTCCTGGGGTGTATCGTGGGGATGGCAAAAGCATCAGACGAGTTCACCTGCTTTTGCCCACACGGTGAGGGGTCAAACCACCCCGGTTCCGAGTCGATTGTCCTGCTTTTGCTCTCGGGGTTTGGAGTGGATGAGCGATGCGGAGGAAAGTCAACTCCAGGCAGTTAAATCTGTAACACAAAACACCGTTTGCCGCTTCACCCAATCGGAGGAAATTGGAAAAATCTATGGCGTGCTTCTCGATGAGTCCCTTGAAGATCGACCTAGAGATAGATGTTTTTATTCCAGCTTTACCATCCTTGGTTGGAACGAGGATAAACTGATAATTTTTTCTTGTAAGTTATGGGAATTGGGCATATTTTTTATCATGTTATTTTATGAGTGCTGCTGTCACTTTTTACCGAGGGCGCGGGTACAATCCTTAGAAAGAGTTCTCTGGGGAGACAGAGCCGCTTCCCGAGGAGGTCTGCAAAGCTGACAGGAACTCTTCGGTGCGAGCGGTAAAATCCCATCAATCGAGTTAGCCGGAGAGAGGCTTCTAGAGAGCGAGAGAACCGCTTCTAGAAGGGGGTCTACTTGGTCTCTCCACGAGTCGAGTTGCAGCCAAAAAATTAAGTAGTTTTGCGGGTTGCCAAAGTTGTATTATTATTGTATTATAGAAGGGAGAGGCGAGTCACTCGTGAAGAAATCGCAGGCACAGCTACAGAGCCACAGTAAAACTGTGACGGGTTCCGAGAAGAGGTGGCACAGAAGGTATGCCGATGAGACATTAATTTTCCATTCTTTGATTTCTCAATACAAGATCTACCCTCGTGAATTGAAAAATTTCTACCCGATCCTACCACCACAGCAGGATTTAGGGTTTGGAAAGTAAGTGGTAAACTCAACCTACCGTGTGGCAAATTCCTTTGTGGTTGCGAAGGGGAAAACGTACATACAGTGATGTCAGCCCGTTCGGGAATTGCGCTATTTTGCCGCATGACATCACAGAGAAAATCAGTTAATTATAGACATAGGAACCGCTGACCTTGAGAAAGATTGGCACAAAAAAGCGACAACAACAGACTATAAGCGAAGGAGGAAACGAGGTGAAACGCTCATCCCCTTCGTTCCACCAACCGCGATCGCAACGCCGTGCGACATCCCAGAAGGAGTATCGCAGGCGGTGACAAAGGCTTTAATAAGGAAAAGCAGGAAAAGGAAGGAAATCTATTGTAGGTAGTGACTGCATCTGATTCCTGACCCCTTTACTAAATTGTAGATCTCAGATAAGATGAGAAAGGGTAAACTCATAATGACTTCACGTTAAAGCCTGACCCGAAGCTGTCCGAGAGGACAGGCACAGCCATAAGCCAGTCGTCACGCGATCGCCCTGTGGTTAAGGAGGTTGTGTTGATATTGCAAAAGCCAAGGAACAGTGCGTTCCGCCCCTGGAATCAACCCAGAGCCTGCCACGCATTCGATCTGTCCCGTTTGGAGAACTGCTAACCCATGCCCTCAATCAAAACTCGGCCAAAAAGCGCTAATCAAACCTATATGGGCGCAAAACAAAGCGATCCTACCGATACCATTCGCTCCTACTTGCACGAAATCGGTCGTGTACCTCTACTCACCCACGAGCAAGAAATTGTTTATGGGAAGCAAGTGCAACAGATGATGGGGCTATTAGAAGAAAAAGAAGCCCTAGAGAAGAAACTGAAACGAGAACCGACGGATGAAGAGTGGGCCGAGCACGTTGGACACAGCGTCTCCGAGCTCAAGAAAATCATGAAGATCGGTCGGCGAGCCAAGCAAAAGATGATAGAAGCGAACTTGCGCTTAGTGGTAGCGATCGCCAAAAAATACCAGAAACGGAATCTGGAATTCTTGGACTTGATCCAAGAAGGAACCCTCGGATTAGAGCGAGGGGTAGAGAAATTCGACCCCATGCGCGGATATAAATTTTCCACCTACGCTTACTGGTGGATCCGCCAAGCCATTACCCGAGCGATCGCGCAACAAGCGCGCACCATTCGGCTACCGATTCACATCACCGAGAAGCTCAACAAAATCAAAAAAGTGCAGCGCGAGCTGACCCAAACTTTGGGTCGCAGTCCCTCGCCGGCGGAGATTGGCGAAACCCTAGAGTTAGAACCCTCGCAGATTCGCGAATATCTGCTAATGGCACGTCAACCCGTCTCCTTAGATTTGCGAGTTGGCGACAACCAAGACACCGAACTGCAAGATCTATTAGAAGACGCCGAAGCTTCGCCGGAAAATTACATTACCCAAGAGTTGCTGCGCGAAGACCTAGACAACCTGCTGTCAGAACTGACCCCGCAACAGCGAGATGTCATCATTCTGCGGTTTGGCTTAAAAGATGGTCGCGAACTGTCACTGGCGAAAGTCGGCGAACGACTGAATCTCAGTCGCGAGCGCGTGCGCCAGTTAGAACATCAAGCCTTGGCTCATCTGCGCCGCAGAAGAGGGAACGTCCAAGAGTATCTCGCCAGTTAAGCGATGGCTGATAGCGATTGGCTATTAGCTCAACAACCACAACGGGAGGGAAGGAGAGTGCAACCGCTTCCCCTCCCGCTTTTTTTTGGGAAGAGAGTTTCCGGAATATTTTTGGATCCCCCACCCCGATCGCCCGATCGCGATCGCGCCACCTAGGGCAATTCTAGGCCAGAGCAATTCTAGTAGCGGCAGATTCACCGCAGATTTATCCTCCGCGACACCTGGGAGATTGGTGGGGGTGCCAATCAACCCGACCCCAGAATTCCAGGGTAAAAAAATCACCCTTCGCCAGTTAGGAATCGGGAGTCCCAGCCGGGGAAAGGCCAGGATCCACAGGCCAAACCCAGCCCCCACCAGAGGCAATCGAATTTGTTTCAGGTGGGGGTTTTCACTGTTGGGAGCCACAGAGATTCGCCTCGGTGAGAAGCGCGAACCCTGCCAGTCAATCCGGTGGAGTGGGGGGCGATCGGGCCAAAGCGAACCCAACCCCCAGGGCAATCCAGAAAATTGAATAAATATTTTTGCAGATTCCACGTTTTAGGGTCAAAACATGGTATAATTCTATTTTTAAGACAGGAATTTCTAACTTGCCCTTGTTGTAAAGACAGCGGCACAACTGCCGTTGGGGGTTGGCGGTTTATCTCGCAAGCGGGATAAATTCTGCGCCAGTTCCGATGAACGGCTGAACGAAGCCGTTAGGGAAGTTGTGTTTTTATAGAGATTACATTCCGCCGTGCAAACCCAGGAAAATTAGGCAAAAACTGTTAATTGGTCTTGGAATTCGAGTAACATGAGATTTAAAGCGAACCTCATTTCCTGCGGTTTAAAAAGTGGGAGAGCGCGTTCATCCGGGTCGAGGGTGAGCGTCAGCACCCGTTAGGTGCATATGGAAGTGCGGGCAAGACAAACCAAGACTAAAGTTTTATGCCGAGAAGAAAAAAAACCTTTCCATGCGGGCATAAGGGATATGGACAAATCTGCCATCGCTGCGCCCAAGACAAAGCGGCAAGGGAGCAAGCGGTAAGGTCCCTCGCCGAAAAACGACAGCAAAAAATGGAATGGGAGGCGAGTTTTGAGAAAGATCCCATCGATTTGAGATCCTTACCGGACTACGTGGTTCTCAAGGCACGCAATATCATAGATGGACTAAACGAGCGAAGGAACTATCGAGAATTTGGGGGAAAACGGTTGCGCCACGATCGCCGGATCGTGAGCATTCCCGTGACGCGAAATTACCGGATGATTTGCCGAGACGAAGGCAGCCTGATGGTTCCCGAAGCGGTTTTGTCACACGAAGATTACAATGTATGCAAGCCCGGGAGTTAGCTGCACCGAATCAATAAAACAGCCAATATCCATTGGAAAAAACTCATAAAAAATAAATTTTTACCTCGATCTGAAGACCCCGGGCAAAGTTCTTTACCCATGACAGCCGTCCGGGCCGATTGCGAGTGGATAGCGCTTAGGGATCCAACACCTGTAGATACACCCGTTCCAACTCGCGATCTCAACGGACAAGACATAGCCAATTGAGAGCGTGCGACTCATCATCACTCATGCAGATCTATTTAGATTACAGCGCAACCACCCCCACCCGACCCGAAGCGATCGCCGCGATGCAAAAAGCCCTCACCCAGCAGTGGGGAAACCCCTCGAGCATTCACCAATGGGGGCAAAGGGCCGCCACCGTCGTCGAAACTGCCAGAATGCAGGTGGCCAGTTTAATCAATGCCGCACCGGATGAAATCGTATTTACCGCCGGGGGAACCGAAGCCGACAACCTCGCCCTAGTGGGAATTGCGCGACGCTACCGGAAGCCACAGCACATCATCATTTCCAGCGTCGAGCATTCTGCCGTGAGTAAAACCGCTTTACTGTTAGAGCAATGGGGGTGGGACGTGACCCGGTTGCCCGTCAACCCCCAAGGAAGAGTGCATCCCCACGACCTGAAAAACGCCCTGCGGGAGAACACCGTCTTAGTGTCGGTCATCTACGGACAGAGTGAAGTAGGCACCGTGCAACCGATTCAGGAATTAGGAGAGATAGCCCGTGCCGCCGGCGTGTTATTTCACACCGATGCCGTGCAGGTAGTGGGGCGGATGAAGGTAGACTTGCAGCAGTTGCCCGTGGATTTGCTGTCCCTGTCGAGTCATAAAATTTACGGACCGCAAGGAGTGGGGGCGCTTTATCGGCGCGAGGGAGTGGAATTAGTGCCCTTGTTAACTGGTGGCGGGCAGGAATATCAATTGAGATCCGGGACCGGGGCCGTGCCCGCGATCGCCGGATTTGGCATCGCCGCCGAACTTGCCGAGACAGAACTCGGCACCGAAACGCCCAGATTGAGAACACTGCGCGATCGCCTGTTTGACCGACTTGCCGATACCCCCGGAATGGTGGCCACCGGCGATCGCCTGCATCGCTTGCCCCACCATGCCAGCTTTTGCCTCACCGACACTCCCCGCATCTCAGGAGGCGAACCCATCACCGGCAGAACCCTAGTCCGACAGATGAACCTTGCCGGCATCGCCATCAGTTCCGGATCCGCCTGTAACAGCGGCCAACTCAACCCCAGCCCCCTGTTATTGGCAATGGGGTACAGTCCCGCCGCCGCCACCGCCGCCATCCGCTTAACCCTGGGACGATACACCACCGAAGCCGATATTGACTGGACGGCAATGGTCCTGCAGCAAATCTTGGCTCGATTGAGACCCTCACCTGCCTTATCAAACGTCTGAAGCGATCGCGCTTTAAAATAGCACAACATTAAAATAAAGTCAACTGCTCCCAGACACAATCATCGGATTGAATTTGGCGCGGCATGAGTTTTCCGAGTTCCTTGAGGCCACCGAGTCGTTTAATCGTAGCAACGATTGTAGGAATGCAATAATCATTCATTTCTTCCAGCACTTGACGCGAATTAAACCGCAGGGTGAGCCAATCCTGGGTTGCCAAATCGTTGTCTCGCTGATTATCCTCAGCAATGCGGTGTTTCTTGCTATGCCAAAAGTCACCATCAGTTTCCACACTAATTTTTCCGCTAATCGTAGCAACGATTGTAGGAATGCAATAATCATTCATTTCTTCCAACACTTGACGCGAATTAAACCGCAGGGTGAGCCAATCCTGGGTTGCCAAATCGTTGTCTCGCTGATTATCCTCGGCAATGCGGTGTTTATTGCTATGCCAAAAGTCACCATCAGTTTCCACATCGATTTTTCCGCGATCGCAGTAGAGGGCAAAATCGAGAAAATATTGCTTGTGGGTCACCTTCACCGACGCTTGACGCAAAGCATCGATTTTGCGTCGCTTCAACTCAGCCCAAAGGTGCGATTCGTTCCCGCAAAAGTGGAAGGTCAAAAGCCCGAAACGTAAGCGGGGCAAGGAACACAGTCCCTAAA
>NZ_JAJENT010000468.1:0-25076 GCF_035615515.1 Phormidium sp. CCY1219
TGCCAGAATTGTCGGAATTATCGATATCCCCAGAATTGTCGGAATTATCGATATTGCCAGAATTGTCGGAATTATCGGTATCCTCTGGATTCACCGTGAGGGTAAAGATATCGGTAACACTTGCTGCGCCATCGGTGGCGGTAACTGCGATCGCCACTTCACCCACATCCGCCGCAGTGGGCATCCCGCTAAAGGTGCGAGTTGCGGCATCAAAAGATAACCAACTCGGCAATCCACTTCCGCCCACAATTGCTGCACTATACGATAACGAATCGCCATCGATATCGGTAAAGGTATTGGCGGCAAAACTGACATTAAACGCACTGTTTTCTGTGGCGCTAAAATCATTAATTGGATTGGCCACTGTTGGCGCATCATTGACTGGCGCGATCGCAATATTTGCCGTTGCCGTTGCCGTACTAAATGCCGTGTTTTTGCCATTGGTACTGGTATCTGCCGTGGCGCCGTTGTTACCAGCGGTTCCATCCCAGGCGCGGAAGCGAATGCCCGGGGCAATATTGCCGTTAAAATCAGCAGCAGGAACGAAACGAATGCTGGCATTACTGTTTAACAATCGGGCAGTTGTTGCCCCCAAATTGCCTAAATCCGTCCAACTATTTCCATCTAGAGAATATTGCCAATTGCCATTGGTATTATCCACGGCGGTAACGGCAATACCGGATACCTGATGCGGATTTGTGTCGCTGAATTTGCCATTAATTAGAGTGGCCACTGACGTAGCGGCGGGGTTCGTGGTATCTTCATCAATAGAAGGCAAATTAATTGCGCTGCTATTGTCCAAAATCGGCGCATTGTTTAAGCTTAACCCAACCACTAGCGGATCGTGGTCGGAAACGCGAAACTCGTCCGCTGCGTAGAGACTGGCATGATTAAATTCGCTGCTATAATCCAGGGCATCGGGTTCGTCGGCGTTGATATGCCATTTGCTGCCGGCGACAAATTGGGAATGTAAGCTATTGTTGGCAAAGGCATAGTCGAGAGACCCCCATTGTCCGTCAAAGACGAAAGAAGAGGTATTGGGGATGAGATTTTGATAACCAGAGTTGGCGATCGCCTGAATCGGATCTTCTTGGGCGTAGGCATTAAAATCGCCAAGGGTTAAAATATCTGGGTCGTTACTCCCTGTGGGGTCTCCTGACAACCAAGATGTTACCGCATTGACGCCTTCCACGCGCCGTTGATTCCAGGCCCCTTGTCCGTCGTCGGCATCGGCATTCGGACCGGTTCCGCTACCGCCTTTTGACTTCAAATGATTGACAGCGATCGTGAATTTTTCCCCATAACTGGGACTGGTGGAATCGGCAACAGTAAAGGTTTGCGCCAAGGGAGTGCGGTTGCTATCGCTACCCGCAAAAATGCCTGGGGTATTTAAAATAGCAGCAGTTCCCGTGGTGGAAACCACGCCGGGTTTGTAGAGAATCCCCACGGCAATTTCATCAGACCCGATTTGCCCGACGCCGGGATTGACAAAACTGTACGTTCCCGCCCCAGCAACTGCATTGAGGGCGTCGGTTAAATCCTGAATTGCACTATTGGCACCATACCCATCATTTTCTAATTCCATCAACCCGATAATATCGGCATCGAGTTTCGTAATGGCGGCCACAATCTTATCCCGCTGACGGATAAAATCGGCCTGGGTTTTTGCCCCTCGGGCGGTGGGGAATCCGCCGCCATTGCCATCGCCATTAAAGAAGTTTTGCAGGTTCAAACTGGCAACTTGAATATCTCCTCCCACTGCAGGTGCAACAGCGGGCCGGGGGTTACTCGCACTAAAGTTTTGTCCGGTTTGGGTTTGCACGCGATACTCGCCGAAGCGATGGTCGAGAATGCCGGTAATATTGGTGATAGTGTCCCCGGCGCGCAAGGGATTGGTGGGAGTGAGGGGATTGCCGCCCCGGGCGTGGATAATGGGGGTGGGATTCGCTTGGGAACTGCCGTCATCGAGGATAATGTGCCGTTTGGCAATATCGGCGAGATGTGCCGTATATCCGGCCACATCGGGGGAATTATTTTGGGTGAATTGTTCCAGTCTGCCATTGGCGGAAAGGGTCACTTGCCCGAAGCGATCGAGGTTGAAGTGTTCCGTGACGGTGAGATTGCCCGAGGTTGACCCGACGTTAACCAACATCCCTTCGTAGGGTTCCCAGTCGGTGAGATTGGCCAAGGGCAAGGTGACGGAAGTGGCAGTGGGCAGGGAATTGCCGTTACTGACTACGGTGAGGTTTGCTAAGTTGGTGAGTTGGGTGAGGGTAGTGCCGTTGCTGGTGAATTCTGCCACTTCACCGATCGCGCGAACTTTATCCCCGACGCTGACATCTACGAGGGTTGTCGGATCGTAGAGGAATATACCTTCCGAGGTGGTGAGGTCGGCATCGGCGTCGGTATCTTCTTCTTGCAGGAAAAACCCTTGCAGTCCGGTGTTGCCTTGAAAGTCGCCCACCACAATGCCTTCTATGACCACCGTGTCTCCCACTAAGGGACTGGCATTGCCATTGCCTTGGATTTGGTGGATGGGGGCGATCGCCATCTCCCGAGGCGACCCGATATCGTTGCCCGAATTATTCACCGTCGCCGTACTGGTATTGCCGATTCCCACCGGCGTAGTGCCGCCATCGGTACTGGTTGCCCAGTAGTTCCCTACCCGATTATCGGCCAATCGGTTAGTGAGATATATGGAACGGCCAACCGGATCGGGAAATCCTCCCACACCGTAATCTACCGTGTCCAGGGCGTTGTTATGGGTTGTGTCATCGCCGCTATAGCTGGCAAAGTCCGGCCACAGACTTATCTTGTCCCCGCCGTTATTCAGGAGCATGTTGCCCCAACCGGTGACGGCGATAAGATTGAGACCCGTTCCCCAAGCGGCCTCAAACTCTGCCGCACTCACATCGCCTGCATTGTATAAAATTCCAGCTTGGTTGGGAGGAATGGTGCCGCTGGCGATATTGGCTGCCGTGTGAGGCGTGCCATCATCGTCGTCGAGGACATACCCCGACAGATCGACGGGTGCATGGCTCACATTATATAGTTCGACCCACTCCCAGTCTGGCTCCGGACTGTCAGGATCGAACATAATCTCCGAGATGACCAACGGACCGACCGTAGGGGCAACGTCAAAGTTAAAGGAAAAGTCGTCCCCGCCCGTCCCGTCGCCGTTGCCGTCGAGGGCGTCAGCAGTGCCGTCGGTATCGGTGACGTTGCCAGCATTGACGGTGACGGTGAGGGTTTCCCCGGGACTGAAGTTACTGGTGGGAGTCAAGGTAAAGGTTTGTCCGCTACCGCTTACCGTTGCGGTCACCATGCCGCTGGCGGTTCCGCTCAGATTATACCAATCCCCGATCGCGCTTATCGGTTCGCTAAACTCAATCTGAATTGGGGCATTCGCCGGCACCCCCGTTGCCCCATTTGCGGGACTCACTATCGATACCGTTGGGGGAACATCTACAGGCAGGTTTTTTGTGCCCGGGGTATTGAGTGCCTCGCCAACGGCGGGGGTTCCCGTGAAGCCGGCGAGACCCTCTCCGTGAAAATCGTTGCGCGTCCAGTCACTCGCGGTATCGGTATCGGTGCCGTTGGGTAGCCGAGACGCAGCGCCCGGGATAAAGGAGATGCCATCGAATCCGGGGGTCAAGATGACGCTGGCGTAGGTGCGATCGCCACTATCTCCATCGCTGACGGCAATCTCATCGACAATCGTCGTCCAAGGGGTACTCTCGAGGGTACCATCGTTGTTCGTATCCAGGTCATTCCCCACCGTCCCGGAAAAGTTCTCCACCAGCAACAGGGTTTGCGTGCCATTTTCCAGTTGGTTACTTAAAAACCCGGTGTGCCAATAGCCATTCCCATCGGTGGTTCCGAGGGTATATGCCCGGTCTATTTCCCCCGATGCCGATGCGTCCCCTTCCACCAGCACCAGGCTCAATGACGAATAGTCGGTATTCGCCGTGCCAAAAATCTCGATATATTCGTGGGTATCGGTTCCGGTGTGGTTGAACAGGAATTCGTTAATGATAGGCGTCATAGATGAAACCCCCGATGAGTAGATGCTGGCAGTCCGGGACGATATGGGTTCCCTGCGGCTCCTTTTTGTGCCGAGAGAACACAGCGGCTATCGTGATAATATGCTGATTTTACCCCCCTGTGGCGTTTGACGATCGCCGCTGTTAATTATCGTTACAAATCTTCATCAATCTGAGTATCACACGCGGGAATTTTTGGCAAGGGGTATCGCACCCCTTGTTTTCGGCAGCGCTGGCAGCACATCCCGGTAAATGCTCACCCCGGTGTTAGCGCAACAATAAAATTACCGTTTGCATCGAACCGACAATCACCCCCAAGATGCCGCCTAAATTCACGATCGCTTGCAATTCACTTTGCACGATCCCTTGTACCGCAATTTCCAATTGTTCCGGCGATGTCCCTTTAACGCGATCGACAATTACCTGGTCGATATTTAAAATCGGGATAGCTTTCGCCACGATATTTTCTAAATCCCGCTCTAAATAGCGTTCTAAAATCAAGGCTAATTCTTGAGAAACCAGACCCAAAGAAGCACTCACCGCTGAGGATGCTTGAAGTCGTTTTAGCACTAACATGGCTACATGTTCCCAGTTGACCGACTGGCTCAATCCCTGGAGTAAATCCGTGCCGCGCGTTTGAATGTAAGTGCGAACGCTTTCGCGCATGGTTTTTCGCAATTGGCGCACGGTAGAAACGGGGAGATTTTGTAGGGAAACATTTTGCAACCATTCTTGCAGGCGAGTTCGCACGCCGAGGGTGACGATCAGTTCGGAGATGCGATCGTTGGCGTCTTCTTTTTCATCGAGACAATAGGTTCGCAGGCGGGTGAGAGCATTGCGGAGTCCAAACAGATTGGCAACCACCCAATAGGTGCCGCTGGTTTTTTCGCGAAATCCTTCATCGATTAGGGTGATATTGCGATCGGTGAGAAAATCTACCAAAGTTTGCCGGATGGCATCGGGAGGAAGAACCGCCGCGAGCAACCAATCCGATAGCTGACGCGCTTGGCTTTCGCTGAGTTGAAATTCGAGCAGAACTTGGTCGAAAATTTGATTGAGTTGGGGTTCGAGGAAGTCTTCTCGGCGGGCTAAAACGCGGATAACGCGGGGTAAGGATTCCCCGAACAAGTCTCGCAGGATGCCGGCGAGAATTTTGGCGGTTTTTTGTTCCGTGTCGGATTTGAGTTGTGCCAGTGCCAGTTCGAGCAACCACAAAATTGCCCCCTGGATCCGTTCGGTTTCCAGGAGTCGCCGCGCCAGGTTTTGCAGTTCTTCTGGGGTCAGCAGAGACCCCATAATCGTATCGGCAACCCGCTTTGCCAACCGGGCTTGGTTCCGGGGAATCAAACCGGGGGTAAAGGGCACCCGACGTTTGCCAATGTAGTAGGCGCGGTAGGGGCGGAATAACATTTTGATGGCTAAATCGTTGGTGAAATAGCCAATCACTCCCCCGGCGATCGGTGGCACAAAGTAAACCCAAAGAGTGGATAGATCCATCAGCTACCTAGTTGGTCTTCGTCAAGGGTTTGATGGGCGATCGCGCCTGTATTAACGCGAATTGCTCAAATTTTAACGCTTAACGCTGACCTTTTGTTACAACCAACACTCCCATCATGCCACCTGCAAGGGGATAGTGTGTGGCATGGGCAAATCCCGCTTCCCGGGCAAGCTGAATTTGCTGCGGTCCGGGGGGAAATTTTTCCAGACTCGGAGTGATGTAAGCATATTCATCCTCAAGTCCATTCGCGGTGGCAACCGGCACCACGATCGCCTGCAAGCACCACTGCTGAAACCCTCGCACCAGGGAATTGCTGGGGTGATGGAAGTCCAGGATTGCGGCTGTGGCACCGGGTTTAAGCACGCGATGCAATTGGCGCAGACTGCCTGCAATATCAGTAACATTGCGAAGACCATAACCCATTGTTGCCGCATCGAAAAAATTATCCGCAAACGGCAAGTGCAAAACATTGGCTTCCACCCAGGAGATCTTGGGGGGCGGATAATGGGTTTCGCTGCGCTGACGGGCAATTTCGAGTTGCGCCGATGAGAAATCCACCCCAAACACTTCCCCCGAGGACCCCACTTGTTCTGCCAGCAGGATAGCTAAATCCCCGCTACCACAGCACAGATCCAGGCAGCGATCGCCCGGGCGCGCATGGCTCCATTTCACGGTCATCATCTTCCAGATCCGATGCTGACCCAGGCTCAACCAATCGTTTAGCCGATCGTAAACCGGGGCAATGCGGTTAAAAATGCCTTGAATTTCAGCTTCGGAAGCGGTTGGCGGTCCGGAAGGCAAGCAGGAGGCGCGATCGCCGTCAGAGGTTTTCATCATGGATGATAGCGGGTACAGGTCAGGGCGATCGCCACTTGCTGCACGCTCAGATGCAGCATTTGCAGTTGATCCTCGCGCAGGGTGCAAGGTTGTTTCCACTGCAGGGACAGCAGGGCGATTTTTTCGTTCCGGAAAAGCACCGGGATCGCTAAATGGGCTTGGATGCCAGAATTTTGATAGTGAGGCACCTCGGAGAGATTGTCATCTTTGGCAACGTTTACGGAAATTTGCACCGTATCCGAGGCGATCGCTTCGAGGGTTAACGGGTCTTCCGCCAACCAGTTTTCCGCCGTACCCTCTACGGTGTAAATCCCTTCTCCTGCGGCTAGACTCCCTCCTTCCATTAATTGTAAAATGCAGATATCTGCCGAGAAGTTTTCCCCAAACGCTTTCGCGATCGGTTCCAAACATCCCTCTAAACTGTCAGACTCTTGCACTACCCCCACAATCGTCATCAGCAGGTTAGTTTGCGCTTCGGCGCGTCGCAGTTCCTCCGTGCGCTGCTTGAGCAACTCGTAGGTTTCCGCCGCCCGTTGCACCACCTGCTTCAGTTCGTGGGGATCCCAAGGCTTGGTAATGTATTTGTAAACCTGCCCGGAGTTAATCGCCTCTACCAGGTCTTCAATATCCGTAAATCCGGTGAGGATAATCCGCACCGTATTGGGGAATTGGGGCACCGTTTTACTGAGAAACTCGGTTCCCTTCATCTCCGGCATCCGCTGGTCCGAGATGATGACGGCGACTTCTCCCTCTTCGGAGAGAATCTCTAAAGCACTCACCCCACTATCGGCTTTGAGTACCTGAAACTCTCGCCGAAAGGTGCGGTAGAGCAGATCCAGATTATCTGGTTCGTCATCGACAACCAGCATTTTGGGTTTTTTTCGTCGTCGCTCTAGACTTTTCAACTGACTTCTGATGTTATCGAGTTCAGGAATTGCGTTTTCCATAACACATTAGTGACATTCTCCCACACTGCATCCCAGATTACAGGGTAGGCTTCCTCCAATCCTCGAGGGTTAGCCACATCTCTATCCCTCTGGTATTCCCAAGACGGACAACCATGCAGCATGCGCTCTGGTCTTTCTGACTGTGGCACCCCACTCCGGACAAGAGTACGGAAGTTACACTCCAATCGGGTATCCTCCCGAGCAGTATGAGGATAGAGTCGGCATCCCGGGCTTGACGGTTAGCTTGACTCCATCCTAGTGCATTGCCGGGAGTTCGGACAAGCATTCTCTCAATTGGGAATTGAGAATTGAGAATTGGGAATTGGGAATTGAGAATTTTCTCTCTGGTTCCTTGGCTTTGCCCGAAAATGGGCATTCAGAGGCTCCACCTCCCACCCCCTGTTTTCTGAGAAAAATTACCAGTTGGCAATTACACCGCTTTAATGTTCGGCTTTGCCTTTCGCTTACCATATTTAGCGCGATTTGTCAAGCTCAATTTTGAGTCATCCGGGACAAGTATTGTGAGATAAACCGAATTGGCCAAAAGATTTATACCAAGTTTATGTTCTCCTTCGCCCCTCACCCCACCGACGCTTCATCGCTTACACTACAGTAGAGATAGGGGGACTGATGCCAGTCTTTGCCCCCAATCCAGATGGGAGCTTCCCGGAAAAAACGGCACAACCATGAGCAATTTCCCCGATTTTACTGCCCAAGGCTACCAAATTCAAAAAGAACTCGGCCACAACCGGGCGGGGGGTCGCGTGACCTACCTCGCCGATCGCCTGCCATCTTTGGAGCCGATGGTCATCAAACAATTTCAGTTTGCCACCAGCGGTGCGGATTGGTCCGCCTACAAAGCCGTGGAACGAGAAATCCAAATTCTGCAACAGCTCAACCATCCCGGCATTCCGAAATACCGCGATGCCTTCGAGACCCCGGATGGATTCTGCATGGTGCAGGAGTACAAAGCGGCTCAATCGTTGGCCATGCGGCGCAGCTTCGATGCAGAAGAAGTCAAGCAACTGGCGATCGCCGCATTAGAAATATTAGTTTACCTACAAACCCGATCGCCCCAGGTGATTCACCGCGATATCAAACCCGAGAACATTTTAGTCAGCGATCGCCTCGACCTCTACCTCGTGGACTTTGGTTTCGCCCAACTCGGTGCGGGAGAAGTCGCCATGAGCAGCATGGTGAAAGGCACAATGGGATTCATGCCCCCAGAACAACTGTTAAATCGGCAACTCACCACGGCGTCGGACCTCTACGGACTCGGTGCCAGCTTGATTTGCCTGCTCACCGGCACCCCCTCCAGCGCCATTGGCGACTTAATCGACGACGATTATCGGATTGATTTCAAACAGCGGGTGCCGAGAGTGAGCCTGCGCTGGATCCAGTGGTTGGAACGAATGGTACAGCCCGATCCGCGCGATCGCTTTCCCGACGCCGCCACCGCCTTAAACGCCCTGCAACCCATTTACGTGGTTCGCACCCCGGAAATTGTCATCCAGCCAAATGCCTTGCACCTCGTCGCCGCAGAAGTGGGCGAAACCCTCACCCAAACCATCAGCGTGAAAAACTCAGTCTCCGATACGGTACTGATGGGAAAATGGGACGTGGCCCCCCATCCCCACGATCCGCCGCATACCCCGGACTTTCACCCCTGGATTGCCTTTCAACCGGCCACCTTTAACGCCAATCGCGTCCATTGTCACCTCAAGGTGGATACCAGCCAACTCAGAGCCGGCGAAGAATACCACAGAACCCTGCGCTTGCATTCTAATTCCTCGCAAGCTACCATGACCCTGCCGCTGACGGTGGAAACCGCAGCGATTCCGATTACTCGGAAAACACTGCCCTACAGTGCCCTGGGACTGTTATTTTTATCCTCCGGGGCCGGGGCAATGCTGGCGCTCCATTCGATCGCCGCCCCGATCGCGATCGGCGCGAGTGGATTTTTAGCTTGGGCGGGACTATCTAAACTGGCGGGACATCAGGGATTTGCCGTAAAATTTCTCCTGACCTTAATGGCCACCTCCATTGGTGCCGGAACCATCGGATTTACCCTGGGTATGGCTGCCGGTGCGAGCCTGATGGGCGCTTGGGGCACTGCCGCTACTTTAGCCGCCACCGTGGTGACCGGGAGTGCTTTACTGTTTTCCGCCAGAGGAGTGCAAAAACAATTCGGCACCGGCTTAGCTACTGGCATGTCCCTGCTGACGGCAGCTTCCGGGATTAGCTGGGGGATTGGCTTGCAACTGGGATTGTGGACGCCCTTGCTGTTGGCCACAGTTGCGGTGACGGGTTTACCGGTGGTGAGCGTCATGTTACTGCTTCCCTGGCAGCGATCGCGTCGCCTCGCTCAGTATCGCCGCTCTGAAGAACATTTAATTAAACCTTAACCTCAGTTCGATGGGTTGTTAAATTTTCTTAAAATTCTCAGGGAAAGACTCTCTAAAATTCGGCCAAAATAAGTTAGAAAGAACCGGGCAGGGGTAAAATAAGAGACAAGACCAAAACAATTTTTTCCGAAGCGCTGGAACACTCAGCCAAAACTAGAAAAACCGAATCGAACTCGGGATGAGTTTAGGGGCTATGGGAGAGAAATAAGGTAGGGTCGAATCGGGAGGGGTTCGGTCTCGCGCTTTTCCCTTTATCCCCCATGCGCGATCGCGAAGTTGGGCTGAAAAAAATGGAAAACCGCGCTTGGAGTTTTGGGTCGCGCAGAGCGGCGAGTCGAGGATTTCGTGCTGTGTGCCAATCGATTGCGAGCGATCGCGCGCTTTCATCAGTTAAATAAAGCCATCAAATCTGTTAGGAAACAATTAAGCCCTATGCTGAAACTATGGCGTTTAAGTGTTGCAATAATCGGCTCGGTCTCCTTGTCTTTATTGGCTTACTGGCAACTTTCTGCCAACTCTCAGGAACACCCGGGCTGTTTTATGGTAGATAAAGGCGGCGAATTAATCGACTTGTCGCTTCTTTGTCCTTCCCCGGCGGAACCAGAAGAGCCAACCTTGGGCACGGGGGATGTGCAAGTCACCTTAAGATGGTCTACCGCCGACGATCTGGACTTGGCGGTGAAAGACCCCAGTGGCGAAATCGTCTCTTACCAACAGTCCGAAATTGCCTCGGGAGGAGAATTGGATGTAGATTCTAATGCCGGCTGCGGGCAAACCACCACCAATCCGGTGGAAAATGTATTTTGGCCCACCGGCGGCGCGCCCACTGGGGAGTATGAAGTGCAGGTAAATCTTTTCCAGCGCTGTAACAATTCCAGCGGACCTATCGAATATACCGTCACCTTATTGGTGAAAGGCAATAGCGAAACCAAAACCGGAACTGTCGATGATAATAACTCCACTGTTACGATTCCCCTCTCGGTCCGGGAGGCGACAGAATAGCCCGTGGGAAGCCAGACTCGAGCAAAATGAGAGTGGCGATCGCACCGCAGAGGTTTGGGGAAAGTGGCTCCACTTCTCCCAGGATCGAGGCGATCGCACTAAAATAGTTGCTATCAGCATCGAGCGCGAAAAAACATGAGCAACTTCCCAGACTTTGCTGAGTATGGCTATCAGGTCATCCGCGAATTAGGCCACAATCGGGCAGGGGGTCGAGTGACCTACCTCGCCATAAAAACGGGAAACACAGAGGGCGGGTGCGATGTTTCCCCGGGGGGCGATCGCGCTGACCCGACCCACGCCTCCATCCCCCAACCGGACTCCCGGGTTGCTATCAAGCAGTTTCAGTTTGCCAGTACCAGTGGCGCGAGTTGGGCCGATTATGACGCCTATCAGCGCGAAATTCAAGTCCTGCAAGGATTAAATCACCCCGGTATCCCCCGCTATCTCGATTCGTTTCAAACGGCGGGGGGATTTTGCATCGTTCAGGAATACAAACCTGCCGAGTCCCTTGCGGTTTCTCGTCCTTGGACGCCCACCCAAATCAAGCAACTGGCCATTGCCCTGTTAGATATTCTAGTTTATCTGCAAAATCGCATTCCCCCGGTCATCCATCGCGACATCAAACCGGAAAATATCTTAGTGGATGACAGTTTGAACGTTTATTTAATCGATTTTGGCTTCGCTCATATCGGTGAGGGTGAAGTGGCGATGAGCAGCATCGTCAAAGGCACTCTGGGATTTATGCCCCCGGAACAGTTATTCAATCGCGAGTTAACGCCGGCATCAGATTTGTATGGGGTGGGGGCAACGTTGATTGCCTTGTTGACGGGAACGAAATCAATTGATATTGGGAATTTAATCGATGCAAATTATCGAATTCATTTCCAGAATCGGGTGAAAAAAATCAGCCAGTCTTGGGTGGAATGGCTGGAAACAATGGTGGAACCGAAGCCGAAAAACCGCTATTCGGATGCGGCGACGGCGTTAGAGGCGCTCAAATTGGTTGAGGTCAGCCGCACCCCGCAAGTGGTTTCTAGCCATCAGATCGTGCAGTTTCGGGCAACGGAATTGGGCGAAAAACTGACGCAAACTATCGCGATAAAAAATCCGGTGGCGGGTACGATGTTGCGCGGCAGATGGGGGGTGGCAAGCAGCGATCGCGATCGGCCTTTTACTACGAAGGGTCATCCCTGGATTTCGATTTCGCCGGCTCGATTTAAAGGCAATCGCGTCCACTGTAAGATTACGGTGGATACGAGTCAGTTGATGGCGGCTAAAATCTACGATCGCGAGTTATTGTTGCACGCCAATACCAGTCAGAAGTTATATCGAATTGCGTTAAAATTAAGGACGGCTCCCGAGCCGATGGAAGCGATAAAATTGCCTTATCGGTTGCTGGCGGTGTTGCTGAGTTTGGCGGTAGCAACGGTGTGGACTTGGCCGGTGAATTTCTCGAGCAATTTTCTCGTTTTGGCTCGTGAGGGAACGATTGGGGGATTGCTGATGGTGTGGTTGTTGTTGTGGGGGATAATTTCCAGCGTGAAAGGCATGGCGGAACATCCCGCCGCCGCCGGTAGTGGCGCGATCGCCGGTGGGGTCAGCGGTTCCCTGGTGGGTGCAACCTGTGCCCTGGGGTTTGGGATTGGCGGGATGACGGGGGTGCCCGCCGCCCGGGAAGCGGCGATCGCCAGTTGTATGCTGGGATTGTTAGCAGGTGCCTATGCCGGGTTGGGAACGGAATTGTTCGTGACAAAGTGCTACAAGCAGTGGAATTCCAGCGATATGGCGAGAACTGTGGCGGGGGCGATCGCTGCCGGGGTGGCCGGCGCTTGGCCGCTGTTTGCCGCCACAAAGTCTCTCACGTCTGGCTCGGCATTTTTCCTGTTGATAATTGTAGGAATTTTAACCGGGACTGCTGCGGGAAGTTTAGTGGATGAAATCGACACCCAAACTCGCAGAAAGCGGGTGATGCGCCTGCGGACAAAGCAAAAAGCAAACCGGGGTAAATTGTCGGTACCGAAGTATTTTTCCTTGGCTCTCTCGTTGGTGACGGTGGCATTTGGCATGAGTGTGGGAATCGGATTGCAAGTGGGATTTTGGCGTCATCTTTTCGCGTTTTTGCCATTATTGGTAACGGGAATTGCCTGGGCACAACTTGTCTATCCCCATTGGCAGCGATCGCGCCAAGTGGCTGAATATCATCAGTCAAAATCCCATCGAATTCAGCCTTAGTGAGAAGTCGTAGGGTGGCCACGAGCCACCTACAATTATTATGTACTCGTGCAAAAATAATTGCAGAGGGGAGGGTGGGCAGAACCACTCGAGAGCGGTGCCAAACGCGCATCTGTTCTCAAACTGCCCACCCTACAAACCGCTAGGAACCTTGACAAAAGTCAAGCATTGTGGTAATTTACGAAGGCTAACGCAGGGGAAAATTAAACCCAATCAAAACGCTACAATTGAGAGAAGATTTAATCAAAAACAGCAATTATGGTAAACTACAATTCACTGCAAAACTTACCGGATGCAGCAGAACTGCCATCCTCTGACGATACCCCGGTGGATAACGAACTACAAAATTTAATTCCCGGCTTGCTACGAGCCATTTTAAGTCATATTTGGTCGGCGCGTCAAGACTGGTTTTTTGGCGTGAATATGGGCGTGTATCATGCCACAGGAGAGAATCCGAGAATCCCGATTGTCCCCGATGGATTTCTCAGTTTGGGAGTGCCGCGTCGGGTAGAACCCGACGGACGCAAAAGTTATATTGTGTGGTTGGAAAACAACATTCCCCCAAGGTTGGTGTTGGAATGCGTATCGGCAACCTATGGGGGAGAATACGATGAGAAAATGCAGATTTATGCGAAATTGGGCGTGCTGTATTACGTGATTTATAATTCCCAATTTAACCGACGCGATCGCCACGAGGTGTTAGAGGTTTATCAGTTAAGGGAGGGACAATACATTCGCCTACCCGGAGAACCGGTCTGGATGCCGCAAATCGGATTAGGGATTGGACGAGAAATTGGCACCTTTGAAAATTGGCAGCGGGAGTGGTTGTACTGGTACGATGAGCAAGGAAACCGCTATCCGACGCCGGAAGAAATCGCCCAGGGAGAACGCCAGCGCGCCGAAACCGAACGCCAGCGCGCCGAAACCGAACGCCAGCGCGCCGAAACCGAACGCCAGCGCGCCGATCGCCTCGCGCAACTGCTGCGAGAACGGGGACTCGACCCGGATAGTTTATCGGAATAAAGGGTTTCGATCGCAGATGAACGCTTTGCAGCGATTTGAGGTCAAAAACCGGGCAATAATTTAGAATTCCCCATCCTCTTCTTCTGCCAAATCCTGATATAATTCTTCTAAGCTTTGATGTTGCAGGCGACGGGAAACCCGGCGATATTTTTTCGATTCCAATTTGGGTTCGTGTTGTTGAGTGCCCTTGCGCTTGGTTTTCACTTTAACGCTGGATTCGGGATTGCTTTGTTGCTGGAGGGTCTCTTGATAGGCGATCGCTTCTTCCAGGAAATCCAAATAATAATCATAGCGTTCCCAGTCGCCGCGCACCACACAGTTGGGTTCGTCGCGATGCAAGCAGTCGCTAAACTGACAGTTTCCTTGTCGCAATCGTTGGCGCGCTTCGGGGAAATAGTGGGCTAATTCTCGCGGGGGAAAATCAAGAGTGGGTTGATTGAATCCCGGGGAATCTGCCAGCAATCCGCCACTGGGCAATTCAAATAATTCCACATGGCGGGTGGTATGGCGTCCGCGTCCCAGCTTGCCCGATACATCGCTAACGCGAAGTTCGGCGGAGGGAATTAACTGATTGATTAAGCTAGATTTGCCCACACCGGAAGGACCGGAAATTACGGTAATTTTATCGTTGAGTGTAGCGAGGAGGGTATCGATGCCGATGTGATTTTCTACGCTAATAAATAGGGGGTGATAACCCCAGAGTTGCAGACGATGTTGCCAGTCGATTTGCTCTGCTTGTGAGACCAAATCGATTTTATTTAAGCATAGAGAAACACAGAGGCCAGTGGATTCCGCTTTGACCAAGAAGCGACTGAGTTGATGGGGGTCGAGAGTCGGTTCGGCGATCGCAAACAGGAGGAGCAATTGGGTTGCATTAGCCACTGGGGGGCGGTCCAGTTCGCTGGCGCGAGGGAAAACCCCAGCGATCGCGCCGCGCTGACCTTCCCAATCCGGTTCTTCGACGATCGCCCGATCGCCCACCATCACCTGCTGACCGATTTTTTTCAAGCGCGATCGGCGCGTACACAGGAGGGTGCGACGAGGGGGAATTGGAGGAAGGCGATCGTCACTCGCCTCAGTGCTTTCAAACGCCACCCGTTCCCGTTTGAATTGAGAGAACGCCGCTTGCACGGAGCGATCGTCTAATTGTACCCGATAAAAATTAGCTTGCACCGCCAGAACCGTTCCGGTTAATTCCTCATTATCTGTGGGGGGCGAGTCCTCCGTTGCATGGGTTGCATTGGTGAGGGTAATGAGGGTTTGAGACCCCGGAGTGGTGGGGGGTTCGGGATATTGTGGAGGAGGGTTCCCGCTCAACTCAGAAGGAGGACGCGATCCTCCCTGAGAGGAGAGGGGGGGAGGAGCGATCGCTGCCACCCGGGGGAGAGACAGCACAGAAGACTGACCGATTTGCGGTAGAGAAAGCGAAGGGATGGGGTGTTTGCCTACACTCATGCTTCAGCGATCGCGCGACGAACCTTCAGAGCAAAAAAGCCAGATCGTTCCTCGATCTGGTCGATTTCGTGACCTTCCATCGCCAGACTATCCGGCACCTGTTCCATCGGTTCTCCCGGGTCGAGCCACACTTCCAGAAGTGCTCCGGGTGCCATTTTTTCCAAACGCAGCTTCGTGCGAACGAAATTGATCGGACAAGGAGTGCCCCGCAAGTCGAGAGTGGGGCAAGTTTCCTGTCCGGTAGTGGTTGGTTCTAGGGGATGCGTCACTTATTAAATAGCCCTCCTAAGAATCCTTCTATGCCGCCTTTGCCAATCCGTTCTCCTTTAATTTTGGCTAACTTTTCGAGTAATTCGCGTTCTTCCGCCGTCAGTTTAGTGGGAATTTCGATGGCGATCGTAATCAGATGATCCCCACGTTGAACCGGGTTGCCCAACTTCGGCACCCCTTTGCCTTCTAAAGTGAGTACGGTATTGGGTTGAGTCCCTGCCGGAATCAGCAATTCCGAGGGGCCATCCACCGTATTCACTTCCAGGCGACAGCCCAAGATAGCTTGCAAATAGCTAATCTTCACCTCAGAGCGGATATTAATTTTATCGCGCTGAAACTCCGGGTGTTCGTTCACAAACAAGTAAACGTACAAATCCCCCGGGGGGCCGCTGCGCGCCCCAGCATCCCCTTCCCCGGAGACCCGCAGGCGAGTTTCATTATCCACCCCAGCCGGCACGGTGATTTTCAGTTTTTTCGTTTCTTGTTTTACCCCTGCGCCACCACAAGAAGAACATTTATCCTCAATGGTTTCTCCCGTGCCATTACAGGTGGGGCAAACCGAGACTTGAGTAAAACTACCGAAAGGGGTGCGGGTAGCGCGGCGAACCTGCCCGGTGCCACTGCAAGTGGAACAGGTGCGGGGGCGAGTGCCCGGTTTCGCGCCGGTGCCGCTACAAGTGTTGCAGGTTTCCAAGTGGCTGATGCGGATTTCCTTTTCCCCGCCGAAGACAGCTTCTTGGAAATCGATTTTCAGGTCAAGACGCAGATCGTCCCCACGCACCGGGCCGCCGCGTCGTCGTCCCTGAGTCCCTGCGCCTGCGAAACCGCTGAAGAAGCTTTCAAAGATATCGGCAAAACCCATATCGCCGAAGTCCCCGAAGCCCTGGCCTGCTCCTGCGCCCGAACTAACTCCCGCTTCGCCGAAGCGATCGTATCTGGCGCGGATTTCCGGTTCGGAGAGGACTTCATAAGCGAGGTTAATTTCTTTAAAGCGCTCCTCAGCGCCCTCTTCTTTATTGACATCCGGGTGATACTTGCGAGCCAACTTGCGGTAAGCACGTTTAATATCCTCTTTGTCCGCCGTGCGAGGGACACCTAGAATTTCATAGTAGTCGCGAGCCATAGAGCGCTTTTGGTAAGAATAAAATACAAAGGGGTATGCTACAAACAGACTGAGTGTTCTGAAGCTGAGAGTAGAGGCGAGTCCCAAACTGGGAGAGGATCCCGCACGCGGGTGGTTTCCCAAAATTTGGAGTCAGCTCGCCTTTGAGAGCGGCTAGTTACTCCGAGGGACTCAGTTCTTCTTCTTCTTCGGGTTTTTCTTCATCATCGGACTGGGTTTGCTCGTAGACGGCAATGCCCACCGAGAAGAGAATTTGCTGGAAAGCAGACATCTTTTCTTTGAGGTCTTCGACCGAGATTTTATCATTGCCGAGAGCGGCTTTTAATTCTTTTGCCGTTTTCTTGAGTTCTGCCTTCAGGTCATCACTGAGTAAAGCCAGATTATCTTTGACAGTCGCTTTATAATTATAGAACAGGCTTTCCGCCTGGTTCTTAATTTCTACCAGTTGTTGGCGACGGCGGTCTTCATCGGCATAGCGTTCGGCATCTTGGCGCATTTTTTCGATGTCCTCGTCGCTCAAGCCGCCGGTGCTGCTAATTTGAATGCTTTGTTCGCGTCCGGTGCCTTTATCCTCTGCCGATACATTGAGGATCCCATTGGCATCGATCTCGAAGGTTACTTCGATTTGCGGGACGCCGCGCGGTGCGGGGGGGATTTTGTCGAGCAGGAAATTCCCCAAGTTTTTGTTATCCTTGGACATTGCACGTTCCCCTTGCAAGACGTGGATTTCCACTTCTCGTTGACCGTCGGTGGCGGTGGAGAAGGTTTGGGAACGACTGGTGGGGATGGTGGTATTGCGCTCGATAATTTTCGTAAAGACGCCACCGAGGGTTTCGATGCCCAAGGAGAGGGGGGTGACATCTAACAGCAGGACATCTTGAACTTCCCCGCCCAAGACGCCGCCTTGAATTGCAGCTCCCACGGCTACGGCTTCATCGGGGTTAACCGAGCGATCGGGTTCTTGCCCGCCAAAAAACTCGCCAATGGCTTGTTGAACGGCGGGGATGCGGGTAGAGCCGCCGACGAGGATAATCCGGTCGATCTGTTCGGGACTGACATGACTATCTTCGATCGCCCGTTGCACGGGTTTGAGGGTTTCTTGGACTAAGTTGCTGACGAGTTCTTCAAATGTAGAGCGACTCAGTTCCATTTCGAGATGTTTCGGCCCGGTTTCATCGGCGCTGATAAATGGCAAGTTGATGGCGGCGAGTTCGCGGCTAGACAGTTCGATTTTCGCTTTTTCGGCGGCTTCGCGAATTCGCTGCACGGCCATTTTGTCTACCGACAGGTCGATGCCTTCTTGGATGCGAAATTCTTCTACCATCCAGTTGACGAGGCAAGTGTCGAAGTCATCGCCGCCGAGATGATTGTTGCCGGCGGTGGATTTCACTTCAAAAATGCCGTCACCGAGTTGCAGAACGGAGACATCGAAGGTGCCGCCACCCAAGTCAAAGACTAAGATGGTGTGATCTTCCCCTTGTTTGTCCAAGCCATAGGAGAGGGCGGCGGCGGTGGGTTCGTTGATAATTCGCAGCACTTCCAACCCGGCGATCGTGCCTGCGTCTTTGGTGGCTTGTCGTTGGGCGTCGGTAAAGTAGGCCGGTACGGTAATGACGGCTTGGGTGACTTGTTCGCCGAGATAGGCTTCGGCATCTTCTTTGAGTTTTTGCACGACGATCGCGGAAATTTCTTGCGGGGTGTAGGTAGTTCCCCGGATTTTCACATCTACGGTGTCGTCTCTGCCTTTGACGCAGGTGTAGGGAGCGCGAGAGCGTTCTTCTTTGGTGTCATCCCAGCGACGGCCTATAAAGCGCTTGATGCTGTACACTGTATTTGCGGCATTGGTAACAGCCTGCCGCTTGGCTAATTGACCGACGAGACGAGAACCGTCTTTGGTCATTCCGACGATACTCGGCGTGGTTCGTCCGCCTTCTGAGTTTGTAATGACGATGGGTTTACCGCCCTCTAAGACTGCTACACAACTATTTGTGGTGCCGAGGTCAATACCGATGACTTTTCCCATAGCTAGCGGCGGAATGAGTGTTCTGAAAATTCTAGGGGAGGCAGGGGGCGCGATCGCGCCGGGGGTTGAATCCCCCTTTTTTTAGGATACCCGAGAGGCAGGTAGGTTTTTCTCTGCCCGAACCCACGGGGGAGTGGGGACGGCGCTGGGGGAATGTGGGTTATTCCTCTTCTTGTGCGGGGGCTTCGGCAGCTTCTTCTGCTGGTGGTTCTTCTTCGTTTTCTAGGGGCGCTGCCACTTTGACCATTGCATGGCGCAGCACGCGATCGCCTAGCATATAGCCGCGTCTGAAGTCATCGGTGACGGTGCCTTCGGGATATTCGTTGGTGGGTTCGCGCATCACCGCTTCGTGAAGGTTGGGGTCGAATTCTTGTCCTTTCGGATACATCGCCGACACGCCAATGCGTTTGAGGCACTCTACCATCTGCTTGTACACGCTCAGGTAGCTCTTGTGAATGTTCATTTCCCCATCGGTTTGGGGTTTGAGCTGTTCTTTGGCGCGCTCGAAGTTATCCACCACCACCAGCAATTCCCGGATCGTGGCACACTTGCTTTGCAGCTCTAGATCTTCTTTTTCTTTTTGGGTGCGCTTGCGGAAATTGTCAAAATCTGCCGCTAATCTGGCATGTTGATTTTTTAGGTCTTCTAACTGCGCGGTAAAGGCTTGGTTGGCTTGCACTAAGGCTTCCATCGCCTCTAGCTGTTCGGCGGTGGCTGCAGCGGCGGCGGCGGGATCTGCTGTGGCGGCTTCCCCTGCTTCTGGAGGAGTGGTTTCCATTTCGGGTTCGCCCGGTTGTTCCGCATTCGCCGCTTGGGTTTCCTGTGCCTCCGCAGCGATCGGCTCTTCTGCTGCACCGGCTGCACTGGTGCGATCGCCCGAGTTTTCCGTCACTTCATCCGGTTGAGTTTGTGGTTGTTCTTGCTGGTTTTGTTCGTCTATCATTTTCCCTTCATCATCCGATGTGGTTAACGGTTGCGTTGCTGGTTGAGTCTTGCATGACTCTTCCCCAGTGTACTTCCCTAGCGGCGCGTAACGCGATCGGGTAATGGTTCGGATAGCCCGCTCGATCGTTGGGGATCGCACACCCGACAAGCAGGTTGAGCTTCTGGGGAATTGGATGTTATTGGCCCGGGGCGGCGATCGCCCCACGAGTCTGGTTATGGATCGCGCTTTTGCATTACCCGGCCATCCCCTCCCTGGCGCTCTATAGTGTAGCAGTGGCTTGCACTCCTCCTGGTGCCCAGTTTGGCTCTGGGGGTATTGTAGCCTTCTTTAGGGTTTCACTTCCGAATCCCCGCTCCGACAGGCGGTGGACAAGCCCCTGTGCTGCCACGGCAAGCAGTGCGCTGCACTTCACACCTTATCATTTTTCCCCAACAACCGCCTACTCTCAGCTAGGGGTTCAGGGGGGTTCGGCTGGCCTATTCCCGGGGTATCCTTTGAAGGGCTGACCCTGGGGCGCAGTTTTGTCTTTCTCTACTGTAATTGCCAGTAATTTAGGGGGCGGCCCGATCTGCGCCCCAGAACGGTTCTCGATCCCCGCGCGCTTTAGTTAGGCAGCTCCTTGGCAAATTCCCCTCTTGAATGTTATTATGTTAGGGATTTTCCAGTCATTTAACTCTTCTCTTAAACTATCCAATATTTCGAGTTTTAGGGAAATTTTGAAGCGAACATTTATTGAATTTATCACCTAATTTTAAGCGACAAATCTCTGAGGAGCAGAACGAACCCCAGCAGGATTTAGAGTGCTGGTCTCTCTAAACTCAACCCCGGATTTAATCCATTGCATTTTCTACCCTCTTTCAAAAACAAGTAGAAATATTCTCTGCCTTCATTGGAATTGCGCCTGCGGCAAGTTCCACCCCGCTGGTTCCCAAGGGCGTTCGCTCCCGGTATGCAATTAAGGAAACTCTAGCAGCTTCCCCTCCCAAGTACGATAGAATTACCTGGAGAAAAACTCGATATGAGGAGGGGTTTACAGAAAGGTAAAAGAAAAAACTACAGCAACAGCAAAACCGAGTGGCAATCGTTGCTCTCAAAAACGCGATAAGTGGCCATCAAATTTATTGATTACAGAAAAACAGATTGAGAAATGTAACAAACGCACCCAAATCACCCTACATTTGGTAAAAAGTATGAGATAATTGGCGATCGCGCTGAAGCCAAGTCCATCCATGCAGGAGGAAAAATAAACCATGTCTAGAAAGAAATCTAAATCAAAGCCGACACCTGGAGAACGCTGTCTAGCGGTGATTACAGTCTTTGGATTCGACCCCGGCACAGACCCAGAACAGATACCTCTCGACCCTGACTTTCATTCCCATCGAGTTGCCTTGTTTGAATTTAGTGCGGACGAGGAAGGGATTGTTCCTGGATGGTTAGCCGTAGAAGAAATTACCATTTCTTATGAGAAAAAACGCAAATCGGTGAATAAGCAAGCACAAAACCTGGCTAAAAAATGGAAATTGCCATTGAGAAAATGGCCGGAATTAGAGCCTGAATATCTGGGTGAGTTGGAGGGGATGACTAGCTACTATGATTATGAAGAGGAACGATTTTTAGAGCTTGACTATTCTGAAGATGAAGAAGACTTCGATGAGGATTTATCTATCATCGAAGCTGAGGATTTATCCCCACCATATCGACCCTCCAGAAAAGAGTGTCAGTTGCTCGGATATGTCGCCGTGGATCGAGGTATCCTGGTGATGACCGATCCGTCTTATTTGCCATTTTGGAATAACAACTTACCCGATCCGAGCAATAAAGCTCAGGATTTTTCGTTTTCTGGCGCGCAAAATGCGGCGAAACAAACGGAACAAATGGGGGGACAACTGTACGCGCCGTTTCAGAGTCCAGAAGCAGTCAGAGAAGCGATCGCAGAAGGGAGAACGCCGTTATTTGAAGCCGGGGTTGCCGTTTCTACTGGTATCGGCGATGGGGTTTACCCCGTGTACGCCGAGTATCAAAATCTCGGTCATCCTTTCGGCAAAAGAGTGGTTCGCGTGACCGTGGATTTTAGCCATCATTTTCTCCTGCAAGATGATTTTAATGCGGCTGAAATGATGGAAGAGTGGTAGGCGATCGCAGGGTCGGAAAAGAAGCAATAGTCAACAGAGATAGGTAACGGGTACCGCAGCATCCGTCACCCTCTGTTTGTTCTCAAATGCTCCCGTGGGGTGGCAATCGCCACCCAGCGCAAGACATGGAGCAAAAAGATTGCAGAGCATGTCATTATCTCCTTCTGACTCTGCCTTCCTGCCCTTTTTTCCCTTCCTTATTTTAAGTCTTTTCAGTAGAATTACAGAGCATTTAATTGTATTATTCTGACTCTGCTTTCCTTTTTTTATCTTTTTTATTTCAAGTCCTTTCAGTATAATTTCGGTGAATATTTGAAAGCTGGGATATTAAAAAAATCTAAGCATTGCCGTGTTTACACAGATGACAATCGGGGAAATTAAACGTAAAATGAAATTTAAAAGCCCTAGTTTTAGCCCTAAAGCAGTTGAATTTTTGGTAAGGGGGGCTGAAACCAAACCCCTTGCCGAACCCTTGTGGATTTTAAGGGATTGACCCCCGGGGATAACACTCCTTGCTTTACCAAAGCTACATTCAAACGGCAGATTTTGTGAAGATTTTGTAAAGTTGAGTGTGAAATCAATCCCAAAAACCCCATCAGGTCTTCACCTTCAACAGGACTTTTGCAAGCTTCAGGGAAAATTAATCTATAATAATGTATTTGAAGGGAAACACAAGCATCAAAGATGAGATAATGAAAGAGAGGTTCGGGAAGCGTTGAGCGACAGTCGTCCGCTCATAGCTGACAACTGGCTCAGTGGCATTCGCCCTCGCAGAGGAGGCTGAGCGGTTTCCAAGCAGGAGAGCACCAAGTGTTTTTCCGGAAACAAACCAGAGATTGCAAGAGTCTAAAATGACAGAAAGAGGGAGAGGCGATCGCATCATTGCCAATCGGAGACATTCATCCTCGGGATTGGCAAAGCATAAAGCGGCGAAAAAGTCAATCCAGCTTGAGACAACATCTCAACGCCAATCCTAACCCGAAAGGGTAGAGGTTTTCCGGAGCCTTTGAGAATCGGGGTGCAACTCATATCAACAAATAATCTCCAAAGCTGAAAGCACCGATTCAGGAGGCTGTCCATGAAAAATATTACTAAAGATTACTATGAAGAAACGCCGGTAGAAGAGAAGGTAGATTCACTCCATAGGATTGTTTTAGCGGTGGTTGTTACCGGGTTTTTGTATTTTTTGAACCTCGGTTCTAAGTTGCCAGAAAACACCCCTGCGGTATCCGAAACTTCGGAAGCAAGTGTGGCGTTATCTCCAGGGAGTGCCGATCGCGTATTGACTGATGTCTCCGCGCAGTCAGGGTTGCCAAAGACGGCGCTGCATATTGTAGAGGCACAACCGCAAACCGAGTCAGATGTCTGCGTGGCGATCGCCGATTCGCAGGTGTGCCGCAAAGCGATCGCCTCCGCCATGCAAATCACCGTAAAAGCGCGGGAACAGCGCTGGGTCTATCGCCTCAACACATCAGGGTCTCGCGTCGAGTTACAAAAAGTCATTCCCTCCGAGGGAAATTGAGTTCCCAATTAGGAGCCAAGGCGACGCCGAAACCAAATTAATAGCTGACATCAAACAGAAAACTTATGTTGAGGATGGCAAAGCAATGGCACCTGCGTGGAGGGCAAATCCTGTGAACCCCTCATTCAATCCATGCTCTTGATTAGCTCCTGCTGTTAAATCGGCAGGAGCTAAGTTTTTGGGATAAAATTTATTTCGCCAGTAGGTTATAAATAAAGAGTCTACTTCCCGATCGCTGCGGCGCGATCGCGGCAGGGGAATACCCCCGCCAGTTGTTACAGCCAGAGAGTACATTTCACATGTCTGAATTACCCATATCCAAGGGACTAATTGCCCAAATTGCCTTTACCCTGGTGGTGGCTGGAATTTTTATTTGGCAAGCGATTCGCGCTTACCAAGAAGTCAAGCGCTAACATGCGCCCACAGGGAACGGTAACATCCGAAAGATTGGGGAGTGGAGAGGGTGAACATCTTCACTCCCCGATGTTTTCGTTGCTTTGTAAAAATTAATAATTTATGCTTGATTTTTGACAGGGTTTGTGGTAAATGGCTGCTCGATGCGATCGCCCTTTTCCCATTCTATCCAAATGGAGCATAAGTACAAGTAGACTGGGTTGCGACCCAATCTACTTCTTTCGCTGTTAACATTTGGTGAGTCGCGATCGCTTCAAATAACAACCTCCCCAAACCGCCGCCCAATCCGTTCCCAGTGAGTCCCCCATCAAAATCCAAATCAAAATCCAAATCAAAATCCAAATCAAAATCCAAATCAAAATCCAAATCCTCATTTGGGTCTAATTCCCGGTTGCTGGGGTTAAGCTGTTATCGAGTGGACTAACACCCGGAGTTTTTTCCAGATGGATGAAGTCAGAAACACCGATATCGAGAGCGAAACGCCCAGGTATTCCTTTGACTATCCACTCCATCACTTCATGGAGATCGGCCACCACCAGGCGAAGCTACGCCGACTCCATCGGTGCCAAACACTCAAATTCCGATTTAAGGTAAAGAAATATTACAAAAATCCCCGTTTTCCGTAAAAAGCGAATCGGTCTTCAGACAGAACCAATAGAAAGGTTGCGATCGCGTAACCCTCGTCAGTCAAAATAACCTCCTCACCCAAGGGTGAGACAACTCGAACCCAGTCCGCCGAAGCGGACTAGCTGGAAACGCACAATCCGAGGCGAAGCCTCCTTCTAAGTAGATGAACATCAATCAATTCCCTCTAGACACCCGCTCGAAAAAAACTGTCATGCCCGCATCGGCGGGAATCGAAGGCTTTTTATTCGTGCAACCCGCAGCCCATTTTATCACTTTAGTAGAAAATCCTACAACCATTACCCAGTCAAGCTTTCGCGATTTACCTTCTCCCAAAAATCCCTGAGATCCGCCCGCCGTGCATAATTTCTCCATCTCCTTCCCAGAAAATAAATTGTAGGCCATTCATATTACTTAATCTCAAGAGAGACGGGGACTTTCAGTCGCCGTCTAATAGCTAAAGTCGGTTGAAAACCAACTGAAAATAGCACAGCTCAAAGCTTTCCAACTCGTTTCCAGCATCTGCTGGGAACCCACAACCGGAAGCAGAGCCTCAATCCCAATTCAATCCTGTAAATGA
>NZ_JAJENT010000469.1:0-257 GCF_035615515.1 Phormidium sp. CCY1219
AGGATATCATTATCCTTGCCACCCCACAGCATATCATTGCCATCGCCGCCATCCAGGGAGTCATCCCCCTGGTTGCCGTAGAGGAAGTCACCATCTGCGTTACCGCAAACGATATCATTCCCTAAATCCCCGAACAACTCATCAGTACCGGTGCCTCCTTTCACCGTATCGTCATCTTTACCGCCATGCAGCACATCATCGCCATCGCCGCCGTCAACCCAGTCGGTGCCTTGGTTGCCATTGGCGAAGTCATTGCC
>NZ_JAJENT010000470.1:0-208 GCF_035615515.1 Phormidium sp. CCY1219
CTGGTCTTCTGGTCAGGTGAGCTTGGGAAAATAAAGTCTTACCAAGCCCCTCCCTTTAGGGATGGGGTTCCTGACTTGCCAGCCAACCGCTACTGGAGTTGGTCTTTAAATTTTGGCGGGCCGATTGGTTGTCAACGAGAAGCAATCGAGAACCTGGAATCCCCGTAACTTTAGTTCGGGGAGGAAAGGCGAACGGCGGTTTTAACCG
>NZ_JAJENT010000471.1:0-1303 GCF_035615515.1 Phormidium sp. CCY1219
TCGGAACTTTAACTCTTACCCCTAACGGCTACCAAACTTAGATAAGTCTGGTCTTCTGGTCAGGTGAGCTTGGGAAAGTAAAGTCTTACCAAGCCCCTCCCTTTAGGGATGGGGTTCCTGACATTGAGCCTTCTCCTAAAACCACGAACACTCTTAGCCAAGCGCGCGATCGCGGGTGACTGGGGTTATTTTAATCCCCCTTCTCTCCCCCCGACATTCGACTTATGGCTAATTTGGGGCGGGTGGTGTTTCCTCCGGGGGCGTATTCGTCTCCGGTGACTCTTCGCTACTGTCTGGCGCACTCTCTGTTTCGCTCTCCTCTGGTTGCGGACAGCCTTTCTCGGATACCGACCCATCGGGCATTACGGTGCCACACAAGGAGGCATGGATGAGAATGGTATTGCCTAAGGTGGCATCGGTTAATTCGGCGCGATCGAGACTCGCCCGTTCCAAGTCCGCTCCGTCTAAGGTCGCTTCACTTAAATCCGATAAGTAAAAGTTCGCTTCTCGGAAAGATGCGCCGACTAAATTCGCCCCTATCATCTCGCAGTCGGCGATAATGGCGCGATATCCATCAGCGTTACTTAAGTTTGCTTGACTTAAGTTAGCTGCTTCAAAGTGAGTTACGATTAAAGAGGCATCCCGCAGGTTGGCACCGACAAGATTGGCCTCGAGCAGCAATGCGCCGCTGAGATTGGCTCCGCGCAGATTCGCGCCGCTTAGGTTGGCTCCGGTAAGGTCGGCGTTAATCAGTTTTACCCCCACAAGATCCGCCCCGCTCAGGTTTGCACCCCTTAAGTCGCAGTCGCGACACTCTCGCAGATTGAAGAGGCGCTGCAGGTGCAGGGGGTTCTCGGCGCGGATGGGACTGGCAATCAGAATAAAGGCGATCGCGAATAAGAGTGGTTTCATCAAAGGACCTCGAACTCGGCGATCGCAACCGGGGCGATCGTCACTCCGATTCTCCCCTCTGAAGCTGTGGGTTGGCTATTAGACGGAAGTCTACCGTCATCGGGCTAGTTTTTTTTCGGGAATCTGACTATATATGCAATTGGCAATTGGCGATTGGTAATTAACGGCTTCTGAGAGGCGATCGCCCGGGGAGGAGAAAGAATTTTTTTTTCGAGCTAGACAAACTAGCGTTTAGTGGTCAAAATTGAGATAGTGTCATTTCCCAATCGTTTGTCTTATGGTCAACTACTACTGTTACAGACCAATTGGAACCGCTTGATACTCCCTACGGATAAATCCGAGGGATTCTTAAAGAGTCCAAAGTCGGACTTTTAAAGGCGCTTTTCCCCAC
>NZ_JAJENT010000472.1:0-59712 GCF_035615515.1 Phormidium sp. CCY1219
GCCTTTAGGGGCTGTGTTCCTTGCCCCGCTTACGCTTCGGGCATTTACCCTCCACTTTTGCGGGAACGAATCGCACCTGCTACCTTATTTTAACCATTCGATTCCAGGCAGTTGAGGGTTCGGCGTTGGCGGGTGGGGAGGTTGAAGGGGGAGGAATAAGGATGGAAAATCCCAGTGGATCGCCGATAAAGACGCTGAAGCGCGAGGGTCTTGTCCTGGAACCCAAAACGGAGTAAAATACGGGTTATCCTTATTTCACATCGCACCGAACTGGCGGAGGGGAGAGGGTTTTTGCGAAACGCTTGCCTGAAACTGGCTTTTTCCGATTGCAAGGGCATGTCCCGCCCGCTTTGGTTTTGCCTTCGCTGAATTGATGCTTTCCGTTCCTTCTTTCCTGGTCTTCCCCGTGGGTTCACCACCCCCGATTCACAATCGGCATTCTGGGGAAGGGGTAGGAGTCATGCAAGGGTCTGCGATCGGGGTTGGGGGAGATTTGAATCATGTAAATCTTTGATAAGTTTCCACCGCAGAAAGTGTTTTTCTCCCGGCAACTGTTCTACTGTGGCGAGAGAACCGTACTAGAGATTTACCACGCTTAATCTCATCAGTATGACCCCAGCCAATGGTCATGTCAAGCCCGGGTGTAGGAGGGACTGGAGACTCCGCCGATTCATCACCTCCGTAAAATTGCGGAAGTTTGATGGTCAACTGGCTGAAAAAGCGGTAGGATTTGACTGGTATGCATCAAAATCAAGCGTTCAATCGGAGGTGCTTCACATGAGTGAAATTACGCGAGAAGAAATGCGCGAAAGGCTGGGGAATATCGACCAGATTCGCGAGATTATTGTCGGCTCGCAGATGAGAGACTACAATCATCGACTGGAACAACTAGAATCCAATATGTCGATGGTGCAGCAGGAAATGCGCGATCGCCTGGATGAAGTGAAGGGACTGGCGGCGACCGAACTGCGCGGAGCCATAGAATCCCTAGAGAAGAAACTCAAGTCCCTCAATCTGAATACCCAAGAAGAACTGATGGACGTGCGCCAACAAATCGAGCGCACGAAAGTCAAGCTCTCCAAGACGATTGAATCGTTGGACGAGTCTTTGGACAACCAAACCAAATCTCTGCGGGAACAATTGATAGAAAACCGAGAAAGTTCTCAAGAAGATATTCATAATTTACGCGAACAGGTGTTTGAAGAAATCGATCGCCGATTTTCTAGCCTTAAAGAGGTTAAAGTGGCGCGAGACGATATGGCGGAAATTTTGTTTGAAATTGGCATGAGATTGAAAGGTACAGAATTTGCGCCGGAACTGCGGGAAGTGGCAGAAACGCAGATGTCAGCCGATTTGCTGTTACCCCAGCAACCCAATAATGATGGAGAAGACTAACTCACCTCTAGTGGGATGCACCAGGGAGAAAAAGTCACCAAAGTGTGAAGGAAGGGTAGAGGAAAACCCATCCGCATGACGAGGATACTGCTAGCAGGGAAGTAACAACCAAATTGAGCGGGGGACGCTGAATTGGGAAATGGGTTCCGAGAGGAATCTAAGGAAATTTGCATCAGGGTGTCTACTAGCAGTTTAATAACATTTGAAGGGGGCATCAAATGGATTTATCAAATGAAAGTACCGTTCAAGTTAATAATGAAAAAGAAGGGGTAGTTTCCGAACCAGTAAAGCAACCGCCTCGGAAAAGCACAGATCCGATCGAAGCGTTGCGGGAGCTGTTGGTGGATGCGATCGCCGCGCCGCCAGAGGGCGAAACCCAATCAAAAGCCGCCGAAAAATCTACGGAAAAAACCGACTTAGCCGCAGAAAAAAGCGAGTCGAAGCAACGGGGCGAAACCAGAGATTTATTCTGGGACAAAAGACTAGAAAAGCCCAAACATCATCTGGTCAATATCGACGGCGGTTGGAAAACCATCGCGGTGGAACACGAACGGCTGGAAGCTTCGGGGAAGCACTCCCCCAATTTTGTAGCCGAAGATAAGGCGGAGGATTTAGAGGGATTAAAGGAGGATGGTTCTGGGGAAAGGTTGAGAACCGATGGGATAGAGGACGAAAGCGAACCGACTTCGGAAGGAGGAACCGGGGATGATGTAAACTCGGCGATCGCCATCGGGAATTCTTCCCTTCCACGGGATGAAAAACGGGGGGAAACTTGCCCGAATCCAGAGTCGGAAGTGCGTTCCCCCACACCCAAAGAAGAGTCCCTAGAAACAATCGCGCAAGATAATCAGCAATTGCAGGAAGAGGCGGATACGGTACTGGCGGGATTCGAGCAATTAGCATCCCTGATTGTAGGAGAAGACAATCCGCAAGAAGAAGCAAGAGAAAAAACCGAACCCGCCACGGAGAATGCGGAATTATCCGAGGATCCGATGGAGAACTTGCAACACCTGTTGCTCGGTTCAAAAATCGCAGAAATCAATCAACTGAAAAATTTATTGAGCGAGTCGGATTTGCCCGGTTTGCGCGAACTGCTGGGAAAAATCGACCGAAACTTGCAAACGTTAGAACATCAAATTTACGAACCGCAAGAATTAATCGATTTACTCAAACCCTGGATAGCCGAAATTCTTAGCCGCAAAATTGCCGAGTCGAAAGATGAAGTATCCGAGGCGCTGGTACCGATTATCGATGAAGTGATTAAAAACCGATCGCGACAGGATAAAGGGGCAATGAGCGAAGCGATCGCCTCCGTACTTCCCACAGCGATCGCCCGTCAAATTACAGAATATCCCGAAGATGTGGCCAAAGCGATCGCGCCAGAAATGGCGATCGCCATAAAAGAGCAAATCCGACTCGATCGCAATGCCATCTCCCAAGTATTAGCCCCCGAAATGGGGCGCACCATTAAAGAACAAATTCGCCTGGAACGCGACGCAATGGTGGACGCACTCTACCCGGTCATTGGTAACACCATTTCCAAATACATGGTAGAAGTGATTAATTCCATCAACGAAAAAGTCTCCAATGCCTTAAGCATGGAAGGGGTGCAGCGCAAGATCCGCGCCAAAATGCAAGGGGTATCCGAAGCCGAACTCATCTTGCGCGATTCGGTGCCATTTGTCATTCAAGCCATCTTTTTAATTCACAAAGCCTCCGGATTAGTCATCGCCGAACAACAACAAATCGGCAGCTACCGACTGGAATCCGAAATGGTCGCCGGGATGCTCACGGCAATTCGCAGCTTTGTGAATGACTGCATCGTGCAACCGGGAGAAGTTTCCGAACTGAACGAAATCGAATATGGCGATTCAAAAATCATCCTCGAGGTGGGCGGATACTGTTATTTAGCCGTGGTGGTGAAAGGAGACCCGCCGCCGAAATTTATCAAAAAAATGCGGCAAACCGTCAGCACCCTAATCCTCGACTATGGCGAACCCATCGAGCAATTTGATGGCGATCCGGAGTCCGTACCATTGCCAATTCACCAGCTCATCGAGCGGTTGATGGAAATCGAGGGGGAAAAACCGAAGCCGAAACCTTATGCGCTGGTGGGAGTGACGGTACTGCTGCTGAGTTTAATTTGCATTCCGTTCGGAATATTTCAGTATCAAAATGCGGTGAACCGTAATATCAGTAAAAAAGTAGAGTTAGCGTTAAATTCAACCCCGGAACTCGCCATATATCCCCTCGATGTCAAAACCGAGGGAAACACCGTGACCCTAAGCGGGAAGCTACCCAACCGGGAAATGCGCGAAAAAGCCAGTGCTGTTATCTCAGAAGTGGTTCCTAACCGAAAGCTCGACAATCAAATTATCCCCGTGGAGGTGCCACCGGATCCGGTATTAGTCAGCGGAGAAGTGGAACGAGTGAATGCGCTGTTAAATCAAATGGACGGAGTTTCGATTTCGAGTGCCTATCGCAATCGAAAAGTCACCGTTACTGGAACGGTAATGGAGATGGAAGATGCGAATAAAATTACCCAAGCTTTCGAGAAGATTCCGGGAGTCAAATCGGTGGTGAATACAATAAAGCTCGATCCGCTAAACATTCGGACGCGGATCTATTTTGCGAGTGGTTCGGCTGAGTTAAATCCCGGGTATGAAGAGAGTTTGGGGTCTCTGCGGGAGTTTTTGCAACAATATCCCGAGAAAAAGATTCGCATCATCGGTCATAGCGATCGCACCGGCAAGGCAAAAGTGAATGAAAGACTCGCCTTAAAACGAGCGACAACGGTACGCGACGCCTTGGTGAAGCAAGGCGTCGATCCGAAGCGACTCGAAGCGATCGCGAATCCGAAGCCACCCAACGATGTAGAAGCTCATCAACCGCATTTGCTCGGTCGCGTCGTATTATTTGAACCTATCCCATCAGGGGAGGAAAGTCAATAACTATGGCTGCAATTTCTAAAAAAATGTGCATGATCGGGGATTTCGGGGTGGGAAAAACCAGCCTGATTCGCCGATTTATCGAACGAGAATTTAGCGACCAATATCTTTCGACAGTGGGGGTGAAAATTTCGCGAAAAACCGTTGAAGTGGAACGGGTTAACACCACGGAAATCGTGACAGTGCAGTTGCTAATTTGGGACTTAGAAGGGCATACCAAATTTAAAGCGATCGCCCCCTCCTACCTGCAAGGAGCCAGCGGGGCCTTAGTGGTTGCGGATCTCACCCGCCAGGAGACCCTAGAAAGACTCCCGGAACATATCAAACTATTTTCATCCGTGAATGCCAAAGGATCGGTCATTGTTGCTTTGAACAAATCCGATTTAGTGGAAGAAGACAAGATAGCCAAACTCAATGACTTATCGAAAGAGGTCATTGATAGCCTTCCCACCGCCAAAGAGCGCGTGTTGGCAACCTACAGCACCTCTGCCAAAACCGGGGTGCATGTGGATGAAATTTTCCACGAATTAGCCGCCCGAATGATTCGCTAAACCCGAGTGCGACTGAGCTAAGCCGTAGGTGGGTTAAGGGAGTTCGCGTCATCCGCGCCCGGGGAATTCGGGGTTTAAGATGGTAGGGTGGGCGTCAGCCCACCCTACTGCATTTAGATTAGAGCCGATCGCGCAGTGCTGTGTCAATCGTTGCCAAAAAGAGCAAACCGAACAGCCTTAAACTCAGGGATAAACACCGAATAAAAAAGGGACAAACGAGGATGAATTCACTCTTAAAAAAACTTTTAGCCCCCCGCCAGCTAGAGTACCTCGTGGTAGATTGCTCGTTAAATATTCTCGAGAAATCCGCCGGGGTGCATAGCTTTGGGGAAGTGCCCGAAAGCGTAGAAGTTGGAGCAGATGTGCGCCTGGGATTTCCCGAATTCATTGGCGTAGAAGAAACCTTTATTGACATTCTCGAAGGGAGACAAGAAAGCTTTAAAATAGAAGGCATCGATCGCAGCACGGATATCACGCATCCGTATTTTTTCGATTTTTGGGCGATCGCCGATGCAGAATCGGGAGAATTAGCCGATAAATTGTTCCTTTTCTTTGAAGAAGCCACCGAAAGAATGGAGCTGAGACAAACCCTAGTCCAGCGAGAAAACGAAGCCTATTTATTATTACACGAACTGAACCGTGCCAACGCTTATTTAGAAAAAATATTTCAATCCACTGCCGAAGCATTTTTAGTCTGCAATCCAGCCGGAATCATCCAACAAGTGAATGCGGCTGCCGTGAGTTTGTTCGACTATAAAAAATCCGAATTAATTGGAGAATCGATTCAAAAAATCATTCCCGATCGCGCCCGAGTTGCCGCCGAAGCCACTGGGGGAGAAACCGAAGAAACGAGCAGAGAAACCCCAGAAAAAGAGATAGAAGTAACGGTCACCACCAAAACCGGAAGCGAGATTATCGTAGCTTTTTCCAATGCCATCATTGACAGCGACATCGAAGCAGAAAGAGCCAGAGTGTATGTGGGCAGAGACATAACGCAACGGCAGCGCGATCGCGCGGCGATCGCGCAAATGAATGCCGAACTGACCCAGAGAGTGGAAGTGCAAACCCATCAACTGAAACAAACCATCCAACAATTAGAAACCGAAATTGCCGAACGGAAACAAACCGAAGCCGCCCTAAACAAAGAACGGAAATTTTTAAACGCATTGCTCGACAACCTGCAAGATAGCATCATTGCCTGTGATGCCCGAGGAATTCCCACCCTATTTAATCGAGCCACCCGAGACTTTCAAAGCACAGAAAACGCCCCAATTTCCAACGAAGGATGGGAGGAGAACCCGAATTGGTATTTGCCCGACGGCAAAACCGTGATGCCCAAGGAACAGAATCCCTTATATCGCGCCTTCGAGGGGCAGCACCTTCGCAACCAAGAACTGGTCATCGCCCCGAAAGGGGGCAAAAAGCGAATCTTGCAGGCAAGCGGGCAGCCGATCGTAGATGAGCGCGGCGAGAAACTCGGGGCAGTGGTCGCGATGCACGACATCACCGATCGCGTGCAAGCGGAACAAGCGGTGCAGAACATTGTTGCCGGAACCGCTTCCGTCACGGGAGAAGAATTTTTCCCCGTCTTAGTGCGGCACTTAGCCATTGCCTTAGAAGTGCCCTACGTGGTGGTCTCAGAAACCGTGGGCGAATCGGCAGATCGCTTGCGAACCCTGGCCCTGTGGCGGGGCGATCGCCTAGAAGAAAATAGCGAATATGGGTTAGAGGGAAGCCCTTGCCAGCAGGTTATCGCCGCCGGGAAACCCTATTACTTGCGCGATCGCCTCACTCAACAATTTCCCAACCTTACCCGACTGGAGAATTGGGGAGTGGAAGGCTACTTCGGCGTGCCCTTGTTCGATAGCGCCGAGCAGGTTATCGGCAATTTGATCGTCATGGACCGGCAGTCGTTGGAGCTAGAGGAGCGAGATCGCGACATTATCCGGGTTTTTGCGGCCCGCGCGGCTGCCGAACTGCAACGAAAATGGGCAGAAGACGCCTTGCGACGCGCCAACGACGACCTGGAAGTGAGAGTGAGCGATCGCACCGCCGAGCTCCAACAAGCCAACGCCTCCCTGCAAGCAGAAATTGCCCACCGACAACAGGCACAAGCCCAGATTGCCAAACGGGAACGGTTTCTTGCCGCCTTGGTGGAAGTGCAACGGCGCTTACTGGCGCATCACGGACTCGACATCGACTACGGGGAGATTCTCGCCCCCTTAACCGAAGCTGCCGGTGCGGATTGGATCGGCATATTCCAACCGGATGCAGAGGCGGCAGGTTCCCCACAGATGACACAGCATGCCCGGTGGTGTGGCGATCGCCCCTTGCCCTTGTCCCAGCCGCCCGAGTTGCCCAACCTGCCCGAGTCGGGGTTGTTTCCCCGCTGGCGGCACGAACTTCGCAACGGGGAAATTGTGGTCGGTATCCGGAGGGAATTTCCCCCCAGCGAACGGGAGTGTTTGCAAGCTCGGGGGATCGAGTCGATGTTAATTTTACCTTTGCTGGTGAGGGGGGAATTGTTTGGGGCGATCGCCTGGGCGAACTGCAGCCGCGATCGCCTGTGGGATGAGTTGGAAATCGATTTACTCCGCGCTGCCGCCACTGCGATCGCCGTAGACCGAGAACGCCTAGAAGCCGTGGCCTTGCAGCGAGAGCGCGAAACCCGCCTGAGAAAGCAGCATTCCGCGCTTTTGCAGCTAGCGCAAAGTGAGTGGGCGTACGGCGGTAATGTGAGAGAAACTTTGCGAGAAATGACTCACATAGCGGCAGAGACGTTAAATGTGGAGCGGGTCAGCGTTTGGCTGTATGACAGCGATCGCGCCAAACTCTGCTGCGCCGACTTGTACCAACACAGCAAGCAGCAACATTCCCAGGGCATGGAAATCGCCGTAGCCGACTATCCGAATTATTTCCGCGCCCTGGAACGCGAGCGCTTAATCGCCGCTGATGACGCCGAGGGAGATGCCCGCACCCGGGAACTGGCCTCCCCTTACTTTCGACAATTCGGCATCGTCTCCCTATTAGATGTGCCCATTCAACTGGGGGGACGGACCGTGGGGGTTATCTGTCACGAACAGGTGGGCGATCGCCGGGTCTGGAAACTGGAAGAGCAGAACTTTGCCAGTTATCTGGCGTATATGACTTCCCTGGCAATGGAATCGCGCGATCGGGCCGCCGCCGAGGCAGAACGACAGAAGTTCGTCGCCCTGGTAGAAAACAGCACCGACTTTATCGGCATGACCACCCTAGACGGATTGATGTTTTATATCAACCAAGCCGGTCGAGAATTGGTGGGACTCGACAGCGCCCCGGAGGTCCTCGCCACTCCCATCTCCCGTTTTCTCTCTCCCGAGACTTGGGTGCAATATCGCAATACGGTGATTCCCAGCGTGCGAAAAACCGGCCATTGGCAGGGAGAAACCCAACTGCGTCACCTGCAAAGCGATCGCCTCATCCACATGCAAACCAGCGTCTTTCTCGTGCGGCACCTCGACAGCGGCGAACCGATGTGTTTTGCCACGGTACAGCGCGACATCACCGAACGCAAACGCGCCGAAGCTGCATTGTTAGCCAGCGAGAACAAATATCGCTCCCTGGTAGACACCCTGAAAGAAGTGATTTTCCAAACCGACGATCGCGGCAATTGGAGCTTTCTCAATCCCGCCTGGACCCAAATCACCGGGTTTACCCCCGCAGAAAGCTTCGGGAAACATTATCTGGAGTTCGTCCATCCCGACGATCGCCCGGTGTGCGTCGAGAATTGTCAAGCAATGTTGGCGGGGTTGCAAGGGGATATCCGCGAGGAGGTTCGCTATTTAACCAAAAGCGGGGGCTACCGCTGGATGGAAGTGCAACGGCGCGCCATCTGGTCTGCCGATCGCACCTATTGCGGAATTTCCGGTACGATTCACGATATTAGCGATCGCAAGTCCATCGAGCAAGTGCGAGAACGGGAACGACAGCAGTTGCGCCAAATTATTACCAATGCCCCAGTGGCGATGGCAATGTTCGATCCCGAAATGCGCTATATCGCCCACAGCGAACGGTGGTTGCGGGATTATAATCTCGCGGATCGCTCTCTAATTGGGCGATCGCATTACGAAATTTTCCCCGATTTGTCGGAAGAGTATCAAGCGATGTTCCGGCGCGCCATGCAAGGGGAAGTCATTTCCAATCCCGAGGATAGATTCCAGTTATCCGATGGCACGATTTTATACTTAAACTGGACGATCCAACCTTGGTATAAAGCCGAAGGCAATGTGGGTGGCATCGCGATGGTTGCCCAGGTGATTAATGAATTAGTCGCCGCCAGAGAACAAGCCTTGCAAGCTTCGCGGATGAAATCTCAATTTCTCGCCAACATGAGTCACGAAATTCGTACCCCCATGAATGGCGTGATTGGCATGACTGATTTACTCTTACAAACCTCCCTCGACGAGCGACAACAAGAATTCGTTCGCACCCTGCGCGTCAGCGGCCAAAATCTCCTGATTCTGATTAACGATATCCTCGACTTTTCCAAACTCGAAGCCGGGGAAATGCGGTTGGAATCGGTGGAATTTGACTTAAATCGCTGTGTGGAAGAAGTGGTAGATTTGCTGGTTCACCAAGCCGAAAACAAGGGACTAGAACTGTTTGGCTTTGTGGAACATGACCTGCCGATTTTGCTCAAAGGCGACCCGACTCGCCTGCGTCAGGTATTGATGAATCTAACGGGAAATGCCCTCAAATTCACGGAAACGGGGGAAGTAGTGGTGCGCGCCGCACTGCACTCGCAAACCGATACCACTGCCACCATTTATGTGGAAGTCCGGGATACGGGCATTGGCATTGCTGCAGAAGACCGAGATAAATTGTTTCAGTCTTTTTCCCAACTGGATGCCTCCACCACTCGTCAGTATGGCGGCACCGGTTTGGGGTTAGCCATTTGCAAGCAGTTGGTGAGTTTGATGGGGGGAGAAATTGGAGTAGAAAGTACCTTGGGAGAAGGGTCGCAATTTTGGTTTACCGCAACCTTGGAAAAGCAGTTGAATGCTTGCGAGACGATGGCAGATTCGGCGAATGTGTTGACGGGGTTGCGAGTGTTGTTGTTTGACGATCGCAGCATCACTTCCGAGTCGATCTCCCGCTATTGCACCGCCTGGAAAATGCAGTGCGATCGCTATTCTACCGTGCAAGGGGCAATCTCCACTTTGCGAAATGCGGCGGAATGCGGTACGCCTTATCATTTCGCCCTGATCGATTTAGTCAATCCCGAATTGCAGGGGGAAATCCTGGTACAACTGATTCGTTTCGACCCCAGTTTATCCGCGACGAAGTGGATTGTCATGGTGTCGATCCAACAGCACGAAAAACTCAAACGCCTCCTAGAACAAGGGGCGACGGGGTATTTACTCAAACCGCTGAAAGTATCTCGCCTTTATGAAAGTTTGATAAATTCCGTTCACGGCGAGAGTTTGGCACAAATCCCTTCCCCCACCGGGAATCTCTCTTCCTTCCCACTCCCCGATCGCCCCCCCTCGGCGAAGGTATCGATTTTGTTAGTGGAAGATACCCCAATCAATCAAAAAGTCATTTTAAATCAATTGCAAGTTTTGGGATATAATGCCGATTGTGTCAGTCATGGGCGAGAGGCACTCGATCGCCTCGCCGAGAGGGACTACGATATCGTGCTGATGGATTGTTTGATGCCGGTGCTGGATGGTTATAAAGCCACTCAAACCCTGCGCGATCGCGAAGCTGAATCCCGCCATACCATTGTGATTGCCATGACGGCAAATGCCCTCAAAGGCGATCGAGAAAAGTGTTTGGCTACCGGCATGGATGATTATATCAGCAAACCGATTGAGTTGGATCGTTTGGCCGAACTTTTGCAGCGCTGGAGCGATCGCATCGTGGGGAAAAACGCCCCCACGGAGGAAAGCGATGGGCGGGAAGGAGATGGCGATCGCCCGATGGATGCGCCCGATCGCCCCGCCGCCCAATCCCCCGCCTCCGAGGATGAGGTGCCGGTGGATTTAAACCGACTGCATCATATTGCCCGAGGGGATACAGAATTTGCCCGGGAATTGCTAGAAACCTTCTACGAGGATGCGAGAGTTTATGTAGAAGAGATGAAAACCGCGATCGCTACCGAAAATTGCCAGATGCTCGCTCATCGCGCGCATCAACTCAAAGGGGCCAGTGCCACCGTGGCGATTCTGACCATGCCCGATCTCGCCAAGCAACTGGAACATCAGGGGAAAAACAATTGCCTCCACGGTGGGATGGAGTTGGTGCAGCAGCTAGAGGGCATTCTCCAGCGCCTACAGGCATTTTTGGCCGAGGAAAATCTCAGTTAATCCCTCTATTTTACCACAAAAATTCCCCGGGGTCTAGACGATCCCCCCTTTGGGAGTTTACGGCCTGCGTCCCATTCTAACTTAGCCGTTGCCGCATTGTTCTCCCTTGAATTTTTCCGAAAAAGTTCGGATAATGGAAAGGAAGCTTCAGGTCATTTTACCCCGGGATGGGTAGAATTCCCAAGCATATTTTAACCTCTCTGTTCTATCCTCGAACATGCTATGAATTCTCCGATCGCAAAAATTTTACTGCCACTGGATTTAGAATATCTGGTGGTCGATTGCCACTTTTCGATTCAAGAAACATCCTCGGGCGTGCAGCGGTTTGCCGATCGCCCGGAAGACATCGCCCCCGGAATAGACCTGCGCCAGGGTTTTCCCGAACTGATTGGCATCGAGTCCATTTTACATCAAGTGGCAAGGGGGGAAAAAAGTGCGTTTAAAATTAAAGGAATCGCCCGAGGTTCGGCAGAAAATCCTCGGTTGTATTTTGACCTTTCTGCCCTACAGTATCCCGGAAATACAGGGGAAGAAAGCAACCAATTGTTGATTGTCTGTGCACAGACCAGCGAAGCGATGCAACTCAAACAAGAGTTGTTACAAAGAGCCAACGAAGCCAATTTGTTGCTCAGTACCCTAGCCACTGCAAAATCTTATACCGATCGCATTATTACCTCAATGGGAGATGCGCTATTCGTCACCAATCGCGCCGGAACCATCAAAACCGTCAATCAAGCGGCGCAAGACTTATTCCAATATTCAGAATCCGAGTTAATCGGACAGCCGATTTCAGCGATAATCAAAGATGAAAATAGTGTAGAAAAAAGCCATCAGATGGGGAAGGAATTGGAAGCCGATGGGTGGCAAACTCTAGAAGGGATTTGTCGGACAAAAAGCGGAGAAGAGATTTTGGTTTCCTTTTCTCGTTCGGCAATTCAAACCGATTTGAAAGATTACCAAGATTTTGTGTATGTGGGGCGGGATATGACCGAACGTCAGCGCGCCACAGCGGAACTGGAACGGGCGCGTCGGGAAGCGGAACTCGCCTCCCAAGCCAAAAGTAATTTTTTGGCAAATATGAGCCACGAAATCCGCACGCCGATGAATGCGGTATTGGGAATGACCGGATTGTTATTAGAAACCCCTTTAACGCCGGAACAGCGCGACTTTGTAGAAACGATTCGTCTCAGTGGAGATGCCCTGCTCACGTTAATCAACGAAATATTAGATTTATCCAAACTCGAAGCAGGAGAAATGCAGCTAGAAGAGTTGCCCTTTGATTTAGCAAGCTGCGTGGAAGATGTGGTAGATTTGCTCGCGCCCCAGGCGCACGCAAAACAACTGGAAATTTCATCGTTTATCGAGAGAAATACACCAATTCATCTTATCGGAGATGCGGCGCGTTTGAGACAATTGCTGACCAATTTAATGGGGAATGCAATTAAATTTACTCCGGAAGGATATGTGACGGTGCAAGTGGAACTGTTGGAATCCTGTGACCCGGGTGCGACGATCGCCTTTTCGATTGTGGATACGGGAATCGGGATCGAACCGGAGAATCAAAAGAAACTGTTTCAACCGTTTTCCCAGGTGGATGCTTCCACCACGCGCCAGTATGGCGGAACGGGATTGGGACTGGCAATTTGCCGACAAATTGTGAATTTGATGCAAGGGGAAATCGGGGTGGAAAGTGAAGCGGGAAAAGGGTCGAAGTTTTGGTTTAAAATACCGTTTGGGCGGCAAAGGGAAGCGCCGGAAAGGGTTGCGCCGCCAGAGAGGTTAAAGGGGCGATCGCTGTTAGCAATTAGCGATCGCCCCCTGGTGCGCTTTTGTGTGCGCGATCGCGCCGAAGCATGGGGAATGCAGGTGGATGAAACCGAGAGTGCCACAGGGATACAATGGTTGCAAAAGCAACGAGAACGGGGCAAATTTTACCAGGTAGTGGCTATCGATTTGGGAACCGAGGCGATCGCGGCACTTGCCTTAGGGGAGATGATTCGATCGCACCGAGAGTTTGGGAATTTACCGTTAATTGCGATCGCCGCCACCAATCAGCGATCGAAAGTCAAAGAAGCATTAAAAATGGGGTTTGCCGATTATGTCATCAAACCGGTGAAACCCGCCCGATTTTTAGACACCCTTTCGCGGGTATTTGGCATCGAGAGTAAATCTAACCAGACCCTGGGCGATGGGCACCTTGACCTGCACTCTACCGCCGAGAAATTTCCGTTAAAACTGCTGGTGGTGGAAGATAATCTGGTGAATCAAAAAACCATTGTCAAACAGCTTGAATTATTGGGATATGGGGCAGAGGTAGTGAATCATGGGCAAGAGGCGATCGCGCGGTGGAAAACAAATGCCTACGATATCATTTTGATGGATTGTCAAATGCCGATTCTCGACGGGTATCAAACCACCCGAGAAATTCGCCGTTTGGAAGGGGGCGATCGGGCCTCAACCCCGGAACCACAGCGCCCCCATACCATTGTGATTGCCATGACGGCAAACGCCATGAAAGAAGACCGGGAGAAATGTTTGGCGGCGGGCATGGATGATTATCTCAGCAAACCCGTCCATCAAGAACAACTGCAGGCTATACTGGCCCAATGGGGCAGTAAGTTGAGCGAATCCCCGGCAGCAGCAACAGTCAACCCGCCCCCAATGGAGTCTGGAGAACGTCCATTCGATCTCGACCGTCTCGAGTTGATTTGTGCCGGGGATGCTGCCTTTAAGCAAGAAGTTCTCGAAACTTTTATTGCAGAAATCCAGGCGCATCTGGCCGCACTGCAAGCTGTGCCAGTAGAAGATTTTGCAACGGTCGAACAAGAAGCGCATTACATCAAGGGTGCTAGCGGCAATATTGGAGCCAAAAAACTTTATGGTTTGGCGGCGCTTTTAGAACGAGAAGCCAAACAAGGAAAAGGAGAAAATTCGGCTGCTTTATTGGCGCAATTAACTGAAGCTTTTCAATCCGTCGTGAGTTTTGTAGGTCAGGTGGTACAACGGGAATGAACTCTCTTTTCAACAAATTTTTAGCGGTACATGGCATCGAGCACCTGGTGTTGGATCGAAACTTAAAAATTCTCCAATTTTCTCCGGGAGTGGAACGCTTTGCCGATGCTCCCCATCAGGTGTGCGTGGGAGATGAGGTGAGTGTGGCCTTCCCGGAATTAATCGGCGTAGAAGCGTTGTTAATGGAGGTGCTGGAAGGACGAGAAGCCTGCTTTAAACTCCAATCCCTGGGACGATTTGGCGAGCCAAATTCTCCGGTTTATTTTGATATTTACATCATCGAAAAAAATGATGCTGATATCGGGGATAAATGCTTGATAGTCTTTTTTGAAGAAGTCACCGAGCGGATGGTGTTGGAACAAAAGCTCGTCCAGGCCACCAACGAAACGAATCTGTTACTGGCAGAATTATCTACCTCGAAGGCTTATATTGAGGAGATTATTACCTCGATTGCCGAGGCACTGATTGTGACCAATCAAGCGGGAACGATTAAGACGATTAATCACTCTACTGTTGAGTTATTTGAGTATAGCGAAGCCGAATTATTGAATCAGAATATTTCCCGGTTGACTTCGGCGGCAGAAGAGTTACGACAGGAAGCGAGTTTGAGAGAGTCGAAATCGCCGGAGAATAGCGTACCTCATGCCGAAGCGGTCTGCAAAACGAAAACCGACCGAAAAGTTTACGTGGCGTTTTCTTGTGCGGCGGTGCAAACTGAGGTGGAAAATGTGCTGGATTTTGTTTATATCGGGCGGGATATTACCGATAGAGTGCGCCAACAACAGCGTCAGCAAATTCAGTCAGCCACCACTGCGATTCTATCGGAATCGACGAGTTTTAAAGAAGCCGCCCCGCGATTGTTGCCGGCGCTTTGCGATCGCTTGAAATGCGATGTGGGGGAACTGTGGATGGTGAAAGCGCAAGAACAGCGATCGCCAACCCCATCGGTGGGCGAAGGGTCGGTGTCGGTGTGGGGGTTTGCAGACTCGGCGTTTCACCTGCACTGTATGGAATTGTGGCATAGCGAGGCGATCGCCAATCCGCGATTTATCCGCGCCACCACCCAGAGGAGTTTTTCTCGCGGCGAGGGATTAGCCGGTGAAGTGTGGGCGGATCGTGGCCCGAAGTGGATTCCAGAAATGGCCGATGAGGAGAGCTTTGCGCGGCGCGAGGTGGCGATGGCGGCGGGGTTACAAGGGGCGATCGCGGTTCCCATTTTAGGCGATCGCGATGACTTGAGCGTAGAAGCGGAAAATGAGCTGACCACGGAAGTGCTCGGCGCGATTGTCTTTTTCAGTGGCGATCGCTTACCCCTGGATGAGGATTTATTGCAAACCCTCGCCGAAATTGGCAGTCAAATCGGGCAATTTATCAAACGCAAACAAGCGGAAGCTGCCTTACAAGAAAGCGAAGAACGATATCGCGATTTATTTGAAAATGCCAGCGATTTGATTCAAAGCGTCGCCGCCGATGGTCGTTTTATTTACGTGAATCGGGCATGGCGCGAGACCCTCGGCTATACTCAAAAAGAAGTGTTTCGCCTCAAACTCGTCGATATCATTCATCCAGACTGCAAGAACGAGTGCCTGAAGCTGTTTCGGCGAATCATGTCCGGAGAAGATATCGAACAACTGACCACTCAGTTTATCACCAAAGAGGGAGAAAAAATCTGGGTCGAAGGTAGCATTCACTGTAAAATCGTCGAAGACAAACCGATTGCCACCCGCGCCATTTTGCGCGATATTACCGAACGCATCCAGGCGGAAGCTACCCTGCGCCAGCAACAGGCCAGAACCGAAAGCTTATTGCTCAATATATTGCCCGAAACTATCGCCGAACGCTTAAAAAAGACACCGGGAAGTATTGCCGAAAATTTCCCCGATGTGTCAGTTTTGTTTGCCGATATCGTTGGATTTACCCAAATTGCCTCTTATCTGTCGCCGATTGAATTGGTAGACTTGCTCAATCAAATTTTTTCTGCTTTCGATCGCCTCACCGAACAGCATGAATTGGAAAAAATTAAAACCATTGGCGATGCTTACATGGTGGTGTCCGGACTGCCCAAACGACGCCCGGATCACGCGGATGCGATCGCGGAAATGGCCTTGGAAATGCAAACCGCCCTCGCCCAATTTAACGCCGCCAATCACAAAAATTTCAGCATCCGGATCGGCATCCATAGCGGTTCGGTGGTTGCGGGGGTGATTGGCATCAAAAAGTTTATCTACGACTTGTGGGGGGATACGGTTAACGTGGCTTCTCGCATGGAATCCCACGGAATCGCCGGCCAAATTCAAGTCAGCGATGCCACCTATCAGCTTCTCAAGGACCGCTACAAGTTTGAAAAACGCGGTTCGATTTTAATCAAAGGCAAAGGCCAAATGAACACCTATTTTCTGGTGGGTCGAACTGAGGAAACCAAAATTCAGCAGTTATCCTCACCGGACAAAGAAGCTATGAAAAGCGTGCGCGAAGCGACTCAAAGTATGGTAGAAATGATTAACGAAAAACTCAGAGATTTGTAACTCTCGTGGCGCGCCAAACTAAAAGTAGAGACGCCTCCAGGCGTCTCTACTTTTATCGGATGGAGTTTATTTATTCACCACGGAGTGGCAATTTTGTCAATCAGCCGATTTCTACCAATTGGATATCAAACGTCAAGTCTTGACCGGCGAGGGGGGGATTCGCATCTAAGGTGACTTGGGAATCGGAAATATTGGTGACGGTTACCGGAATCACTTGGTCTGGCGCTTGTTGAATTTGCAGTCGCTGACCCACTTCTAAGGGGATATTCTGCGGAATGCGATCGCGCTCAACCTGTACCACCATATCCTCGCGACGCGGACCATAGGCGCGATCGGCAGGAATTTGTTCGGTTTTTTCTTCTCCCGGGGCCATTCCAATCACTGCTTGTTCGAAACCGGGAATCAGTTGTCCTTCGCCTAGGGTAAATTCTAACGGTCCGCGTTCCGTTGAGGAATCAAACACCGTACCGTCGGATAATTTACCCGTGTAATGAACTTTAACGATATCGCCCTGTTTTGCCTGTGACATTCTTATTTCTCCTACTATTCAGGTGCTTTGCCGACTCCGAGTCTGGTTTTATAAGACCTCCCAATATCAACCAACGTTTTAATCAGGTTAATCAATCGACCCGGAGTGAATTCAAGAAGATTTTTCCCTCTTGCTTGTCAGATGATTGTTGATGAGGTATGATTAAGGGTTGGAAACTCGGCAAAATTTCCCCCCAGACATCTATGACCCCACCGAGCGATCGCCGCTCGGTGGGTCTTCGGTCAACATTTTAACTTGGATGGTGGATTTTTGCAGGAGGCTGCAACTCGCCGAGATTATCGGCGCAACGCCTCAACAACCGGATTGGCATTTCCGCGCCGAGGAGAATGGGCGATCGCCGCGCGCCACCGTCTCAACTTCGGGGAAACAGTCGTTCCAAGGTCGCTTGCAGGTTTTTGTGCGGGTAAATATCCGGCTTTTTGCTCCAAATGTAATCCAGAGTTTCCTGATAGGTCCACTGCGGATTTTGGCGGAAACAATACGCCACCCCCAGGGAACCACTTCTCCCAATTCCGGCGCGACAGTGAATCAAGAGTTTTTTTCCGCGCTCAATTTGTTCTTCAATCCAGGCGATCGCCGCTAACATTTCCGCTTCCGGAATCCCATGATGCGCGCCATCTAACAAGCCAATTTTCCGATAGGCGATTTCCCCATGTTCCTCGAAATTCACTAATAATTCTGCCGCTAAATTCAAAACCGCATCAAATCCCAACTCTCTGGCATTTGACGCCGCAATAAAATTCCCCACATACACATTTTCCCACACTTCCACCGCACTCGCACCTTGGGTCCACTGCATCGACTCAGACGGCGGTTCCACCTTCACCCGTCCATTATCTCCAAACTCGCCGATCCAGTGCCATTCTGTTTCCTTTAACCCCTCTCCCACCCGATAGGTGAATTCATAATTTCCCACACTGGTGGGCATAAAAGAACCGGCAAATAAATACACCCCGGACTCTTCCCCTTTATAATCCAAATCTAGGCCGTACCACGACCCTTCACTATTAAATTTGGTTAACAGATTCGTCCATAATTGTACCCGCAACGCCGTGGGCGGATGCGGGGCAGTCAGCTTCACCCAAACCCCCAAATGCTCTAACATATAAAGGGTTTTTTCATCTCCCAGAGAAGGGTAAATTTCTTTAATGTCTGCGAAAGATTTATCGATACTCATCACCCGATAATATTTCCTTTGCCATTTTACCTCCACTTCATTTTATAATTTGTCGGTGGGCATTGCCCACCCTCCAGTTAGAGCTGATTCGTCAATATTTTTAATGATGGATTCTCTCGCGACTTTCATCCCAAAATTCCCCGATCGCGTAGAAGGCGATAATCCCCATCAGACTCGCCGCTAAATCCGCCACCGTAGAACTGCGGGTGGGAAAAATCACTTGCAGCATTTCCTCTGCAATGGTAAACAAACTAAAAATAAACGGGCCAAAGGGAACCGGAACGGTAAACAAAACCATCATTTTTTTGCCCAATGCCCGATGGCTGAGAAATGAGGCAATGCCGTACAATATAAAATGGCCGATTAAGTCATAATTTGGAATCAGAGTTACTCGACCCAAGGGCAATTTTCCTCCATTGGCCAACCCCATAATTGTCAGCAAAATGGCCAAGTAAATTAACCCCGCGATCGCCCAGCCTTTTCGATTCATTTTCATTCGGGCAAACTCCACAATCGTTGATGCAATCGTTGACTTCTCAGATGCAGACGCACAGTCCGGATAAAAAGTGCCTGTTTGAAGCAATTCTCATCATTATTCCCCCTGGTTTTACTGTGGACGGATGGGAGAAATTGCGTTTTATCGGCATGGGAAAAACGGCGGTAAACCGAGAAACCCCTTACCGCTTCCTCAAGACACCAGAGGAACGGAATTCGCTGCTTTAGCTTGCAGCAAATACGTGGTCATTTCTCCTTTCCCTTTCACCTGAATAACGCCGCGTTCTTCCAAAACATAGTCATGGCGCAAGTGTTCGTAAGTGGCACTAGAAACGTGAATGCAGCCCGGAATTCCGTGGGATTCCATGCGCGAGGCAATATTCACCGTATCGCCCCACAAGTCGTAAATAAACTTTTTGATGCCAATTACCCCAGCAACTACCGGTCCGGTATGGATGCCAATTCGCATACTCAAAGTTTGACTGAAATCCGCATTAAATCGCGCGATTTCTGCTTGCATATCCAATGCCATATCTGCCACCGGGGCGGCGCTATTTTCCCGGGGAACCGGCAACCCACTGACGACCATATAACAATCGCCAATGGTTTTGATTTTTTCTAATTGATGTCGTTCTGCTAAGCGGTCGAAGCGGGAAAATATTTCATTGAGCAAGCGTACTAAGTCGGCGGGTTCGATTTCGGAAGACAGGTTGGTAAATCCGACGATATCGGCAAATAAAACCGTGACTTCTGCGAAATTATCGGCAATGGTATTTTCTTGCAATTTCAGGCGATCGGCAATCGGTTCGGGTAAAATATTCAACAGCAGGCGTTCGGCTTTTTCCCGTTCGGCGGCCAGTTCTTTTGTGGAAGATTCTAACGCCACTAACATGCCATTAATCGTATTGCCGAGATTGGAGAGTTCGTCATTTCCGGACATAGAAACTCGCCGGGATAAATCGCTGTTGCTGCCGATTTTCTTCACATCTTGACTCAAGTGCGCTAACCGAGCTAACACCAATTTTTCTAACAGCAATAAGGTGCTGATGCTAAAAACGATGCCTACCACGATTAACGAAACAATCAGATAGCGCAGGCTAATTTGACCTTGACGATAAATATCCCGGGGGATTTCTACTTCCAATAAAACGGCGGGGTTGCCATAGATATCGCCCAGGAGGGTATAAGCAACTAAGAGCTGTTCGCTGATGGTTTCTACGAGGATAGAACTGTCGGCGTCAGGATTGGATAACCTGGAGATCGCCCGATTAATTTCCGCCGGGATTGCACCGGAATTGACCGGATAACCGGTAATATCCAAATGGGTTAATTCCCCGAGGCGCTTGATTTCTTGCGCGTCTAGATATCTGCCGATCGCCAATGTACCGCGACTCGGACCGGTTCCTTCGCTAGTGAGAATCGGACCTGTGGCGATCGCCATCGGGCCATCCGCTAACATGACAATCCCGGTAAACCGATTCTCTGCATCTTGCAAATCCGCTTGATTCGCCGCCGACAAATGACCCGAAATATCTTCGGGCACCGGTACAGTTTTATCCCGCTCTAAATCGAACGCCACCCCATACACCAATTCCCCTTCTGTATTGATAAATCCCATCAAGTTAGCGCGAATCGAGCGAATATTGGTTTTCCCCAGATTCCGCGTAATATAATTCCGATTTCCATCTTCAACAAACTGATAGGTTTCATCCCAAATCCCCCATTGATAATTCAGCGCGTTTAATTCATCGCGATAATTGGAAAATGCATCCAGAACTCGTTGCACGTTGCGCTGCGCCTCGCGTTTTTCTAAGCGAGTGAATCCCGCCAGTAAAATGGTAGAGGAGGTCACATGCACCGCGCCAAATAAACCAATCAGAGTCGCGCCGATCGCCAGCAGTGTTTTTTTGCGTAAAGTCATCAGGACAGCTTCGGGGTAAAAAAAGCATCATTGGAATTATGACACGGATAAACCCAGACGCGATACCCCACCCCAAAACCCGTAGGGTGCGTCACCCCCGCCACTCAATCAATCGCCACACCACTTAATCTCATTCGGGGGTGACGCACCAACAAAGGGCCAAAAAATCAATAACCCGTCGCATTCGCCAGTGACGCACCAAACCAATCCCTACCATTAAAACCGATAGTGCTGAGTGCGATCGAGATAAATGCGCGCCACACTATCCCCGGGATTGATTCGCAGGCACTTTTGAAACAGTCGATGCGCCTCGGCGTAGTGCTGATGAGAATAATGTAACAAAGCTTCCTCAAAAATGCTTTGGGTGATTAACTTTCCTTCTCTGAGTTCTATCGGATCCGCATCGAAAACTTCAAACACCGACACGGTTTCCGACTTTCCCTTGACTTTAACGCGATCGATGAGGCGAATATTGTAGTGATTTGAATTTTGCAAGCTGTAAAAGGTGCGATCGCTAATCAACAAAGACAGGCCATAATTTTTCGTCAATCCTTCGATGCGCGAGGCTAAATTCACCGCATCGCTAATCACCGTGCCATCCATGCGCTTCGGTCCGCCCACGGTACCCAACATCAGGGAACCAGTATTGATGCCAATTCCAATTTTAATCGGACTTTCCCCTTGCTGCTGACGTTCTAGGTTGTATTTGTGCAGTCGCTGCAACATCGCAATTGCCGCTTTCACGGCATTATCCGCGCCCTCGCCGAATAAGGCCATAATTGCATCGCCGATGTACTTATCGATAAACCCTCTATGTTCCCCGATCGCCGGTTCCATGCAACTGAGATAAGAATTAATAAATTTAAAATTCTCTTGCGGCGTCATGCTTTCGGAGAGGGTAGTAAAATCGCGGATATCGGAAAATAAAATCGACATTTCCATTTCCACCGCTTCGCCCAGTTTGACCGCCACAATGCTTTCATACCCCAAAAAATGTAGGAATTCATGGGGAACAAATCGTCCGTAGGCATCGGTTAATTCAAATTCCGCATCGAGGGCTTTTTCTAAATCAGCATTGAGCGCGAACAATTCTTTCGTAAACCGTTCGCGATCGGCTTCTGCTTGTTTGCGTTCGGTGATATCTTGAAAAGCAACCAACGCATAAGAAATATTGCCATTTTCATCATAAATTGGCGTTCCCCACGCTTCGATGGGAATACTCGGGCGATCGCTGCGGTGAATTTCGATATCGTCGGCGGTAGAAGTTTCCCCTTTCAACGCCCGAATGATGGGCAAACTTTCCCAAGGATAAAGCGAATCAGTCCCGGCGAGATAATACTGATAAACCTCCGCCAAGCGCTGGGGATTGGCCGATCGCACCACTCCTTTTCCCAATAATTCCTCGGCAGTTTTATTGGTATAATAGGGTTTACCCCCGGCGTCGAGTACCGCAATTCCCACCGGCATTGCTTCGAGAAATTGCGCCAACCGACGTTCGCTTTCGCGCTGTACTCCGCGAGAGTAATAGGCCGCCATTGCCACAGAAGACCCAATTAACCCCACAATCGGCGCAACTACGGGAATCCAATAACTATTTAAAAATGCCAGATAACTCGCCCCCATCAATCCACTGCTTCCCGCCCCAATCCAAATAACGACGATCGCCCATTTTAGGGAAAGATTTGGTTTAAATCGCTTAGTCTGCAATAACCCATAGGAAATGCTGGCCCCCGCCAAGGAGCAAATCACGGTCCACAACCACTCGAACCTTTCGGGTAAAAATGTAATAAACGGACGCGCTTCTAGCGCCCCGCTGAGGATTTGGCTAATTACATTGGCATGAATCACCACGCCGGGAGTGCGCTGCGGTGACTGGGAATTTCGGCCACTAAAGGGGGTAAAAAACAAGTCATTCAGACTTTCGGCGATGCCGCCAATCAACACAATGCGATCGCGCATCAAATCTGGGGGAATATCATTTTCCAAAACCTCGGTCATAGAAACGGTTTTAAAATTCTCTTCCGCCCCGCGATAGTTAATCAAAATTTGATATCCCCCGGCATCTACATTAATATAGCCGCCTTCATTGCCGCGCAGGGGAATAAACACTGCTTTTCCCAATCCCAAATGATTCTGTTGGGCATCTACCATTTCTAAGCTGATGCCCTGGGATTCGAGAACCCTCAAACTCACCGTCGCGGCAAGACTCAATCGGGTGCTTTGGTTTTGCGGTTTAACCGATAGCAAACCGCGACGAACTTTGCCATCCTTATCAATCACTAAATCGGCGATCGCCACTTGATTTAGTTCTTGCAATTTTTCTGGGGCGGCCACTTTTCCCCCCACGACTTTTTCTACACCAATTAAATTCGGCGTAGATTCAAAGACCTGCACCAATTCGGCATGTCCCGGTTCTACGGGCAAATCGCGATACAAATCCATGCCGATAACTTTCGGTTGCTGTTGTTTGATGTTCTCGATCGCTTCGGCGAGTACGGCATCGGGAATTGGCCATTGTCCGATTTTAGTAATATCCGATTCGTCAATGGTAACGATAACAATACGCGGATCGATGGGTTCTGAGGGGCGCAATTGAAAAAACAGGTCCAGAGTGGCCCACTCCAATAATTGAAATAGTCCCGTACTATTGAGCGCGATCGCGACCACTGCGACGGTGGGGGCACTCATCAGTACCCCTCGCCATTTCCACATTTGCTTTTTTAACGTTCGCCACATTTAGATTCGGCACCCACCACTGGATTGATAAATGGGGTTCCTACCAAATTGTAGATAACCCCTGACTGGGATTGCAGAAAACAAGCCGATGGGTACCTTGAAAGCGTCGGTTGCAAGGGTGGCGATCGCCCTTAACTAGGGGGACAATAAAGGTCGCTCGGCGATCGCTTCGAGTCCCACCGAAGCTAACAACTCGCGCCAATTTTCTTCCACGATCGCATCGTCAGGCTGCGATCGCCGCAGTTGCGCGAGGGTACTCATCGTATCGTACCAAATCCCCTCAGCTCCATACAAGGCGGCTTTTTCTAACGGGGTCAGAACCTCTAATTCTCCCATCGAATTCGGGTTGAGTTCCACCCGCTCGATTCCTCCTTGCACGCCGGGAGTGTCTGGGCGCAGTCCGTCTTTTCCGACCAAAATAAACGTCCAGCGATAGGTCTGACCGATTTCTAACGCCGGCACCTCTTCGGGTAAGCGAACCGCCAGAATTCCGCCACCGCCAGAGATGGGAATTTTGGTTTGATAGTGATGGCGGTTATTTGCATCTTTGAGGGCAAAAAATAGCTCGGTGGCTTCCGTTTCGGGCACGTACAGGTAAAATTCCGGATGCTGTGCGACGGTTAACCCGCTTTGGGTTCCGGGCATCAATGGCGTGACGCAAGGACTGCTCTCGAGGGGCTGTTGGGCGCAGATATCTTCGTCGCGAGATGCTCCCCCGGCGGTGTCTGTGGGTTCTCCGTCTCCGGGGGGTTCGAACGTCACTTGCACCAGGGTTTGGTCTTGCACTCGGCGATCGCTTCTGTGCGGCTCAGATTGTGCTACGGTGCGTTGTGCCAAGCTTCCCCCCAAAGCTAGGGGTAAGAATACTGAGAGAAAACCGAGGGCGATCGCGGTTGATGTGTTTTGTCGAATCTTCATAATTATCCCCTTATTGATTGATTGTTTCTAGTGATTTTCAACCATACACCTTCTCTATTTTAGAGATTTTTTTTTGCGATCGAGTTTCGGTCATTTTTTTTGCGCTAACAAAGAAATATTTCCGGACTCGATGAGTGGGTGTTTTTGTCCGCTCGTGACAATGAGCGGGGAGGGTTGGCGAGACCCAAAATGACGCACCCTACGGCCTGAATTAAAGCCAATTCCCGACCAAAATGAACGGTGCCCAGTAATAGGGATGGGCGTATTCCGGGTTCTTGAGTAAAAATTGCTGTGCCTCGCGCAACGCTTGTGCTTTGGAAACCCTTGTTTCAGTAAACTGGCGATAAAATTCGGCCATTAATTCGGCAGTGGATCGGTCGTTCACGGACCAGAGGGTTGCCAGAGTGGAGCGCGCGCCCGATCGCACGGCGACTCCTGCCAAACCCAAGGCGGCGCGTTTATCGCCGGCAGCGGTTTGACAGGCGCTCAATACCAACAGTTCAATCGGACGCGGTTTGCTGTCTTCGCGCGATCGCAAAATCGTTTGAAACTCGCGGACTAGAATTTTATCGTCCCATGTCAGCACAAATGTCTCTTCGGGATTGGAACTAAATTGCCCGTGAGTGGCCAAATGGATCAAGGGAAACGGAGCCGTTTCGATGTGTTCTTTCAAGGTTTGGGTGGTGAATTGTTCGTTTAAAAACACTTCTGTGGGTAGCTTGGCGGCGATGCGCTCCATTTCCGACTTAACGGCGGGCAAGGCACTAAATCCCTGACGCGCTTCGGTGAGTCCCCCGGTGAAGGCTTGTAACCCCTCGCGGGCGATGGCGCGCGGGGCGAGTAACTGCAACCCGGGGGTGAGGGCCAGATTGTATTTCTCCACCAAATACTGTTCCCCATCGTGCAGGGCCGCCATTGGCAGATTTCGCAAGACTCCATCCAGGACAAACACCAGGGTTTCGATGTTATTGGCGGCAAAATCTGCTTGTGCCGGTCGAATCAACCAATCATAGACTCGTTGCGACAGTTCCAAGCGGGTTTCGTCGGCGAAAAAGGGATTGAGGGATTCGAGGAAGTTTAGCAGGATGCGTTCTACAACTGCCTGGGATTCCTGGGTGTTGTAATGGCGCAGGGGTTGTCCGGGCACGGAGAGGATGACTTCTAGGCGATCGGGTAAAATAATCGGATAAATCACCGCCGCCGTGGCATCTACTTCGTCGAGCAACACGGGCTGAGCGTCCAAACAGGCTTCGCGAAAGAAGTTATCCAATTCTGCCAGTTGCAGGGCTTCGATGGTTTGGCGCGCTTGTTTCAAGTTTTTTTGACTCGGATTGGATTTGAGCAGCAAACTGACCAATTGGCGATAGACCGGTTCGACAGTTTCGGTAAAGGAGAATTGCACGTCGGGATTAATCGCTACCAAGTCGCTGCGAAGGGCTTCGAGACTGTTGACGGATTCGCTGAGGGCAGCGATCGCCCCTTCGGTGTCTCCTTGTTGGTTTAACACTCGCCCCAGTTGCCATTGCCAAGGGGCGACCAAATCCGTGGCATTGATGCCTTCGGCGATCGCGAGGGCCTGTTGGGTGAGCTTTTGGGCTTCTTCTCCCTGGTTCGCACTTTCGTATAAGTGCCCTAATTGCCCGAGGGCGTAGGATTCGGCTCGCGCATCCTGCAGCGAGCGCGCCTGTTGCACGGCACTGGCTAGCAGGTGGGCGGTTTCCACGCTCCAGGGGGATTCGTTGGTTTTCTGCTGGTAGTTTATCGCACTTTCGGCAAAATTCACTTTGGCATACACCGAGGCGCGACTGGCGGGGAGTTCCGCCAGTTGTCCCGGGAGGCTGGGAAACAAGGTGCGAGCCAGTGGCCAATCTTCGGTTTGAATCGCCAGGTTGAGCTGATTGAGTTGAATTTCCACGCCCAACAGCGGGTCTTTGGCTTTTTCGGCGGCTTGTTGGTAATATTCAAAAGCGGCTTGCGGCTGTTGCAGCGATCGCGAAATATTGCCCAAATTGAACAGAATGGCAGCAGTTTGTCGGGGGGATATCCGCTCTCGCACTTCCAGTCCCCGGGCGATGGCCAAACTTTGGGTTAAAATCTCGTGCGATTGCTCTAGGTCTCCCACCACTTGCAGGGCGATCGCCAGATTTTGCAATCCACTGACTTTAATCTCGGAATCCGGTTGGGAGCGAAGTTGTTGGTTTGCGGCTTCTAGTAGGTGGCGCGATCGGCGATAAAGCCCTAGTTTTTGCAGGGCGATGGCGTGATTGATTTGGCTCCCTAGTTTTCCGGCGTCGTCTTTGGCGATCGCATAGGCGTCTTGCGCTTCTTTCCAGGTGTTGGCGGCGGCTTCAATCTGTCCTCGGGCTAGCTCTAGGGTGCCGCGCGCATTCAGGGCTTGAGCTAAAATCAGGGCGGACTCGGCATTGCCCGGGTCGCTCTGTGCGCCGAGTAATGCGAAACTTTCCGCGATCGCCCTGGTGGCGCGTTCCCATTCTCCTAGGTCTTGATACGCGAGGGACAGGTAATTTAAACTAGCCGCTTCTTGCAGGCGATCGCCCTGACGTTGGTATGCTTCCCGGGCTTGTTGCCACAGTTGCGCCGCTTGGGCAAATCTGCCTCCCTCGTATAATACTCGAGCGCGATCGAGTGCGGTTTGGGCTTCGCTTCGGCTCTGGACGATGGCCGTTTCGGGGGGCTGTTGGGCTAAGCTTGGCAGGAAGCTGGTGGTGACTACAAAACTGAGTAAAGCCAGCCAGAGGCTAGACTGCAGCGCCTTGCGCCATCTGCGAATTTGGGTGGTTGCTGTCTCGCGCATTCTCTCTTTACTCCCGGGTTGGGGCGGTAGGAAATCATTACTCTACAGATAAGGGATGGTGGGCATTGCCCTCCTACAGGTCTCGCACTCTTCGGGCAATTTTCTACTAGGAATAACACAACTGTGCTATTTTGTCAAGGAAATTGCCGGAAGTGGTCTGGCGGTGTTATTGGGGACATTTCGGAATCGGATGGAGATTCGCCACTGGATGAGGGGCGATCGGCACCAATTCAATTTGGCCGAACCGATTCATTTTCCAGGTTTGGGCTTCTACGAGGGGGGTTGGGGCCGCAGAAACCGGGGAGGAAGGTGGTTTTTCCGAAGTGGGCGTTTCGGAGGTTCCGGTCACCGGGCGCAGGTCCTGCCACAGCAGTGCCCGGGAGAAGGGTTGGGTGGGATTGTTCGGTAAACCCCCGCGCCCGGTGACGATAAATTGGTTTCGATCGCTAGGGGTACAGCCCTGGACGATGCGATCGCTCGGATCGCTTACCGTATCGGCGAGGTCCACCAATCCCGCTGCCGGATCCACTTCTGGCGTCTTCAGTTCCACAATCCCGCTAAACTCGGAACCGAGTTGAGAGGTGGCGGTGATGTCGCTGTTGGCGGTTTGGGCTGGACGAAATTCAATCCCGAAAATGCCCTCGGCGCTGATGCTGACGCGACCCCCGCGCCCTTCTAAGGCATTGGCGGTGATATCGCTATTCTCGAAGGCGGTTAGGGTTTCGGTGCTGATGGTGATGTTTCCGCCATCGGTGTTGCCGGCGTCGGTGTTGATATTGCTATTCCCCTGCAACCGGATATCGCGCGATCGCACTTGGATGTTCCCCCCGGTGCCGGCGACGGTGGCGGCACTTAAGCTTCCCCCACTCTCCAATCGCAGGCGATCGGCGTCAATCTCTAGCACCCCTGCGGCTCCAATCCCCCCGCTTCTCACATCCAGGCTGGCTCCGTCGCGGACGATTAATTCTGGCGTTCTCACTCGCACGTCGCCTCCCGGGCCGGTAGGTCGCAGTTGCGGATAGTCGGCGCGCCCGGATGAGGAATTGATAGTGGTGGGCAGGCCGGTCAGCGGGGAAGTGCCATAGACTTCCACCGATTCCGAAGCATTCACCGTCAGGGTGCCGGCGTTTCCACTGCCAAAGGTGGCACTGGAGATAATCGCCCCGTCTCCCAAGATTAATTTGCCAGTGGAAATCGTCAACTCGCCGGCAGGGGTGGAGCCAAATGTGCTGGTGCCCGGACCGCTGGTGACTCGTCCATCGGGCGAAACCCCCAGGATTTCCACCGAGTCGGTGGCTTGGATATTGATGTTTCCTCCCGCACCAAAGGCGGGAATCACTTCCCCGTCTATCGCCGAGCCGCTGTTGGAGCCAAGCAATGTCCCCTCGCGCATCACCAATCGTCCGGTTTGGATCTCAATGTCTCCTGCCGCACCGCTTCCGAAGAGGGTATTGTTATACAGTCCGGTGGGGAGCAGGTTTTGGGGAAGGGTGCGGCTAATTTCTATCGAGTCTGCGGCATTGACGAATAAATCTCCTGCCGCGCCACTGCCTAAGGTGACGTTGGCCATCACGCTGCCATCGCGGATGGTGAGGCGGTTGGTATTGATAGTGAGTTGACCGCCCAATCCGCTGCTGCCGAGGCTGTTTAAGTTGAAGACGCCAGACGCGATCGCTTCTACGGCGTTTCCTGCCCGAATGGTAATCTTGCCGCTGTTGGCTGCGCCGAAGGTACCATTAAAGGCGATCGCGCCATTATAAAGTCTCACATCTCCGGCAGTTTCCAAGGTCAGGTCTCCGGCGGGAGCAAAGCCGAGGGTTTCGCTAAACAGTCCGCCTAGGCGCGTGTTGGGTTGCAGTTCTCCCGAGAAGCCTGCACGGAAAGCGCGATCGAGAAATTCCATTCCCACGCCGATCGCGGTGATGGAGTCGCGGGCGCGGAGGGTGAGATTTCCGCCGTTTCCGCTGCCAAAGCTGGAGGTGGATAAAAATGCGGTGCCTTGCAGCAAAAATCGCCCGGTTTCGATGGTGAGGTCGCCGGCGTCCCCAGCTCCTCGGGTATCGGTGGCGATCGCGGTAAAGTTCTCCGGATCGGCACCGCTGACTTCCACCCCTTGGCTGGCTTGAATCCGGATGTTTCCTCCCGGTTGCGAGCCTGGGGCGATCGCGCTGACTCGGGAACCCTCGCGCACCGCTACCCGCCGCCCTTGCAGGTGGATCGCGCCGCTCCCCTCACCACTGGTATTCAGGGTACTTTGTTGCAGCACTCCGATATCTTGGAAGTTCTCCACTCCCTCATAGCCTACGGCAAATCCGCTCTGTGTGGGGGTGAGGCTGACGCTACTGTTCCCCCCGACACTGCCAATTTCGATCCGTCCATCGGGACTTTGCAGATGTCCCCCTTGGAAAATAACGTTTCCTCCGAGTAAGGCTAAGGTCTCGCCAGGAGCAACTTGCAATCCGGTGGTTGCACCCTGGGAATCGCTCACTTGGGATTGATTGACCAGGGTTCCCGGGGCCGGTCCGTACTGCAATCCCACGGGGACGTTCATGGTCAGCAGGGGCGGCGCTTCCGGATCTGTGGCGCTGAAGCGGTTCCCATCGTCAAATACTACGGCGTCGGCACTGGTGGCGAAAAAGGAACCGCCGATATTCAGTTGGGCGTTGGAACCGAATACCACGCCATTGGGATTGAGTAAAAATAGATTGGCGGTCCCGTTGGCGCGCAATATGCCATCGATGAGGGAGGGGTTGCTCCCGGTGACGCGGGTGAAAATGTTCTGGATGTTTAAGCTATTGTTAAAAAAGGCTTCGCTTCCCGTGGGTAGGGAAAATTCGCTAAAACTGTGGAAGAGGTTGTCGCCGATCGCGGTTCCGCCTTCGATCCGCAGGGTATTGGCTTCGGGGACAATGCTGGAGTTGTTTGGTAAGCTGCCATCAGGGAGGATTTGCGATCGCCCGGGGGGCAGGAATAATACGGTTGTGGCGAGTAAAACCAAGCCAGATAATATCGGCCTGATTCTCAAGCCGTGCAATTGCAGCTTTTGCAGCAGGTGCCATCCTTTGGCTGGCAAGTAAACAGTTTGCGCCTGTACCATAGTTTTCTTGGTTTGTCAAGTAAAAGAGTAAATTACTCGTAGCGCACCCAAATCGTTAGCGATCGCAATTATATCACCAATCGTGAATGAGGGCGATCGGGTTGCCCTGGCGGCAAAAGTGGCGTCTGTCGCCGAGGTAACACCGTGGGTCACGGGTTTGGTGGCTGCGATCGCCTGAATTTTTCCTCTCTTAGAATAATAATAGCGAAGGGAATTGGCGATTGGCTTTGACATCGGGGCGATGGATTGATAGCAACCCCTTGTTTTTCTCTGGGAAACCATGCTCACTCCAGTTCGGGAGCGCACCGACAGGCGATCGCCCGCGCATGGGCGGGCGATCGCCACTTGCAGAATGCACCTAACCCAAGCGATCGGCTTCCCACTGGGTGGCGGGGGTTTCGGTTTGGGCGAGTAATTCCCCGCGCGAAATGACATATCTCACCGGGGGGCGACGGCGCAAAATATCAAATTTACTCTCGGCATCAAAAATAATCAGATTCGCGGGTTTTCCCGGCTCAAGCCCATAGTTATCCTCAACTTTTAAGGTTTTTGCGCCATGATGGGTTATCATATCGTAACAGGCATTGATTTCTTCTACGCCGGTCATCTGGCAGACGTGAAGCGCCATATATGCCACATCGAGCATATTTCCAGTGCCCAAACCGTACCAGGGGTCGCAAACGCAATCATGGCCGAGGGAGACATTTAGTCCATTTTGCCACAATTCTTTTACCCGGGTGATGCCGCGCCGTTTGGGATAGGTATCGCTGCGTCCTTGTAGGGTAATGTTAATCAAGGGATTGGCGATAAAATTAATTTGCGATCGCTTCAGCAAGCCCATTAATTTGGTGGCATAAGCATTATTATATGACCCAAATGCCGTGGTATGACTCGCCGTCACGCGCGAACCGAGACCGCTGCGAAGGGCGCAAGCGGCTACTACTTCTAAAAAGCGCGATTGTTCGTCGTCGATTTCGTCGCAGTGAATGTCGATGAGTTTGTCATACTGTTGCGCCAGTTCAAAGATGCGATGCAGCGATCGCACCCCATCTTCCCGGGTGTACTCGTAATGGGGAATACCGCCCACCGCATCCGCGCCTAATTTTAACGCTTCTTCCAACAATGCCTCATTCTGGGTTCCCCCATATATGCCATCCTGGGGAAATGCCACCACTTGCACGGTGAGCCAGTCTTTCACTTCTTCGCGCACTTCTAACAATGCCCGCACTGAAGTGAGCTGCGGTTCGCTGACATCGGCGTGAGTTCTCACGTAAAGCACGCCGCAAGCTGCCTGCTGCTTCAGGGTGGCGATCGCCCGCTGCTTCACATCCGCCACGGTGAGACTGCGCTTGCGTTCCGCCCAAATTTCGATGCCTTCAAACAACGTGCCGCTTTGATTCCGGCGCGGTTCCCCCGCCGTGAGTGCGGAGTCCAGGTGAATGTGGGAGTCCACAAACGGCGGACTCACTAACCGCTCGCCCACATTGAGTTCCCGCTCGCTAAAGTGAGATAGTTTGGGGGCGATCGCGACAAATTTGCCGGCGCGAATCTCTATATCCACCACCGAACCGGTCAGCAGTCGGCATCGGCGCAACATTAAAGTATCGGCAATTTCTGACATAACAATTCCTTTGCAAAAACCTCAGTCCCTTATTTTAGAACCTTTGGCAAAAAAAAGAAAACGTTGAGGCGGCTTTTTCTCCAAAAAGGGGAGTTTCTAACTCGAAATCGACGGGGTACTTCGATTTCTTTTTTTAGCCAACCCGTTTATCTATCAAGGGTTGAGAAAATGAGATAAGAGAAAAAACCACAAAAAACGGGGTGATTGCTTCAATGTCTTGTAAAAGGGAAATTGCAGGTGCAAAAATCCGGGTTTTGGTTCCAAGTGCCTAGCCATCCGCCGGGGGTTCGCTCATCAGCACCACCAAACCCAAAACTGCGCCTAAAATTCCGAGAATTTGCTTGAATTCTAAAGCGGATTGAAATAGAATCACAGTCAGTAAAATGGTAAATGCCGGCATGCTGGCGATCGCGATCGCGCTGCGGGCAGCCCCCACTAAAACCACGCCATAATTACTCAGCAGATATCCCACTAACGTGAGTACGCCGACGATTGCGCCACCCACCACAAGGGTGGGAAATTGTCTCGGTTCTAGGGTAATTTCCATCAAGTCAACTGGCAACATTCCCACGAGACAAGACAAGACAAATACCGTGCCCAACGCGATCGCCGTAAACGGAAGCGGGTGCAACTGACGGGTGGCGCGTTGGGTCAGCAGCAGATAGCTGGCAAATGCCAGAGAACTTACAGCCGCCGCACTTATTCCCCACAGAATATCGCTCAAGGTACCGACGAAAAAACGGGGGAGGGGAACTGCTACAAAACTGGCGATCGCCACCATCGTCATCGCCAGCACAAGCAGTGGAGTCGGGCGATCGCCCCACAATGTCCAAGCGCCGATCGCGGCGATCGTCGGATACAACAACCCCGAGGCGATCGCCACTGCGAGTGGAACGAATCCTACTGCAAAATACATAAACCATTCCGCCACAAACAAACACAACCCGCTAATTATCCCCACCCACAACACCGAACGAGTGGGATGTTGCAACTGATGTTTCAAATCTTGCCCGGTGAGGGGATAAAGCACTTTTGCCAGTAGGGGAATTCCACAGACTCCCACAATGCTGCGAAGTAAAAAAAGCAACCACCAATTTCCCAGATTCGGCGTGAGGAATCCACCCCATTCCACCATGCCAAACAAGGATTTTTCGTCAAAAATCATTTCGACGAAAACGATACCGATGGCAAACTGTACGGCGGCGAGAATTGGCAACAACAAACTCAATTGGAGATGAGACAACTGCATTAATCTTCTCAATTCAGGAAGTTTTCGCGCGTTCAAGAGGAAAATTGCGCTCTTCCGGGAGACTTGCAGAAAAGCCCCGGTTCGCTCAACCTTTCTCTATCTCATTGTAAAAGAATGTTCCGATATTTCCCCCCACCGCTTGCGAATTTCTAGTTTTCATGCAACCCTCGATGTTAACTTTCGATTTTAACTTTATCGCTGTTGTTCGTTTAAGTTGCATCAAACAATCTGGGGAACCTACCTGGCGCGTTCCTCCCTCAGTGAAATCGGGGACAATGAGGAAAATTTACCTCGATGAAAGTATGCAATTTAAACGCTTTTTCCCTGGAACGCCAACCGGGCTAATGGGGGGATCGAATCACTTTACGGGTCACCCCGCAGCAGTATGACCTAGCCGCCGGGGTTGGTTCTGATTCATTATAATCCCCGATCGGTTCGATAATGGGACGCTTCCCACCGAATTGATGGGGGAAGAAGTCTCTCGTGCCCCACCCGCGTCGCCACCTCATCGAGAGAAACACTCTCCCTCGCCCCGATAAAAAGCGCTATAAATCGTTAGGAATGAGCAACGTTTGTTCGAGGGAACCGAGACCCCGGGCGGGAGCGCACTTTGCTACTGCGTTTTCCGTCTCAATTCTCCATTTTCAAATATCCATTCTTCATGCTCTTCGGTTCTCGGTGGCGGTTGCGTTTCCAATCCAGTCACCCCAACCAAATTTGCCTCTGTAAAGTCAGTTCCCGTAACATCTGCACTGACTAAAATTGCATTGTACAGATTCGCACTGCTGAGGTTAGCATAACTGAGGTTGGTACTAAACAAATTAGCTCCGACTAAACTGGCACTTTGCAGGTCAGCCGCCGTGAGATTGGCCCGAACCAAATTCGCCTCATCGAGCACTGCATTTCGCAAAGAAGCGCCGATTAAATCAGCACCTTGTAAATCAATCCCCGTTAAATCCGCACCGGTGAGGTCGCAATGGCGACATTCATTTCCCCGTTGCAATTGCAGGAGGTGTTCGGGATTTTCGGCTAAAGCCATAGGTTTGACAACCGCCACCGAAGGGATAAGTATTGCGGTGGTAAAAATAAATTTTTTGAGCATGAAAAAACCCTGAAACAAGATAAATGCGGTTGTGATTTTTAAGAGTAATCCCGTTCTTCGGGGAGAAACGGACCGCTATCGAGCTGTTCTTGGAGTCGGTTGCGCTTTTCAATCGCATCCGTGGCATTCGGATCTACTTCAATCGCCACCCCATAAGATCGAACGGCTTCCGGATAGCGATGTAATTTTTCGAGGGTTTCCCCACGACGCAACCAGGCGAGAGAGTGAGTGGGTTTGAGTTGAATGACCGTATCGTAAGCGGCGATCGCCTGGGTGTATTGACCCACTTTTCCTAGCACTCGGGCGCGTTTCATCCAAGGTTCGTAATGATTTGGCCAAATCGCGATCGCCTCATCATAAGCCACCAGGGCATCGATATACCGCTGTGCTTTGGATAACAAATCCCCCCGTTTCATCCAGGCGCGAGCGTCATTGGGCTTGACTTCCAACACTTTAGCAAATGCATCCAGTGCTTCCCCATAGCGTTCCAAAATTTCCAACACTTCCGAGCGTTTCACCCAAGCGCGGTAAATAAATGTCGGATCCGAGGTAATTTGACCGATTTTCTCATAAGCAGCTAAAGCATCCTCATATCTTTCTAATTTTTCTAATGCCATGCCTCGGTGATACCATGCCTCGGGAAATTTGGCCTGAATTAAAATGGCATTGTTATAAGCTTGAATCGCATCTTGATAAGCGCCGAGACCGTAAAGTGCCATCCCGCGACCCAGCCAAGCGGTAGACAAATTGGGATTAATTTTAGTGGCTTGGTCGAAAGAGGCTAAAGCGGCTTCGTACTGACGGGCATCAGAGAGTGCCACGCCGCGATTCATCCAAGCTTCTGGCCAATTGGCGTGCAATTCAATTGCTTTATCGAAACAAGCGATCGCGGCTTCGGCCCATTGATGTTTGAGCGCTCTTCCTTTATAAAACCAAATCACCGGATTGTTCGGTGCTAGAGACAAGGCGCGATCGAACGATGCCACCGCTTCCGTGTAGTGCTGCAACCGTTCCAGACACAAGCCGCGATTAAACCAACAAGCCGCATTATCCGGCACCAAATTCAGCGCCGCTTCGTAAGCCGCTACTGCTTCGGTATCGCGCTCTAAGCCCTCCAATGCCAGCCCTTGGTTATACCAAGCGGCGGCATTATCTGGTTGTAATTTCACCGCTTTGTTGAGGGAATCTACCGCTGATTGATTGCGCTGCAATTCCATTAAAGCAAGGGCGCGATAGTACCAGAGTCCGGCTAAATTCGGGTTGAGTTTGGCCACCCGGTTGAAAGCCGATAAAGCAGCTTTGGGTTGTTGTACTTCCAGGAGCGATCGCCCTCGGTAATACCAGGCTTCGTATTGATTGTTTTTAATTTGAATTGCTTGATCGAGAGACGCAAGCGCTTCGGTGTAACGGTGCAAGTGAAACAGCGATCGCCCTCGGAAAGTCCAAGCCCAATAATTATCGGCATGGTGTTGAATGGCCCCGTCATAAGCGGCGATCGCCTCTTCATAGCGATGCAAATTCATTAGGGCCGCGCCCCGTTTCAACCATGCCCGGTGCAGTCGCGGGTTTTTTTTCAGGGCTTTATCGTAAAAGGCGATCGCCGCCGGATAATTTTTGCGATCGTACATTCGATTTCCCCGTTCGTAGTCCGATCCGGCTCCCAATAAGTGGGTGACGAACGACCAAAGCGGCGAACTCGGTTTTGCGGGTGGCGAAGTGTCCGGCGGCGAGTCGGGTGGGGTCAACGCTTCGGTTACTTGCCATTGGTCAAACTGGGTCATCTTGGGAACCTCCGTGGGAAACTCCGCTACACTGCGGTCTGCAAGACTTTCCCTGGGGCGATCGCCAGGGCAATTCACAACTCTCGGGTTTCCAATCTCTGCGAACCTATCCGCGTTCTGCGCCTCCAGAGATTGGCTGAGCGGGTTGACATCAATTTTGGCACAGAACTCGGTGCGTTCGGTTAGTTGATTTTCTCATGAGCTGGGACAATCAGTGAAGCCCGCGCTTGGGTGGTGTTTTCCCAATATTCCCGAAGCGCGGGCGCAAGGCGTACAAAATGCGGCAAGGGCATGGGGAACGGATCCAATATTCGGTGTTTCCCTGGGGGTTGAACCGCCCGGGGGCGGGAGAAGTTGCGCTGCAGGTTAGAGACGGTATTGGCTGATGAGGCGAGGAATACTGCGATCGCATTTTGGATAAACCCGATCCAAAGACTCGGTGATTGAGCTTCCATGAGGCTCTCTCTAGGGTTACATAAATTAACCGTTGTTGAGGAAAATCATAATAAATTAACGGTGGAATCGGGGTTAACCGAATCCATGAAACACCCCAATTTAAACCCTCATAATTTTGGCGATCGCCCCGGTGAGTTACGGGGGCGATCGCGCCAATTGCGGGCAATCCTTACCCCAAAAAATCGAACGCCCCATCCTCAATAATCCCATTCGGATTGGCGGTGCCGGTGAGGATTTGCTCTACTTGTTCCGGGGTCAAATTCGGATTTGCCTGGAGCATGAGGGCGGCGACACCGGCCACCATTGGTGCGGCCATCGAAGTGCCCTCCCAAAAATCATACCGATTAATCGGCAAGGCGGAATAAATATCCTCACCTGGTGCCACCAGATAATCTAGCACCTCGGTGCCGGCGCGGTTGGTGAATTCGGCGATCGCGCGATCGCGAGTCACGGACCCCACGGAAATCCCGCTTTCACCGGCCAACCCAGCGGGATAATTCACCGGACTAAACCGCTTCCCGCCGCCTAACAGGCTCAACCCATCGTTGCCCGCCGCCATCACTACGACCACACCGCGATCGTTGGCATACCGCAGGGCTTCCCGCTGCATCTCACTAGGCGCGCCACCCCCCAAACTCAAATTAATCACCCGCGCGCCATTATCCACGGCATACCGAATCCCGGCGGCGATATCTTCATCGGTGCCGGTAAACGGATCGAGCACCGGCACCGGCATGATTTTCGCCCCGGGAGCCACTCCCGTGGTGCCCACGCCGTCATTTTTGCCGGCCACAATCCCCGCCACGTGGCTGGCGTGACCTTCTAGGGGATCTAAGCTCCTCACTTCTGGGGTATTCCGCCGGAAATTCCAGCCTCGCACATCATCGATAAATCCATTCCCATCATCGTCAATTCCGTTGCCGGTAATTTCGTCTACATTCTGCCACACCTGCCCCTGCAAATCCGGGTGAGTATAGTCCAGGGAACCATCAATCACCGCCACCGTCACTCCCGCACCAGTATAACCCCGCTGCCAAGCTGCTGGGGCATTCACCATATCCAGGTGCCAATTCGACCCGCCCAAGGGAGCGGCTTGCGGGAAAGGTGCGACGCCGATCGCGCTGGCGACGGCGGCGGCTGCATCCAGCATACCATATCCATAGCTGCGATCGAACTGTTCCGGGGCGAGGGTCAAGTCGTAATAGGTCTCCCCGCTGGGGCGAGACACCCACAGGTGATACTCCCCCGGACCCAAACTCACGTGCAATTCTTCTAACGTGGCACCCCCTTGCGCCGACAGGGCGACGATTTCCTCGGGTTCTACCAGACCATTCCCATTCCGGTCTTGAATCAGCCGCAAGTCCGCATTGCCGCTCAACCCATCTAAAAATACGCTCACATCCCGGGGGCGATCGACCTGGAAGCGATAAAAATCGTTGGGATTGTTATCTCGCACAATGCCACTTTGCCGATGTATCCGATCCAGCAGACCCACATCGAAGGCATCCGCTACGCCATTTCCCGCCACCGGGGGAGGAATTTCCGCCGTCAAGGCATCCATCCACAAACTGTAGGTGGTATCCCCTAATGCCTGGGAAACGCGCAAGGTGTAAGTTCCCGGTCCTAATATCGGGGTCAGTTGGTCTTGATAGGCACCTTTCGATTCCGACGCCAAGATAACCTCATCCGGTGCGATCGCCCCGTTCCCATTCAAGTCTTTACTCAAACTGAGTTGGGCGTTGGCACTCATGTCATACAGATACAGTCCTACCTGTTGCCAATCCTGCAAGGTAAACCGATAGTAATCGTCCGGATCGCTGGTGGCGATATAATCGCTATAGATTTTCGCTTCTGGGGCTAACACCCCCGCATCCAGGGCCGCCGCCGCCGTATTCCCCGCCGCATCTGGCGCAATTTCTGGGTCGGATTCTTCCATTGTGAGCAAATAGGGCGTGTTGCTGCCCTTTTTGGCCACGCCGAGATAGTAAGTTCCCGGCCCTAAAATGCGTTCGAGTTCCGGGGCCATGTCTCCTTCAGTGGTGGGAAAGGCGAGAAATTCTTGAAAGGTAAAGATATCGTCTTTGTTGATATCGTGAATCAGGAAGAAATCGGTGGGTTGGACGATGCGATCGAGTTGGAAGTTCACATTGCGGGTATCTTCCAGGGAAAATTCATACATATCGTAGGGATTCGCCTCGCCGATAAAGTCTGCGACTTCAAAGCGATCGCGCAATACCCCGATGGTGGCAAATCCCACGGGATTCAGGTTTCGCGCCCCGGAGGTAGGCACGTCAACCGGAATCGAGTCCATCCGCAAGTCATAGCTGGTATCCTCTTCTAGGCGAGACACATTGATAAAATAGTTTCCCGGGTTCAGATCGAAGGCGCGAATCGCGTTGGGAAATATATCCTCACTCGAGGGTTCGAGCAGGGAAATAAAATACTCGTCTACATCAATTCTCCCATCGCCATTAATATCGTTGGGATTGCGATTTTCATCGGAAATCGAGGCCACCACTTCTCCGGGATCTGGTACTCCATTGGCGTTTAAATCTTGAACGATTCGCAAATACACATCATCGGTACTCAACCCATTGAGTCTCAAGCTCACGTCACTGCGACTGCTGAGGGTAAAGCTGTAAAAGTCTACCGGATCGTTGCTGTCGATGTAACCGTTGACGGCTTGGGGATAGAGCAAATCTCCCACATAATGTGCCGCGTTGAGGCTGTTTCCGCCAATATCCGGTTGGGAGAGGATGCTGGCGGGGGTGGAAAATACATCCAGTTTGTAGGGGGTGTCTTCTTCTAAATGGGAGACGTTTACGAAGTAGCTTCCCGGTCCGACGCCGAATAAATCCAGTTGGGATAAGCGGGTTTTATCGCCGGCGATCGCATTTTGTCGGTCGATTTCATCCAGGATGCCATTGTTGTTACTATCTCTAAACAAGGCAATCTCTGTGGTGGCTTCGCTTCCCTCTCCGTTAATCCTCACATCGCGAAACTCATTGAGGCGAAAGTGATAGTAATCTTCCGAATCCAGGCTATTGACCACCGGGCGCGCTTGGGGATTTTCTCCCACAGTCTGCGCGCCATTTAATACGCCCAAGTCTCCGGGTAAATATTGTCGCCCTTCAAAAATTCCTACATTTAATAAATGGTCGAGCAATTGTTCTCGATTATTGCCCAATGCTTGCTGCAAGTCGGGATTTGCTGCTGCATAAAAGTCTAAGTCGATAAATTGGGAAAAGGGGCGATTTTCATTGATACCACTGGCGATCAGATGTTGTAAGGCGAGGGTGCGATCGCTCCCGAAGGCTTGCGCTAAATCGGGATTTTTGCTTAAATAAAAATCTAGGTCGATAATCGGCGAAAAGTCTCGACCTTCGCCGATACCGTACTCTCGCATGTGATCGTACAGTTGGCGGTTGCTGGTGATGCGAAAGCTCGCCAATTCCGGGTTTCTCAGGCGATAGTAGTTGATATCCACAAACGGTGAAAACGCCCGCCCTTCGTTTAAGCCGGCGTTTCTAAAATGCTGATATAATTCGTCCGGACTATCGATACCGGCTGCGGCTAAGTCGGGATTTGCGGCTAAATAGTAGTTGGCGTCAAACAGTTCTAGAGCCATCGGTCAAGTTCCTAGGAGCAATTGTTATAAGCTGTCTTGACTTCTATTAAAGCATCAAGTTCCAAAATTGACCGCATTTAGCAACAATAGTTAAAGTTTGTGCCCACAAAACCTTGCCCCCCAGTTCATTCTCCGGGGGGAAACGGCGGCGATCGGGTGTCACAAGGTGGCGGTTGTCATTATTTTCCACTCTTATGCATCAAGGAGCGCAGTTTCCACCACTTGCTCGAATTCATCGCAATCCTTAATCAATTTTAACACGATTTGGCGGAAGTAGTCAACATCCATGCGGTTAATTTCGGCATTGTGCATCACGGAAAAAACGTGACGGTGGTTTATTTTTTCCACACACCAAAACCCGATGCGGTATTCGCTATTTCGGCACAGCAGCAGGGTGGATATCCAGCCGGGAATATCCTCTAGGGCATCAAATTTTAAAGCACTGGGCACGGAAAACTCCAAAGTGGTATCGTAGCCAACGATAAATAGTGTTTGCGTGGTTCCAGAAGCCGCATTAAACCTTAAAACCGCGCTGCGATCGTCCAAGTCTTGGATTATCCATCCCAGGCGATCGCAATAGCGATCGATAGTGCGGCGAAAGTTAAATTTTGCCAACAAATCTCGGTCAACAGCCATCATTATTTCTCCCATTAAAAATCAACAACAAAAGGCGGGGTATTGAAATCTTGCTTAGGCAATTAAATTTCGCCTAAGCAGACTATTTCATACTCGTTCCCAGCATGAGCTGGGAACGCATTTTGCGAGGCTCCGCCGCCGACTCCAGCAAGCCGAATCACTTGCATAATCAGCAGCAAAATTGGTGCAGAGTTATTCCATCGCCGCATTTAAAGCCGAGCGAATTTCGCGAATTTCTTCAGAATTGTTAGAGCCATATCCTTGTTTTTGGGTGCCGGCGGTAGTAATTGCAATCCAATACATCGGTTTCTGCTGCGTTCACCACCAGATACCCAATCCAATGAAAATCAAACCCAAACCATAAGCAGCCAGCAATAATACTCCCACAAGGATGCAAATAAGCGGGCCTTTGCGGTTGGGGTCTTCTTTGAGTATAGAAACCGAATCAATGTTTTTAATTTGGTACTGCGTACCGGAAGGCACTTCAAAGATTGTCTTGGTGATGCGAACTCCACCTTTGTCATAAAAGAGAGAAGATACCATAATTCACTCCTGTCAAGGTAAATAACAGTTGAAACTTACAAGGAGATACCTGCGGGAGAAGAACGGAAAGTTTTAATACTCGTTCCCAGGCTCCAGCCGCATACTCGTTCCCAGGCTCCAGCCTGGGAACGCCTTCTCCGAGGCTCCGCCTCTTCTATTACCCTGAATATTTTGCATAATTACCAAATAATAATTCGCGGGTAATTGATTCTATGCTTGTCTTGAAACCAGAGTAACTTTTGCCGAAATGCATGATTATTCGAGCCATAGTTTGATGCCGATGTAAGGTGATAACTCGATTCTGGCTGAAGCCGCCAAAAATATCAATTCATAAATTCAGGACTTTGAAAGCAAAAGTTCTGGAGGTGAACTCGCCCCTCGATGGGAAAAAATCGGAAAAATCAGTTTGGTTCGGAAAAGGCGGGCGGGGACTCAAAGTCAGAGCCTCATCGCTCAAGTTGTCTAAAGACGACTCAAAATTGAATCCCTGGCGGGTGAAAGGGTTCGCCATGCAAAATTTGAGGTTATACTGAGTTAAAAGGATAGAAGCACTGAAGCGATGGATATTGAAGAAGCGGTAAAAATTGCGGATGAGTTGGTGTATCAGCAGACTGGCGATCGCCTGAATGGGCTGCAAGTCGCGTTACTGCGCGGCGCGTTGGCGGATTGCACCTACGAAGAAATCAAAGCCACCGAGATAGAAGCGCGCAACTATCAAACCAGCTATCTGGCGCGAGACGTTGCGCCGAAGCTGTGGGGAATGCTGGGGGAAGTATTGCAAAATGCCGGGATTATCGAACCGGGAGAAAAAGTGGGAAAAAAGAATATTTGGCAACAATTAGGGCGATCGCAAACCCTCGCTTCCCTCACTCAACCCAATCCCACACCACCCCTGTCTGAATCGCAATCGCAGCGCAAAACTTTCCCATCTACAAATTTCTACACAACCGCAGATCCATCGATTAATTCCCTCCCCCTTCCGGGCAAAAGCGAAACCTGGGATAAAGTCTGCGATGTTCCGCCGCTCAATTTGCGTCAAGACTGGGAAAGTGCGCCGGATATTTCCCGATTTTACGATCGCCAGGAACCGCTAACCCGTTTACAGCACTGGATAGTCGTCGAAAAATGCCGATTGGTGGCAATTTTGGGACTGGGGGGAATTGGCAAAACCGCCTTATCGGTGAGATTGGCACAACAGATGCAAACCCAGTTCGATTTTTTGGTGTGGCGCAGTTTGCGGTATGCACCATCTCTTGCAGATTTGCTCGCCGATTTGCGGTGCTTTTTTTATCCCCAGCAGTACAGAGAAAATCCCGCATCTATAACTCATAGCATGACCCAACTGATGGAGGTATTGCGACAGCGCCGATGTCTGCTAATTTTCGATAGCGTTGAAGCAATTTTGCAAAGCAATACTCTCGTCGGTTCCTATCGCCCGGGGTATGAAAACTACGGCGAACTCATGCGACGAGTGGGAGAAGAACCGCATCAAAGTTGCTTGCTAATCACCAGTTGCGAAAAACCCAGCGAGATTGGGTTGATGGAAGGCAAAAGGCAACCAGTGCGCTCTTTTTTGCTGAAGGATTTAGAAACTCCCGCCGCCCGATCGCTCCTGCAAGAACAAGGCTTATTTCCCGCCGCAAAATTGGACAAACTGATTCAACTGTACCGAGGCAATCCTTTGGCGCTGAAAATTGTTTCTGGCACGATACTACAGCTTTTTGCGGGAAATGTCACGGAATTTCTCAAACAAAATACCGTATTTGTGGGAAAATTACAGAAGGTACTCGACGCGCAGTTCGAGCGCCTGACTCCATTAGAAATAGAAATAATGGTGCAGTTAGCGATCGCCACCACCGCCCTTTCTCTCCCTGACTTGAAAACCGCCTTTGCTGACGCGGTTCGTACCTCTAGTTTAATGGAAGCCCTGGAGTCTTTAGCAGGGCGATCGCTGGTGGAAAACCACAGGGAAAACGCTCAACCTCGCTTTTCCCTGCAACCGGTGATTAGGAAATACGTACTCAATCGCTTTTCCCCGCAATAAATGGAGTTTAATCCGCTATGATTTATCCCGGAACTCTTTTTAACAATCGCTTTTTAGTCCGTCGCAAACTCGGTAACGGCGGATTTGCCCACACTTTTGAAGTCAGCGATCGCCGCGTCAAATTTACCCGAGGAAAACCTGCGGTTAAATTGCTTAAAGTGCTGAAAATTCCCCCCAGCGTTGACGAAGGCTATCGCAAGGCTATCGCTCTATTTCAGCGGGAAGCCGAAGTGTTAAGCCACCTGAATCACCCGGGCATTCCCCAAGTCGAACCCGACGGATATTTTACCGTAGAACGGGAAAACTGCAGCGAACCTTTCCACTGCTTGGTGATGGAAAAAATCCCTGGCGAGAATTTAGAACAGTGGCTTGCAAACCATTCTCCGATTACCGCACAACAAGCCATTAACTGGTTAAAACAACTGTTAGATATTTTACAACGCTTGCATCAGCAGCAGTATTTTCACCGGGATATCAAACCGTCGAATATTATGTTAAAACCCGACGGACAATTGGTGCTGATTGATTTCGGCGGCGTGCGACAAGTTACCCATACCTATCTGGCCAAAATTAGCGGCGATCGCGAAATTACTGGACTGATTTCTCCCGGTTATACGCCTCTAGAACAAGCCTACGGAAAAGCTGTCCCTCAGTCCGATTTTTTTGCATTAGGACATACCCTGGTTCATTTACTCACCGGCCAACATCCCTTAGATTTGGAAACCGATGCGATCGCCGGTCAACTGCTGTGGCACAATTGCGTTCCTCAATCCTCCCGAAATACCCTGGAAAATTTTGCCTCCCTGGCGAATTTACTCGACCGCATGATGGCTCCCTTTCCCGCCAATCGACCGCAAACCGTAGCAGAAATTTTATCAGAATTAGATACAATTGTCAATCCCCAATCTCTCGGCGAAATCCACAGCAACCCCTCGGATAAACTGCGCCGCAAAACTGTCATAGGCTTGGGCATAAGTCTGGTAGGACTGTTGGCGATCGCTACAGTGACGACAGCAGAATTGACCTCGCCTAAAATTGCTTTAGCCTGCAACAATAGCGGCGTCCACCACCATGTGAGCGGTCGAGAATTGTTGGCCGAACTCTCCTATAATTGCGCCGTATTCTTGAACCCAAACTATGCCAAAGCCCGCTACAATCGTGCCGTGCTTTACGAAAACCAGGGAAAGCTGGAGTTAGCGGCGGCGGAATACGACAAAGCGATCGCCGTCGGGAATCTCTCTGCACCCTACAATAATCGGGCGCGATTGTATATAAAAGAAGCACAATACGATAAGGCAATTGACCTGCTCGAAGAAGGGTTGCAACTTGCCAGCAGCGATCGGGTTCAATATGCCTTTTTGAAAAATATGGGTTGGCTGCAGTTCAAATTGGAAAACTCTGAAGCCGCCAAAGTGCACTTACAACGGGCAATTTCCCTAATTCCCAACCGTGCCCCCGCTTACTGTGTGTTAGCACAAGTGTGGGACGCGGAAGAGAATTTTTCAGCCGCCAACCGGGCAGGGAAAAACTGTCTGAAATACGACCCGAACGCAACAGTTTCTCGGGAAGCCCAAGAGTGGATCGATGTTGTGCCATAGTTTGGGTGGGAAATATAGGCGGGGGATTGAAATCGCGCCTGGGCAAGCCAAGCGCGTAGCCCGCGACAGCGCTATAGTCCGCCTACGCGGACTTTTGGTATAAGTTGATTTCGGAGTCGATATTACTGGGCGGGGAGGCGGTAGCTTGGGGAGAGCGTTCCCCCCAGGGGGGAACGAGTAGAAAGGGGGTTTAACTCACTTGAGATTAGCTGGGGCAAATAATATCTCCCGCTTCTTCCCCTTCTTCAGCGGGGCATGGTTCCACTGGTACAGATTGCCCGATCGCGCCGCTTTGGTTGAAAACCTGCGCCATTTTAGTGGGGAGCAGGTCTGATTCTTCCTCCTTGTCTGACTCGCTACTGCGAGAGATAGAGAAGTTGGTACTCACGGAGTTAACCCGATAGGCACTGGATGCCATGTTAACCCGGAGGGTGAGAGACAGAAACACCAACAGGGGGATAATATAGAATTGTTTGACAGTCATATCTCGCTTCCTTTCAAAAGTAAATCGGAGAGGAGAAGCGAGTTAGCGCTAACTGCTGTTTTTTCTCCACAACTCTAGAATCGCTGATATATCGAAGAACAAACGGCACACATTAATTCCCACTTTGTTTCTCGGGAAAAACCGCTCCCAAAGCGATCGCAATGAGTGATAAACTGGTCGAAAAGCGAATTTAATTACCCACCCGGGGAGAGGACAAACATGGCAGTTTCTCTAAAAGCCTCGAAAGCAGGACTCGAAATCGTGGATGCAGCGCGCCGAAAAAAAGGCTGGACTAAAACCGCTGCAGCTTGGTCTGACAAAGCCTTAGTGGGCAAAGCGGGTTTGCGGCGATTTTGGCGGCGTATCCCGATTACGCAGGAAAACTTCGTGCGGATTTGTCAGGCGGTGGGGGTGGAAAACTGGCAAGAGATTGTGGATGACACTGCCCCGGCGCCTGCGCCAACTTCGGCAAGCAATGACCAATTGGAATACCAGTGGGAGATTCAGTTGCAAGCCACTATTGAAGATACGGTGAAAGAAGAGATAGACCAGTTGGTGTTTCGCATCCAACAACTGTCAGCCAATGTGATGCTAAAACAACAGAAAATCGATTTAGCAGCGGCGGAAGTGGCTCAAAATTGGCAACCGGAAACAGCGGTGCGATCGCCCTCTCGGCAAAGTCGTTCCAGAAGTGCCAAGGGCATCCTCCCAGAAGGCACCATCACCCGCGCCAAGGAAATTGACTTGGGCGGCGGGGAAAAAGTGGTCTTAGTCGCACAATTGACCCCAGAAACTGAGTCAGAAGTGGGAGCGATCGTGGATGTGGAGCCGGCGGAGGACGCCCGCTACCTGCCTGCGGGGCTGCAGGTGGCGATTTTGGACGAGTCGGATGAAATCGTGCTAGAAGATAGCGCCGGGGAGGTGGATGATTCGATGCGATTCGAGTTTGGCATGGAACCGGGGGAACTGATTGCCATCCGCGTCTCCCTCGGCGATGTGACGATCGCCCAAGAGTTATAATCGATGGGAATGAACCTGCAACACCTGTCGGGGAATTCATTCCCCGCCCGGTTATCCGGCGATCGCTTATAATAGACGCAATCCATAGTTGAAGGGGAGACAGGATGGGAAAACTGGTGGTGCTGAAATTGCTGGAGGGCAACTTCAAGGACGGATTTCCGGCTTTGTTGGAAATCGGTGCGGATGGGGCGCGGGCAGAAATTGCCCTGCAAGGTCATTTGCCACCAGCACCGCACATTCCGGAATCCCTGCAAGGGTGGAAAGCTGCGTTTGAGAAGCAGTTGAATAAGAAGTGCGGGTCTTCCGGGGCAGGTGGGGCGCGGGCAACTAAGCGAAAACAGAGTAAATCTTCGGTAACCTCCTCAGCGCAGCAGTTAAAGGAGGAGATGAATCAATGGCTTAATTCTGGGGATGAACGATGGCAAAAAATTCGCGATGGGTTGCAGCAGAATTTGGGTCAATCCGAGGCGGAAATTCGGGTTATCGTTCAAAGTGAAGTGGGGGAAATGCGTGAGTTGCCCTGGCAGGTGTGGGAGTTATTCCGCGATCGCCGGGTGGAAGTGGGGTTGAGCGAACCGGAGTATAAGTTACCAAAAATCCAGACAACCCTGGGGCGCGATCGCGTGAGGATTTTAGCGGTATTGGGCAATAGTGAGGGTATCGATATCGAGTTCGACCGCCAGGAGGTGCAAGGGCTGGAAAATCGCGGTGCGGAATTGGAATTTTTGCAACAACCGACCAAGCAACAGTTACTCGAAACCCTGTGGCAAAATCGCGGCTGGCAAATTTTCTTTTTTGCGGGTCACAGCAAAACGGAGAAGGAATCGGGGAAAATTGCCCTAAATCGGACCGAGCATTTGACGATTGAGGAGTTAAGAAATAGCCTCACCGGGGCGATCGCCCACGGGCTGCAACTGGCGATTTTCAACTCCTGTGATGGGTTGGGATTGGCTCACCAGTTGGCCAAGTTGCACTTGCCACAAAGTATCGTCATGCGTCAACCGATACCCGACGCCGTAGCCAAAGACTTTTTGCGTCATTTTCTCACATTATTTGCGGCGGGCCTCGCACTTTATACAACAATGCGCGAAACTCGCCTGAAGTTAGAAGATACTTGGGATAAAAAGTATCCGGGAGCGAGTTGGTTGCCGACGATTTGTCAAAATCCGGCAGTGATGCCGCCAACCTGGAGCGGATTGTTGCCGCCACCGTCATGGCAACTGCAACGAACCATCCGGGAGCATTCGGACGTAGTGGAATGTTTGGCGATCGCCCCCGATGGGAAAACCCTAGCCAGTGGAAGTTACGATCGCACGATTAAGCTGTGGAACTTGCAAACCGGCGAGTTGCAAACCACCCTCAAAGGACATACCAGTGCCCTGCTTTCCCTAGCCTTTTCCCCCGATGGAAAAACCCTGGCCAGTAGCAGCAATATGGAATTTCAGGATGCCAGCATCAAAATATGGGATTTGCAGCGCGGAAGCGTCAAACAAAACCTGGGAAAGTCCTGGTTAGCCCTGCGTGCGGCTAGCGTCGCATTTAGTCCCGACGGACAACATTTGGCCAGCGGACATCTGGGGTTTACCGCCTTGGATACCGCGATTTACCTTTGGCATCTTCCCAGTGGCAAAGTAAAATCTACCCTAAAAGGACATGGTTGGGAAGTGCATTCAGTAGCCTTTACCCCCGACGGTCAAAAATTGGTAAGTGGGGGTAACGATGGGGCGATTATGACTTGGAATTGGCGGGGAGAAAAACGAGAGCAGACCCTCAAGGGCGCAGAGGATTGGTTGCAGGGATTTAGAGGCTGGTTTGATACGACCGTGGGATTTATTTGGGACCTCGCCATCAGTCCCGATGGAGAAGCGATCGCCAGTGCGGATACCGGGCAAAAGCTGATTCAGATATGGAACCTGAAAACCGGCAAACTCCTGCGGACCGTGACCCAACCCGAGGGGTACCCCCTAGCGGTAACATTCAGTCCCGACGGAGAAACCCTCGCCAGTGGAGGCAAAGACAACCGGGTGAGACTGTGGAATTATCGCACCGGCAAACTGTTGCAAACCCTGGAGCATTTCGGACCGGTGAAAGCAGTCGTTTTTAGTCCCGATGGAAAAACCTTAGTCAGTGGGAGTGAAGACCAGACGGTGAAAATTTGGCGACTGTGGCCATAAAAAAAGCGGGCAGCGCCAAGCGCCACCCGATATTCTCTCTTTCTCGGAGGGAAAAGAGGGAGAGGCAAACACCGCACTCCCCCTTTTCGGAGTATTGAATTAAGCCGTCACAGCTTTCTTGACGCTGGCGCTGAGTTCGCCGCTAGCGTACTTCGCCGCAAACTCATCCAGGGTGACTTGCTTGATCTTGGTGGCATTCCCTGCGGTGCCAAAAGCCTGATAGCGCTCAGCACACACTTTTTGCATGTACTTCATCGAGGGCTTCATAAAGTGGCGGGGGTCAAAGTTAGCCGGATCCTTAGCAGCCGCCTCGCGGATTGCCGCCGTGATGGCCAAACGGTTGTCGGTGTCGATGTTCACTTTCCGCACACCGCTCTTGATGCCTTTTTTAATTTCATCGACGGGCACACCGTAGGTTTCGGGGATTTTACCGCCGTACTGGTTGATCAGTTCGAGCAGATCTTGGGGCACGGAGGAGGAACCGTGCATCACCAAGTGGGTGTTGGGCAGACGACGGTGGATTTCTTCAATCCGGCTGATGGCCAGGATTTCGCCAGTGGGCTTGCGGGTGAACTTGTAAGCGCCGTGGCTGGTGCCGATCGCCACTGCCAGAGCGTCCACTTGAGTGCGCTCCACGAATTCCACGGCTTGATCCGGGTCGGTGAGCAGTTGTTCGCGGGTCAGTTTTCCTTCAAACCCGTGACCGTCTTCTTTGTCACCCATGCCGGTTTCCAGGGAACCCAAGCAACCGAGTTCGCCTTCAACGCTGACGCCGATGGCGTGAGCCACATTCACCACTTCAGCGGTGACGTTCACGTTGTACTCAAAGCTAGCAGGAGTTTTCGCATCTGCTTCGAGGGAGCCATCCATCATTACGCTGGTGAAGCCGTGGCGCATGGCGGAGTAGCAGGTGGAAGGTTCGTTGCCATGATCTTGGTGCATGGCAATGGGGATGTGGGGATAGGTTTCCACCGCCGCCTGAATTAGGTGGCGCAGGAAGGTTTCGCCAGCATACTTGCGAGCGCCGCGAGAAGCTTGTAGAATCACCGGGCTATTGGTTTCGTCAGCAGCCTGCATAATTGCCAGGATCTGCTCCATGTTGTTGACGTTATAGGCGGGAAGGCCGTAATCGTTTTCTGCCGCGTGATCCAGCAGCAATCGCATTGGTACTAGCGCCATATGGGATCCTCCTCGTTTCTTTTTTTTTCAGCGATTTGGGTATGAATAAGCTGAAATTGTTACAGACAATCTTAAGACAAATTTCAGATTTATGCGAATTATATCTGAAATCGGGACAAGGGCCAAATCAGGATTTTTGCATTCGTCCCTGTCTGCTGAATGGCTACAATCCAGCATGGGCAAGGGTAGAGGCGAATTTTTTCCCAAAAACAAAAATCCTCTCCTTTCGGAAGAGATTTGGATTTTTCAGCCGATTATAAAAAAATTTAACCAGAGCTGGTGGGGATTCTGGGACATATCGCGAAAAAAAAAGCGATAAATTTCGCTTTTTTCCCAACCACTTGCCTATTCTATGGGTCGCCCGGGATTCGAACCCGGAACTAATCGGTTAAAAGCCGAGTACTCTACCGTTGAGTTAGCGACCCATTGGTGTCTTTCTCAACACCTTGACTACCCTAACACAGCCTTCTGGAAAAATGCAAGGGGTTTTTTAAAAAAAATCTAAGTTTTTTCTAAAAAGTCCGCGCTGAGGCGCACTTGGGTTTCCCATTTCTGGCCAGGATTCAGGTGCAGCAAGTGTTTGCGGGTATTGATGGCGTTGCGCGGTCCGGTCCAAGGTTCTAGGCAATAGAAGTCCTTGCCTTTGATAGTCCAGAACACCAAATTGGAATAGCTGGCTTTGTAAAGCAGCCCGATTTGCAAGTGGCGGGAGAAATCCTTCACCGTAGCGGATAAGCCGGTGATTTTGGTGAAGGCGGCATCAATTTCGTCTTGGGATAAATCGAAGGTGCCGGTAAAGGGGTGAAGCTTTTGGGTTTTTTGGTCGCAAAACTGGACGGCGGGGATTTTAAACTGTAGTTGGGACTTGTCCGGTGCCCAGAAGTAGGGATGCAGACCGGTGGAGAAAGGCATTCGTTCGTCCGAGAGATTGGTGTAGCGCTGGTCGATTTCTAAGGAATTGCCCTTGAGCTTGTAGGTAAATGCCAGTTCGAAGTCAAAGGGATAGACGGCGCGGGTGCGATCGCTGCTTTTGAGGACCAGAGTAATGCTCGCCACCTCTTTGGTAATTTGCTCGGTCACTTCCCAGGGTAAATCCCGGGCAAACCCATGTTGTTTGAGGCGGTACTCCCTATCGTTATGGGTGTAGGTATCCTCGGGCAAATTCCCACAGATGGGGAACAGAATCGGAATCCCGCCGCGCACGCTTAATTCCGGATTGGCAAACCGTTCCCTATCGAGGTAGAGAATCTCGTGACCTTGGACTTGCCAACGGGTGACCATCCCGCCGCGTTCGGGAACGATTTCCATGCGGGAGTTCCCCTCGCCATCGGAGAGGATGTAGGTTTTGTACTGTTGTTGTTTTACTGCGATCGCAAACACTGTTTGTGCCTTGTCCTTTGTCCAATGTCAGTTGTCCGGGAATCGGAGGCCCCATCCTGCTGAGAGGAGCTGTCCTTATCTATTGTCCTTTGTTCTTAGCATATTCATTGATGGGCAATTCCGTTCGGACAACTGACCCATCACCACCCAGAACCGGATTAATTTGAAGCCGCGCTATTGGTCAACCGAGGCAGTTGAATTTTCTTTTTGGCGCGACCTGCCGCCCCGATCGCCCCGCCTGCTGCTGCCGCCGCTAGGGCCATTCCTGCCGCACGAGGGCCGTTCGACGATGGGGTTTCCGCTTCGGTTGCCTCTGAGGGCAGGGGTTCGGTTTCGCCAAAGGAGAGTTCTTCGTCCAACTCGGAGGTAAACGGTGAGGCATCAAATGCATCGCTGTCGGAGTTTTCTACATCGCCTAGTGCCGGTGCATTGGAATTTTCTGCCGTCGCTGGCATCTCAAATACAGAATTTTCGGCAGATTCCACCACCTGAGAATTGCGGACATCGAGAATCATCGGCGAGCTCATCGGTTCGTCGAAAATGCCCGAGAGCATGTCAATATGTTCGAGGATGCGATCGCCCCTTTCTCCTTTTACCACTTTTGGCTGGTACTTTCGCACCTCCACGGGCAAAAACTCCACCTTCATTTGTTTTTCGCGCAAGGACACTTTCAACACTGCGGTATCGTAATCGCTGCGCGCATTGCCGCCAAAAATAAAATTCCCCAAGGAGTAGGCGATCGGACGACCCCGATAAATTTCCGCCCCTTGCAAAACATGGGGGTGATGACCCACCACCACATCCGCTCCTTGGTCAATGGTGAAATAGGCGAGTTCGCTTTGCCAAATTTCTGGATAGTTCGCCAGTTCCACGCCCCAGTGGAAATTCACCACAATCCAATCTACTTCGTCGCGCACTGCTTTAATGTCTTGCGCGATCCGCTCTTCTAAACCGTGGTTGGTGCCGGCTACTCCGGCTCCCGCCGCGTGGTAATCTGCGGTATAATACCCAAAGTACGCAATCCGCTGCCCTTTTACCTCCAGGATTTCCGGTCGGCGGGCTTCGGTGACATCCATCCCGGCCCCCACGGCGTGAATCCCGGCTTGTTCTAAGGTGTTTAAGGTGTCTTGCAGTCCCGCTTCTCGATAATCCATTGCGTGGTTGTTGGCTAGGTTGACGATATCCACGCCGCCATGGGTCAGAACTTCGATGGATTCGGGATTGGCTTTGAAATTAAAGGTTTTTTCTAATTTGGTGTCGCTGGTGGTTAAGGTGCCTTCTAGGTTGACCATTGCTACATCGGCTTCGCGATATTCTGGCATCCCGTCAAATGCCCAGGTGTAGTCTTCGCCTACTAGGTCTTCAAAGGCATGACCCAGGGTGACATCGCCGCTCATCATTAAGGTGACGGTGGGATCGGTGGGGTTCATTAGTTGGGTGTGTTCCACCACCGGCACGCTTTCTAATGCTCCTTGCACCATTTGCGGGTTTTCGCGATTGTCGCCTTCCCGGTTTTGGGGAATAATCGGCGCAGTTTGGCGGGTGCTTTGCTCTTGCAGGCGCATCTGAGCGTAGCTGACGAACAGTCCTACCCCAAAGGCTGAACCGACAACCCCGGTGAGCAGAAATAGGCGAAAGAGTTTGAAGGTTTTTAGCCACTCGGTGGTTTTGGCAAATAGCTTACTCAAGCGTTGCACGTGGCGATTTTGCCGCTGCTGGTTGGCTGGGGTGACGATTCTCACCGACTGTTGCCATAGCAGATTGGTCGGTCCTGCGGGGTTGACGCAGGTGGCGATGATACGAACTCCCTCGATCGCCTCTGAGTTGAGCCGCCAAATGTGGTGACAGATGAATTTAATCAGCCCCGATCGGATTTGGTGGGCTCGGTCCGGTTGCGCGGGTATGGCGTTGAGTTCCAGGCGGATGGGCAAACATCCGCTTTTCACCGGATCGACCCGGGCGTAAATGCCTTGCGGGGCAAGGTATGAGTTGATCAGGTAGGCGATCGCCCGAAAGTTACCGGCCCTGGCTAGGTCTAGCATTGACGGGTAGGCATTGCTACTGAAACTGGTCATCTCTTTCTCTCCTGTTCGGTGTTGAGCGCGATTTTCAATTTTAAGTTAGGTTTTCCCCAAAGCGCGATCGCTTCTTCGGCTCCAGTTTGCCCCATTTTTCCCTAACACCCGGTGGATTTTCACCGTAGTTTACTCTATCCTGGCGCACCCTCCGCGAGCTACTGGTGGTTTAGATGCAGTTTTTCCCCTCAGATCGCCGCGCGATCGCTTTTTCTATTGCTGTTTTACCATTTCCACGCCATTTGGCAACAGGGGCGGTGGTTGGTCATTGGTCATTGGTCCTTTGTCATTTGGGGTTTGTCATTTGTAGGAGTACCAATAACTAATTACCACTAACCAATTATCAATGACCAATTACCAATTACTAATGATGCTTCCCACCTGCATTCTGCGTGACCGAGACTGCACCGATCGGGGGCGTTAGGGCGATCGCGCCTCATGTGAGATAAGTTAGCGATCGCCCTAACGCCGAGACTCATCTTGGCGCTCCTTCCCCGTACCGAATTTCCCCCGGTTTTTCGCCACCCCCTTTGCCTGACCGCGAAAAAGTTAAGCACTTATGCAAAATAAGCAAGCACGTTTTAACTCGTTAACTCGTTCCCAGGCGGTCGCCTGGGAACGAGTTAACGAGGCTTTGCCTCCCTCCCCCAATAAATGTGCAAAATAATTTGCACCCTTGCTTTACTTGAAAAAGCAATTATTTTAACCGATGAAGTTATCCGTGTCAAGCTCCAATAATTTTGCTAGGGTTAAGACAATTGAAAAGCGGCGTTTCCCGGGGGCAAGAGGAGCAAAAGAGTTGGGTTTCGGGATGAAGTAAAAAATCCGATCCACTAGGAGGTAGGGGGAAAGAGGGTAAAAAAGGATTGATTGTAAATAGAGGGTTCGCAAAGAGTTAAGCTTGCAAATCTACGGTTAGCTTGTTTCGAGCTTGGCTTTTTCTGACATTGACAAAAGCAAAAAAAAATTAACATAAATTAATATAATGAAACATGAAAATGCTTTAAGATTGAGTAATCAATCAGTTTCCAGCAAAAAAGAGCAGCCGAATGCTAGACATCAGCAAGTTGTATGATGAACGGTATTATCTAAACCAAAACCCGGACGTGGCGGAGGCAGTTGCCGCAGGGGTTTTTGCCAGTGGGTTAGAACACTTCCTGAACTTTGGTCAAAGAGAAGGGCGGGATCCGAGCGCTTTGTTTGACACGGCGTATTATTTAGCACAGTACCCGGATGTGGCCGAGGCAGTGGCAGAAGGTGCGATCGCGGCGATCGAACACTTTGTCAATTTCGGACAATTAGAAGGTCGCGATCCGATCTTCGAGTTTTTTACCGAGCTTTACGTGGAAACCTATCCAGACGTAGCCGCAGCAGTAGCAGGCAGCGAGCTAACTCCCTATCAGCACTTTGTGGAATTCGGTTTGGCAGAGGGACGCGATCGCGGCTTGCTGTTCGAGCGATCGTTCTATTTGGCGAATAACCCGGATGTGGCCAGAGCAGTCAATGAGGGACAGTTAAGCGCGATCGCCCATTACTTTTTGTTTGGCAAAGCAGAAGGACGGATCGCCAACCCCACCGCCGATCTGAATGCGGCGATCGAGTTAGGGAATCTGGGAACCGCCGAAGTTATTGGCGCGATCGACGATCGCAACCCAGAGCAACTCTACCGATTCACCTTAAACACTCCCAGCGACTTCAACTTAGAACTTGGCGAGTTGAGCGCCGATGCAGACGTGACGCTGTTGCAAGACCTCAACGACAATGGCGAAATCGACGTTGAAGATATCGTGGATTGGTCCGATGAAGAAGGAACCGCCACGGAAACCATCGCGCGCGGGTTGCGTCCGGGGACCTACTTTGTGGCGATCGAGCAGTTTGAAGGCAACACCACCTACAACCTGAACCTCTCAGCCACACCGCGCCCCGACGTCCCCCCCGATAATGTGGGCAACACCCTAAGCGAAGCATTCGATCTGAATGAGGCGAGTGAGGTATTATCCCTTGATAATCTGGGAAGTTTTACCATTAATTCGATTCTGGAAAATGTAGGCATCGAAGCGCCGGAACAGGTGGGCGATTTTGACCCCGCCGATATCTACAGCTTTACGATGTTAGTACCGAATCGATTTCGCTTGGTACTCGACGAACTCAGCGCCGATGCGGATGTGGCGATCGCTACGGATCTCGACGACGATGGCAGCATATCTCTGGATGAAATTATCGCCAGTTCCGAAAATGAAGGGAATCAGTCCGAGGAGATCTTCATTCCAACTCTATTTACAGGCGAGTATTACATCATTGTCGAGCAATTCGAGGGGGATACCACTTATAACGTGACCCTGGAAACCACACCGATTCAGTTTCCCCTCTCAGAAGCGGCAGAGGTTGGTAGCGTGAACCCTACGCCGCAAAGCGTGACGGGCGAGTTAGGTTCGGCAAATCCCGCAGATACCTACCGCTTCAGTCTCGATACTCCCAGCGATATCCAACTCAATCTCGATGGCCTCACGGCTGGTGCTGAATTGTATCTGATTCAGGATATCAACAGCAATGGTATAGTGGAGAGTGGTGAGATTCTCAGCAGCGCCCCCGGGCCAGAAAAGGCGATTCCGATCGTGAATGAAGTTGGCACCTATAGCAGCGATTCAGAAGCGCTTTCGTTTGTTGGATTGTCGGCGGGTAACTACTTTGTCGGAGTCAATCAGTTCCAAGGCGAGACCAACTACAATCTCACCCTTTCCGCAACGCCTACCACCGGGAAATTTAACACCCTGTTTGGCTATGGGTTAGTGGATGCTGCCGCCGCCGTCACCCGAGCGCTCGGCGAATCGGCTTTAGCCGAGGTTCCCGAGATTACCAGTAGCGCCACGCGGAACAACACCGGGGACTTGAACTTGATTAATGCCCCAGAAGTCTGGAACCGAGGGTTTACCGGCGAAGGCGTGGTGGTAGCGGTATTGGACGATGGGGTGGACTGGAAGCACCCGGATCTGGCAGATAATATCTGGGTGAACCCGAATGAAATTGCCAACAACGGCATCGATGATGATGGCAATGGGTTCGTGGATGATGTACGAGGCTGGGACTTTGTGGATAACGATAGCGATCCGAGCGGCGGCCCCGAGGACGCTCACGGTACCCATGTGGCAGGCACGGTTGCGGCGCAACGCAATGGGGTAGATATCGTAACCGGTGAATCTACTGAAATGAATGGAGTGGCCTACAATGCCACGATTATGCCAATTCGGGCACTTGGTGAGTCGAAGTCTAATCCCGATGAGGAGTTCGATCCGCTTCCCGATGCCATTCGCTACGCGGTGGAGAATGGGGCGCAAGTCTTGCAAATGAGCCTTGGCAACAATCCCGGCGATCCGCCTTCACTGGTAGATGAAGAAGCTCTCGCGTTTGCCCGGGAACGGGGGGTTGTGGCGGTGATTGCCTCCGGAAACGAACGGGATAGCTATGGTGCGACCCGACCCGACGATCCAGCGTTTGCGGCGCGCAACGATTTGGCGATCGCGATCGGGGCCGTGAACCGCGAGAAGGAATTGGCCACCTTCTCTAACCCAGCAGGTCCCTCTCCTTTGGATTTTGTAGTCGCGCCGGGAGTTGAGGTTTTGTCTACTTTTCCAAATCAGAAATACCAGTTCGAGGAGGGAACCTCGATGGCAACCCCCCATGTCTCTGGGGTGGTGGCGCTGATGCTGCAAGCCAATCCCAATTTGAGTCCGGCTCAAGTGGAGCAAATCCTCATCGAAACCGCACAACCCGAGGGTATTACTTTGGCAGTGGGGGAAGAGTAAAACGAGGGATGTTTTCCAGCTACTTCCCTGCTGAAGGGTAAAGCGTCAGGGATGGAATGACCAGGAGTCGTGGCCTTTTTTCGAGAAAGGGTCACGACTCTGGCGTTCGCAACCGTGGGATCGGGTGGTTTTTGCTACGGGCAGAGTTAATGTTATGTCCGGAGGAATCGCAATCAAGAATAATTCCTCCGCCTAGGCTGGCGATTGCCTGCCTCGGCGGTATTTCAATCCCCCGTGTTTTGGGGACTCGGAACAATCGGATAGATCTGGGAGGCGCGATCGCCGATTGTTGAAGAATTTAGGAGCCGCGAAATATAATAGCAACTATCTGCTAAGGTCAAATCTATGTTTTGTTACTCACTTTTTAAACCTTACTTAAGTGCCGCTGCTCAGAGACTCCATCGACTGGGCAAGCGCTTGCCTGTTGCCCGGGAGGTTCGCAAGGGGGCAACCTGCAGCGTGGCAGTCACCGCCTTGGTTTTGGGAGTCAGGTATTTGGGGGGGTGGCAGTTTTTTGAACTGGCTGCCTTCGACTGGATGATGCGATCGCGCCCGGCACGCAGTGTGGATTCGCGCCTGTTGGTGGTTGAGATAAGTGAGGCCGACATTGCCGCCCAGGGAGATTGGCCCCTCTCTGATGAAGCCTTCGCGCAAGTCTTGCAAGAACTGCAACGCCATCAACCCGCCGCGATCGGATTGGATATTGTGCGAGATAGTCCCAACCCCCCGGGATACGACCGACTGGTGGCACAGTTGCAAAATCCGAACGTTATCGCTATGAAAACCCTGGGGAACGAAGAAAAACAACGGGTCGCCGCCCCCAGCAGTATCCCGGAAGCACAAGTGGGATTTAACGACGTACCCACCGACCCCGATGGCAAAGTGCGCCGCAATTTACTCTTTGCCTCCCAAAGTAACAAAACTTATGCCTCTTTGTCCCTACAATTGGCTTTACTTTATCTAAAAGATAAAAACCTCCAAGCAAAACTGACCGAAGCCCAAGAATATCAGTTAGGCAATACGGTTTTTCCCAAGCTCACTGGCAATGCAGGGGGATATCAAACAATCGACGCTCGCGGCTATCAAATTTTGCTCGATTATCGAGCGGAAAATCCGGCGCACCAAGTAACGTTTACTCAAGTCCTCAACGGCGATTTTCCGGCAGACTGGGTGCGGGGCAAAATCGTGTTAATTGGCGCAACTGCCCCTAGCGTGAAAGATTTGTTTTTTACTCCCTACAGTGTAGCACAAGGGGGACAACAAATGCCCGGGGTGGTGATTCACGCCCAGATGGTCAGTCAAATCCTAAGTGCGGTACTTGATGGAGAATCTTTATTCTGGTTTGTATCGGAAAAATTGGAGATTTTATGGATAGTGATTTGGTCGGTTTTGGGGGCAATTATCGTCTGGGAAATCCGGAATCCGGGCTTCTTGATTTTGGGCGCGATCGCCGCATTAATCGGCTTACTGGCTATTGGTTATTCCCTCTTTATCTTTGGCGGTTGGATACCCATAGCTGCTCCCGGTTTTGCCTTTATTTTTACCGGATCGTTGGGCGTGGTGTACCAGCTAAAAACCTCTTGGCAACAGCAACAAATGGTGATGAAATTGCTCGGACAGCAAACTTCCCCGGAAATTGCCAGTGCTTTGTGGAACGAGCGCGATCGCCTGATTGACTCCGGAATGCTGCCCTGGCAAACCCTCACCGCCACCCTGTTATTCACCGACTTAAAGAATTTTAGCACCTTTTCTGAAAAGAAATCCCCGGAAGAATTAATGAAGTGGTTAAATCCCTATCTCAGCGCCATGACTGATGAAGTGTTAAGTCATCAAGGAATTGTGAATAAATTTACCGGGGATGGTATTATGGCTGCATTTGGCGTCCCCATTCCCAGGAGCGATCGCGAAGCCATTGCCGCCGATGCCGAAAATGCCGTCAAATGTGCCCTGGGCATGGCCAAAAAACTGCAAGAATTGAACCGCAAATGGCAACAGCAAGGAGACCCCTTAGTGCAGATGCGCGTGGGAATTTTTACCGGCCCAGTCACCGTAGGTAGCCTAGGCGGAAAACATCGGTTAGAATATGGAATAATTGGCGATACGGTCAATACGGCATCCCGCCTAGAAAGTTGCCAAAAACACTGCCACCCCGATGTTTGTCGCATCTTAATCGCCGGGGAAACCTTAGCCTATCTCGATCCGGATCGAGTTAAAGTAGACCCCTGGGGACCATTGCCCTTAAAAGGCAAATCGAAAACCGTAGAAGTTTATCGCGTTATCCATCCACAATCTGAGTAAGTTGTTTGTCATTGGTCATTGGTCGTTGACAATTTGTTAACTTTTGCTAAGCAGAGCTTGTCAAATGGCTAGATTTGAGATTACGGTAGGGGAAAACACGAAAAAAAACTCGGTCGCTTGGTAGCCCCGCTCTAAAGAGACGGGGCTACCAAGC
>NZ_JAJENT010000473.1:0-23829 GCF_035615515.1 Phormidium sp. CCY1219
CTTTGATAATGCCTTTAAGAGTTCAGTTTTGGACTGCTTAAGAATCCCCGCGTCTTCAGCGCGGGGAGTATCAATCTATCCTTCACCCTTTAGGGTTTCAGATATGGGGTGGAGTTTAGAACAAACCCAACGTCAGAGATTCGTCGATCGGTAAAATCGCACCGATACCCAACCACAGGGTGACTAAGGTTCCGAACATGAACACGGTGGTCGCGATCGGACGACGGAAGGGATTTTGGAATTTGTTGACGTTCTCGATGAAGGGCACTAACATCAGACCCAACGGAATCGAGGTCATCAAGGTAATCCCCAGCAGTTTGTTCGGCACGATCCGCAGGATTTGGAACGCCGGCCACAAATACCACTCTGGCAGAATTTCCAGGGGGGTAGCAAAGGGATCCGAGGGTTCTCCCACCATTGCCGGATCCAGCACCGCTAATCCGACGCAGAGGGCAATGGTTCCCAAAATTACCACGGGGAACACGTAAAGCAGATCGTTTGGCCAAGCGGGTTCGCCATAGTAGTTGTGACCCATCCCCTTGGCCAATTTGGCGCGTAACATTGGATCGCTCAGATCCGGTTTCTTTTCAATAGCCATCGTTAAGATTTCTCTCCTTTCTTAAGGTCAGCAGGGTATTGCTGAAGTTTCTCAAAGGATACAGCGAGATTCGCGATCGCGTCTCGCTGTGTTTTCAAAGCTTTACAATGGACCGGAAATGCCTTGCTTGCGGATCATCAAGAAATGCAGCAGCATGAACACCGCAATTAACCAAGGCAATACGAAGGTGTGCAGGCTATAAAAGCGGCTGAGGGTCCCTTGACCCACACTGGCACCACCCCGGATCAGTTCCACAATCAAAGTTCCCACCACGGGAATGGCTTCGGGAACGCCAGACACGATTTTAACGGCCCAGTAACCCACTTGGTCCCAAGGCAGGGAGTAGCCGGTTACGCCGAAGGAGACGGTAATCACCGCCAAAATTACACCCGTTACCCAGGTCAGTTCCCGGGGTTTCTTGAAACCGCCGGTCAGGTAAACCCGGAAAACGTGCAAAATCATCATCAGCACCATCATGCTGGCCGACCAGCGGTGGATGGAGCGAATCAGCCACCCGAAGTTGACCTCGGTCATAATATATTGCACCGAGGAGAAGGCTTCGGTGACGGTGGGCCGATAGTAGAAGGTCATCGCAAATCCAGTCGCAAACTGGATTAGGAAGCAAGTTAGGGTAATCCCACCCAGGCAATAGAAGATATTGACGTGGGGAGGGACGTACTTGCTGGTAATGTCGTCAGCGAGCGCCTGTACTTCTAGGCGTTCTTCAAACCACTGGTAGGCTTTGGAGTTCGTAACTTCTTTGGAAAACATGCAGCAAGCGTTCCGAAAAAATTAATGCCGTTGTTCCAAAATGTAACATATTTTAAACCGCATTTTCATAAAACTCACCATCTCGTTTCCCCACTCCATCCTCATGCCGCGTTTCTCCTGAATCGCCTTCGTCGCGCCGCGATCGCCGGCACTCCGCAAAGGGGGACTCATCCCCAACCCACGCGCCGGGGTGACTCTCTCTCAAACAAACCACGTTTAAATTGCATAGTTTTATGATAAAATCCTCTGGGAATATTTTCGATAAATTAACCTTTCTCGATTCAACCCAGATTTCATAGTATGCGGCATTAACTCCCGGTCTAGAGGCAATTTACCGCTTTTCGCGTGACCTTTTCTGTAGGCATGACTGGGGTTGCTCGGAGCGCGCGCGGGGTTTACGAAATTGCTGCTAAAATATGCAAAGCAAATGTTATGAAAGGCAAAGGCTGGCTCAAGCGCGGTTCTTGGGTTAGCTGCGATCGCGCCATTGAAGCGAACGCCATGAGGGATGGTAGGGGGGTACCGGGGATCCGGAGCGATCGCAACATCAGTTAAGATAAGGTAAATTTACCAGATATTAGTAATTATTCCCGTTGAGATCGGCGCTGATTAAAATTGAAATGCAGGTATCATGGCAAAACGAGTGTTTTGGGTTGGGCTGTTGTTCGTGGTACAACTGGCGCTGGGATGGTGCTGGTGGACCCCACCGGTACAAGCGCTAACCCAGGAGCAGCAGTTATTCTCCCAAGCGTGGCGGATCGTCAACTACGCTTATTTAGACGAAACCTTCAATCATCAAAACTGGTGGTTTGTCCGGCAAAGGGCGCTGAAGAAGCCCCTAAAAAATCGCGAGGAAACCTACGAAGAGATCCGAAATATGCTCGCGAGTCTCGACGATCCCTTCACGCGATTGTTAACCCCGGATCGGTATCGCAGCTTGCAAGTGAACACCTCGGGAGAATTGACCGGGGTGGGAGTGCAAATAGCCTTAGACGAACAAACCGACACGATCGCCGTAGTTGCGCCCATTGACGGGTCGCCCGCCGATGCAGCCGGCTTGCAACCGCGCGATCGCATCCTGGAAATCGATGGCTTGTCCACCGTGGGACTCAGCTTAGACGATGCGGCGGCGAGAATGCGCGGAGAGGTGGGCACCTCTGTCACCCTGAAAGTGCAACGCTACGAAAGCGAGGCGATCGAAAACATTAACATCAAGCGCGAACGCATCGCCTTAAACCCAGTGGTTGCCCAATTGCAAACCACCCCAGACGGTGTAAAAGTCGGATACATTCGCCTGAGTCAATTTAATGCCAACGCCACCGCAGAAATTGCCCAAGCGGTAAACGACTTCGAGGCACAAGGGGCAGACCGCTACATTCTCGATCTTCGCAGCAATCCGGGTGGACTGCTGCAAGCCGGCATCGAAGTGGCGCGTCTGTGGTTAAATGAAGGAGCGATCGTTTATACCGTCAATCGACAAGGCATTCTCGGCAGCTTTGACGCCACTGGAGAAGCCCTCACCGACGATCCGTTAGTGGTCTTAGTCGATCGCGGTACCGCCAGCGCCAGCGAAATTCTCGCAGGTGCTCTACAGGATAACGGACGCGCCTTACTGGTGGGAGAAACCACCTTTGGCAAAGGCTTAATCCAGTCCTTATTTGATTTATCCGACGGATCGGGGTTGGCGGTAACGGTTGCGAAATACGAGACACCCAATCACCGCGACATTAATAAAAACGGGATTGTCCCCGACAAAGTGGTGCCGTTAGACTCCATTAGCCGCAAAGAGTTGGCCACGATCGCCGATCGCCAATATCAAGCCGCATTAGAACTACTCAGCCAGCCGGCAGTTTTAGCCGATGCTGGGTAAACCACCAGGGGTTTGGTAAAAGCCTTCGGGTTCAGCCCCCATTGATGGGGGCTGAACCCACAATCCAACTCGAGGCGAACTCCTTTCGGATCGAGAGTGCGGCGCGATCGGCATTTTCAGCCTTTTTAAGCACTCGATCCAGATTTTAAAGTGACACATCGGCATTCCTAGTGGTTGAGAGTCCCTGGATAAGGTGAGGGTGGTGGGTTATTTAGGATTCTCAAAACGCTATGAATGCAGGCTTTTTTCCCCAACAATTCCGTCCGAATGGCAAGCAAATTTCCCGGTCATTTCGGACTCAAAACAGCGGATCTGCATCGGTGTCCCAGGGCCGCAAGCGCGATCGCCTTGCAGTGGAACCTCGCACCCAGTCCGCCCAAATGATGCGACAGCAAGCAACCGAGGCAGCCCGATCGCGAAATTACACCCGCGCCATCGAACTGCTCTGCCAAGCGATCGCCGTTGATGGCGGTACCGCTATCGATTATAATAACCGTGGATTAATGTATTTTTACAGCGGCAATATTGAAAGCGCGATCGCCGATTACAACTGCGCGATCGAACTGAATCCACAACTGGCTCAAGCTTACAATAATCGCGGCAACAGTCATGCCGCCCAAGGGTTATTAGTAGAAGCCATGCTCGATTACGAAATGGCGATCGACCTCAATCCGTTTAACGTGCGGGCATTAATTAATCAAGGAATTACCTTACGCGATTTAGAGATTTATCCCTTAGCCCTAGAGAATTTTGACATTGCCTTGGGAATGGCGCAACTGGAAGGGCATATTTACGCCGAACGCGGACGAACCTATCATGTAATGGGAGAATGGAACGCCGCGATCGCCGACTATCGACGGGCGCTACAACTGCTCGCAGAGGGCAAAGCCGATGAGTGCAAAGATGCGGCTTCCCGCTTGCGATCGCGAGTGGAAACCTGGCAGGAACAACTCCTCTCTCCTCGCCAAAGCGATTTCCATGCCTAAGCTCCATTCAACCTGGACTCAGCTTTTCTCGAACCGCATTTTCCGCGTCAATCGTCACCACCATTGCGGTTCATCTGACCCCCTGTTCGGCTTCAGAACAGGGAATGAGTATTCAAAATAGAAAAATATTATAGCATAACTGGCGCAAAAGGCCAGCTAAATGCTAAGAATCCGTTTGGGGATCGATCCGCGAGATAGTTAACGCGGGCGATCGCGGTCCGAACTGCGAGGCTCAGTTTCCTCCTTGGGGGGAGTAATCACGATCGAAATTTTATTCGGATCGACCCGATAGCTGTAGCGATCCATCATCTGGAAAGTTTGTTCGGGAGCCAACAGAAGCTCGAGTTCTTCTTGCAGGCGGGAGACCCGCGCTTCAGTATGTTCGACTTCTGCCCGAATTTCTTGCAGTTTTTGTTGCTGCAAAGTTTGATAAGGTAATAATTTAGCTAAAGCCGAAACAGCCACCACAGAAATAACCAGATTAACCGCTAATTTAGCAGTGGTTTCCACCGCGAGACCCCGATGCGGGTGATGGCGCTGTTGTTGCTGAGGCGATCGCTTCCGAATTCGCCTTCTGTGTGGTTCTACTGGTGTTAGATGGGGGGTAGGTTGTTGAAGTGCATTCATTGAAATCTCCGGTAGGCAAGGACACCCCGTCGAGATGCGATCGGGGAGGAAAAACGACATTTCGGCAAGCTCGATCGCCGCGAGTGCGGCTCAACTCGCCGTCCCCGGGAAGGGGCTGGGTTTGTAACTGGCGTTAGCCTAAAAACCCACAAAAAACCGATCTGCGATTTCTAGAGCGATTTCGCGGGTTAATTTTGCGCTTGCCAATATTATCGATCGGTGCTTTCCAGGTAGCAGTGCCTTACCCCGGGAGAGACGCCGAGAAGCGTCTCGACATGTGAATGACCCATAGAACCTGGGAGGGGCAATCCATCCCAGATAACGGCACTTCAGCCTTTGCGGATAGCCGAGGTGGGTGAAGGACCTGCGATCGGGGGGATAGCCCCCCTTGGAAAAGCCCGCAAGGTGCTGAGAAAAAACCTCCAAGCTGGTTGCTTTGTCTCGATTTGCGGCAAGGTTGCGCTTGGGGGAACCGAGAATGGCTCCACGCTTGCCAAGAGCAACCCGCCAGAGAGTCTTCTACAACTTTACTTGTACAGCTCAGTTGCGAGACGGAAAGCTAAGATTCCCGGAAGCAGTGCGATAACCAAGGCAACCAGCACTTGCGTTTCAGAGATTCCCATAATTTAAACCTCCTGATAATTGAGTATTCATTTACTACTGTCGGTTATATTGTGCCTTTATGGAACAACTTGTTACAAGATGCAACAAAAACCGGTGATTGTCACCCCTACTGGGGGATATTTCCGGAAGCGGAAATGGTTTTGCTTCTTTTTTAGCGCACCACAGCCAGAATTAGGAAGGTTCATCCCGCAATGGGGCGCATCCGCATAAAAATTCGCTCGCGATCGCCCACACCGGAAGAAAGCGCGAGGCGAGGGGGCGGAAAACCACAGGGTGGAGCGGCGATCGCGAGCATGTGGTGCTAGATCGGCGGAAAACCGCGCCGCGCGACCCACCACAGGGACGGGATCGCGCACTACAGAAAAGTCCGATAGAACGGTAAGCTGAGTTAAGAGCGGCAAACATCTGGAAACCCGATCGCCGGATTTCCGGGTAGTCCATCCTTGAGAGCTATCAAAAATAAAAATTTCATTAATGCTAGATCGATTTTTAGACTTTTATCCCAATATCGGCTTAGAAGCCGGTTTCCTTCTGCTAGTGTTAGTCGCCTTAGAGTCGGTACTCTCAGCAGACAACGCGATCGCCTTGGCTTCGATCGCCCAAGGGTTGAGCGATCGCAAAGTTCAGCGTCAAGCGCTCAACATTGGATTAATCGCAGCCTTCGTCCTGCGGATGACCTTAATCTTAACCGCCACCTGGGTGATCCAGTTTTGGCAGTTCGAGCTTGTGGGAGCGCTTTACCTGCTCTGGCTGGTCTTCAAATACTTCACCTCAGACCAAGGAGACGACGGAGAACATCACGGTCCGCGCTTTAACTCCTTGTGGCAAGCCATTCCGATGATTGCCATGACCGATCTGGCTTTTTCCTTAGATAGCGTCACCACCGCGATCGCCGTTTCCGAGGAAACCTGGCTCGTGCTGACTGGAGCCACCATTGGCATTATCACCCTGCGGTTTATGGCTGGATTATTCATCCGCTGGCTGGATGAATACGTGCATTTAGAAGATGCCGGCTACCTCACCGTTGGATTCGTGGGACTTCGCCTCCTGCTGCGGGTCATCGATCCAGAAATCGTCCCCCCGGAATGGTTGCTGATTTCCATCGTCGCCGTCCTCTTCATCTGGGGGTTTTCCGAACACAATCCCCAAAGAGAAAGCAACCCCACCGGCGAGATACCAGACGCCTCGGACTCAGAAGCTTAAGCAGCGATCGCCATTCCCCGCATATAGAAGGAGAGGGGCTTTTTCCCCGCCCCCCTCCATGCTGACGCCGACCCGGAAAAAACCGGCGCGGTAAACTACTCGTAAAGCCAGGAAGAGACAGAAGATTCCCAGGTGGTCAGTTCCTCTTGGCTAAACCACAGGTTAATTTCCCGTTCGGCGGTTTCGATCGCGTCAGAACCGTGAATCAAATTGCGACCCACATCCACGCCAAAATCGCCGCGAATCGTGCCCGGTTCCGACGTCAGCGGATTGGTGGCACCGATCAGTTTTCGGGCAGAAGCGACCACTCCTTTACCTTCCCAAACCATCGCCACCACCGGACCGGAGGTAATAAAATTCACCAGACTCTCAAAAAAAGGTCTCTCGCGGTGAACGTCATAGTGTTTTTCCGCTTGTTCGCGGCTCACTTGGGTCAGCTTCATCCCTACCAGGAGAAAGCCTTTCGCCTCAAAACGACGGATAATCTCCCCCACCAGTCCGCGTTGCACGCCATCGGGCTTGATTGCGATAAATGTCCGTTCCAAACCTATCTCCTAGAACATTGTCGAAAATCCATCCTTAACTTTACCTTGAGACGCGATGCGGATGCACATCAGTTCGGGAGGGGAGTGCAGTGCAACAAAATAAGCAGGAATTATCGATCGCCTGTAGCGGATGAAAATCCCTTGCGGACAACCCAACCCTTTCACCGTACAACAGACCAACTCCCCGGAAGCTACAGCGTAAAGGGGATAACAGCGATTCCCGGAACGAATACGCTAAACTCTCTACTCGATAAGTAAAAATTAGGAGGGAAAATCGGAGGATGGGTTTGGATTCAACCACTGAGGATATAGACATTAAACGATTTACCATCGAGGCCCAAGAAGGCGACACCCCATCGGCTCAGGAAAATGGTTCCCTCGGCGATCGCCAATCCTGGACCATCGAACAGAGCGAAGAACTGTATCGCATCAATGGCTGGGGGGAGCCTTATTTCTCAATTAACGCCGCCGGACATGTCACCGTTTCGCCCAAAGGCGATCGCGGCGGTTCTCTGGATTTGTTCGAATTGGTGCAAGCCCTGCGAAAGCGCAATCTCGGTTTGCCATTGCTGATCCGCTTTTCCGATATTTTACAAGACCGCATCGAACGGTTGAACGCTTGCTTTTCCAAAGCGATCGCCCGCTACAAATATCCCGGCGTCTATCGCGGCGTGTTCCCGGTGAAGTGCAACCAGCAAAAACACCTGATCGCAGATTTAGTCCGCTTCGGACAACCCCATAAATTTGGCTTGGAAGCGGGTTCTAAACCAGAGTTGCTAATTGCCTTAGCCAGCTTAACCACCCCGGGAGCGTTACTCATCTGCAATGGTTACAAAGACCAGGAATATATCGAAACTGCGATGCTGGCGCAGCGGGTGGGTCAAAGACCGATTATCGTCCTCGAACAGTTGGAAGAAGTGGATATCGCGATCGCGGCATCGCGCAATTTGGGCATTCAACCGCTGTTGGGGGTGCGAGCAAAGCTCACCAGCAAGGGAATCGGTCGCTGGGGCGGATCTAGCGGCGATCGGGCGAAGTTCGGTCTGACGGTACCGGAAATCGTCCAAGCGGTCGATCGCCTGCAAGAAGCTGACTTGCTCTCGTCCCTGCAATTATTGCACTTCCATATCGGCTCTCAAATTTCTGCGATTAGCGCGATTAAAGATGCCATCCGCGAAGCAAGCCAGATTTACGTGGAGTTGGCAAAGTTGGGCGCGAATATGCAGTATTTAGATGTAGGCGGCGGTTTGGCGGTGGACTACGATGGCTCGAAAACTAATTTCCACGCCTCTAAAAACTACAACATGCAAAACTATGCCAATGACATTGTGGCTGAGGTGAAGGAAGCTTGCGAAGAAGCTCAGGTGCATGCGCCGACGTTAATCAGCGAAAGCGGACGAGCGATCGCCTCTCATCAGTCGGTGTTAATCTTTGACGTACTCGGTACCAGCGACGTCACCACCGCTCTCCCACCGCCCGCCGCGAACAAAGAGCATCTGATTTTGCGAAATCTCTACGAGACTTACCACTCGATTCGGGTGGATAATTACCAGGAGGCATACCACGACGCAATCCAGTTTAAGGATGAAGCGATTAGTTTGTTCAATTTCGGCTATTTGAGCTTGCGCGATCGCTCCCGCGCGGAACAGCTTTACTGGGCCTGTTGTGGCAAAATTCAACAAATCGTTCGTCAGCAGGAGTACGTTCCGGACGATTTGGAAGAGCTGCACAAAATTATGGCGTCGATTTATTACATCAATCTGTCGGTCTTCCAATCTGCACCGGATAGCTGGGCGATCGACCAACTGTTCCCGATTATGCCGATTCACCGCCTGGATGAAGAACCGACCCAACGGGCAACTCTGGCTGACCTCACCTGCGACAGTGATGGCAAAATTCACCAGTTTATCGACTTGCTCGATGTGAAGGATCTGCTGGAATTACACCCGCTGAAACCGACGGAACCCTACTATCTGGGCATGTTCCTCGGCGGTGCTTATCAGGAAATTATGGGCAATCTGCATAATTTGTTTGGCGATACCAATGCGGTCCATATCAAGATGTCGCCAAAGGGCTATCAAATCGAGCATGTGGTGAAAGGCGATACGATGACTGAGGTGCTCGGCTACGTTCAGTATGATGCGGAAGATTTAGTCGAAAGCATTCGCAAGCAAACGGAAGGCGCTTTGCAAGATGGACGGATTACCCTTGAGGAGTCTCAGCGCCTGTTGCAAAATTACGAGCAGAGTCTCAGCGGTTACACTTATTTAAGTCGTTGATTGGCGATTCACTCGAGCTTCGGTTCGGTAGGGGGTTAGAAACTGGGTTTCTAACCTCTGATGCATTGACCGCTTCTTAATGGCGCGCTTAATTGCGATCGCAAAGGGTGTTTTATGACTCTCAAGGCAGTTTTATTCGATTTCAATGGCACGATTGTCAATGATGAGCCAATTCACGAGAAGTTGATTGGCGAGTTGCTGATTTCGGAAAATTTGCGCCCGAAATTGGGGGAGTTCCGCGCGGTTTGTCTGGGAAGAAGCGATCGCGCCTGTATCTCGGAATTGTTCGCCAATCGGGGTCGAATCCTGGGCGAGTCGGATCTGGCCACCCTGATCGCCCGCAAGGCGCAAGCGTATCGGCAAGAATTGGCGACGTTGGACAAGTTGCCTCTGTTTGTGGGTCTGGAGGATTTAATTTTTAAACTGCGCGGTGCTCAGCTCAAATTGGCGGTGGTCACCGGTGCCCTCGCGGATGAGGTGGAACTGGTGTTACATCGCGCCAATCTGGCGGAGAATTTTTCGGTGATTGTCTCCGGGGATGATGCGATCGCCAGCAAACCCGCACCGGATGGCTATCAATTGGCGGTGGAACGCCTCAATCAGCTTTATCCGGACCTCCACCTTCATCCTTCTGAATGTTTGGCGATCGAAGATACCCCCGCCGGTATTCAAGCGGCCCACTCTGCCGGCATTCAAGTGGTGGGTATTGCAAATACTTATCCCTTTCACATGCTCCAGCGTCAGGCGGACTGGACGGTGGATTACTTGCGAGATATAGAACTCGAACGCTTGCGCCAGTTTTACGCCAACCGGGAATCATCGCCTGAACCCTTGTAAAAGCGTATATGCAGCCGTTGGGGAATAAATCGGCAAACTGATAAGTTTTTCAAATGTCTTTAAGGTGTTCCAAATTCGGCACCGTTTGTGTTAAGATGATTTGTGTACGCGGGGAATTAGCTCAGTTGGTAGAGCGCTGCGATCGCACCGCAGAGGCCAGCGGTTCGAATCCGCTATTCTCCACTGTAGCTACCTTTGGGTAGTCATCACAACAGGGGGAAATTCCCCCCCCCATCAGAGGCGCGATTCGTCGCGTCTCTTCTTTATTTCTGGCATCCTATTCTCCGCCCCTCGCCGATGATTCTGCTTCCGTTGGGCGACAGCAACGGTCTCGCTTCTGCTGTCCTCCCCTCATCCCCCTTCATCCGCTCGATTAAAATTTCTTAATCTGTATTTCTCGATACAACCACCCCCGCAAGGTTTGTCATAATTGCGTTTCAAGCCCTGGAAGAGAAATAAAACTTAAACTTCTAACCCCTTAAATGTAAGGATTTGGTAATAAATGTTGCATCTTATGTGGTATTTCCCCAACTGCTCCAAAATGGGGTATGGTGTAAACATAAAGGAAATATTAAGCACGCCGAAAGATCGGTTCCATCCGTCTCCCAGGTTGTAGCCAAACCAAAAACTGCTTCAGCCAATACTCTATGGGAGTTGGGTTTTTGCTAGCAGGAGGTTGTATGAGTCCGTTAATGCTGCGTCAGCTTTGGTCTTTGATAGAAAAGACTCAGGTTAACATTTTGTTATCCTTAGACGATACCAGCTTGGTGCAATGGTTGCTCAAGCAGTTCAAAAAAGAACAAGCCATCGATCCCGATGAAGCCAACATGCTAAATACATATCTGCGATCGAAACTTTCCCTGATTCGCGATATCGCCCAAGAGCGAGTCGCCACGGAGATCGGGTGAAGGTCTGGATTTTGGCAAACAATCAGCCAGTTAATGCCGATTCGCAATAGCTGTCAGCAACAAATCCACTTCGCCCTTTGTCCTATCTCCCCCCGGGAGATATTCCTACTCGGTTGCGAAGTCTTAACTTGCAACCAACGCCCGCTCCGATAACTCTTTGTCGTGCGGTTTTCTGCTGCGTTGCGATTCGCCCACTCGCAGCACCCTGGTTCCATAACCCGCGAGTTTCCTCTCTCTTGTCCGATCGCAACCCCTTTCTCGGGCAAATTATAGCTCGAGTGCGATCGCGTTGGGTTTGCGGATGCCAAAACCACGGCCAACAAATACCCAGAACATCGTTAGCGAGTTAAATTGGGGTTGTGTTCGCGATCGCGCGCCCACATCGTTCCACCACCTTTTTAACTATGCGAGGAGGAAATTCCAATGGGTTTGGGTATCCTGATTGATGGGAAATGGATTCCGAGACGGGAACAAGAAGACGATCGCGGTCGCTTCGTTCGCCCTTCCACCACATTTCGCGATCGGATTACCGCCGATGGTTCTAGTGGCTATCCCGCCACCGCTGGACGTTACCATCTTTACGTTTCTTTCGCTTGCCCTTGGGCGCATCGCACCCTCATCATGCGAAAACTCAAAGGGTTAGAAGAGGCGATCGCACTGTCGGTCGTCTCTCCAATTATCGACCAAAATAGCTGGGAATTTTCTGACTATCCCGGCACAATTCCCGATTCGCAGAATGGCTGCGATTATTTATGGCAACTGTATCTCAAAGCGCAATCGGATTACAGCGGACGAGTCACGGTTCCGGTTTTATGGGATAAACAAACCAAGCAAATTGTCAATAACGAGTCCCGGGAAATTATTCGGATGTTCGATACCGAATTTGCCGGAATTGCAAAAAATAATGTCAGTTTCTATCCCGAAGACTTGCAATCCTCTGTAGAAGAAACGATTGACGCGATTTATCAGCCGATTAATAATGGCGTTTATCGCGCGGGATTCGCCACCACTCAATCGGCATATGAAGAAGGGGTAAACGACTTGTTTGATGCCCTCGATCGCTGGGAAGCGATTCTCGGAAAACAGCGCTATCTGTGCGGCGATCGCCTCACGGAAGCGGATATTTGCATGTTCACCACCTTATTCCGTTTCGATGCAGTGTATTACGTTCACTTCAAATGCAACCTGCGCCGCCTGGTAGACTATCCGAATCTGTGGAATTACCTCAAAGACCTTTATCAGCAGCCGGCATTTAAAGAAACTTGCCGCATGGATCATATTAAAGACCATTACTATCAAAGTCATCCGAAAGTTAACCCCACGAAAATTGTCCCCCTCGGACCGATAATTAATTTCGACGAACCGCACGATCGCGATAAATTCAGGTAAATTTAAAGGCAGCAATTGGGGGACGCGCCCTGTTGCTGCCACCTCTGAATTTTATACTCAATGAAGACAAATTGCCGATTTTATATTTAAAATAATATAAGGTTAGGTTTAAGGGAGGGGAATTTTATACTTTCCCTGCAAAATCTACTCTTCCTCTTTTTTCCCCGAAGCGGAATGGCAATTTACGCCTCCGAAATCCGGTGGATAGCAGGGGCAAAAATTGCAACTATATGGCAGAATCATCGTGGCCACTGCTGTGGCAAAACCGGGAAAAAAAAGGTACAATAGAAAATAAGCCAAGTGACTAGACATTGCTTCGCGCAACGTGGCGTTGGATAACAACAACAGGGGGAAACGATGCTCGGTCTCAAAGCAACGGTGAGTGGCGGGAGAAACCACGGGGGTGTTTGAATAGCCGCCGCGATCGCCGATAATTCTGTTTCTCCGACGCGAAAGCGTTGTCGGTGAAAAACTTTAAGAAAATTATAAATTTTTTCTTCAACCAGACTTTGCATGAGGAACAACAACGATGGATGTCCTCGAAAGTGTTAAAATGGCGGGAACCACCCTGGTGGCGAACAAGCTTCGCAGTAGCCTTACGATGCTGGGGATTATTATTGGCAATGCCTCGGTGATTTTGATGGTGGGGGTGGGACAAGGTGCCCAAAAATTGGCATCGGAACAGTTTGAGTCTCTCGGACCGAATACCCTGTTTGTGGTTCCCGGGTCTCGAGAAACCCAAAACACCACATTCGACATTCCCAAAACCCTGGTGTTTGCAGATGCAGAGGCGATCGCCACTCAAGTGCCTTCCGTGAGTGCAGTTGCACCTCAGCGTCAAAACCGCCAAGCGGTGACTTATGGCAACAAAAACATTCAAACTTTGGTGGTGGGAACCACGCCAGACTTTGCGGAAGTGCGCCGCTTTAGCGTGGATAAAGGACGCTTTCTCACTAACCTCGACGTGGAACGCAACAACCAAGTGGTTATCCTCGGATCGGAAGTAGCGGAACGCCTGTTTGGCAATAAAACCGCGATCGGCGAGCAAATTCGCGTCAAAGGGATGAGCTTTCAAGTGGTGGGGGTGATGGAACCGAAAGGGTCGTTTCTGGGAACCAATCAAGATGACCAAGTGTTCGTCCCCATTACCACAATGGTCAACCGCGTCACCGGGCGCACTTCGCCTTATGGCTTAGACTTGACATTTATCTCGATTTCTGCTAAAGACGAGCAAAGCATTGCCGCCGCTAAGTTTCAGATTACCAACCTATTGCGCCTGCGGCACCAAATTACCGGAGAAGATGATTTTACCGTAGATACGCAGCAGGATATTTTGCAGATTGTGGGTGCGATTACGGGGGCGCTGACATTCATGTTAGCGGCGATCGCGGGAATTTCCTTATTTGTAGGCGGAATTGGAATTATGAATATCATGCTGGTATCGGTGACCGAACGCACCCAAGAAATTGGATTGCGAAAAGCGATCGGTGCCGCCCCCCAAGACATTTTAATTCAGTTTACCATCGAAGCGGTAATTTTATCCGTAGCGGGAGGATTAATCGGCACCATAATTGGGGTAAGCGGAATTGCCACCATCGGTGCCTTAACCCCATTAAAAGCAGGAATTTCGCCCATAGCAATTGCCGTAGCGACTGGCGTTTCCGGTGCGATCGGATTAGTGTTTGGCGTGGTTCCTGCCAAACGCGCCGCCCAACTCGATCCGATTGTGGCCCTGAGAAGTGCTTAACTTGCGGGTCTTTCCGTCCCCACAAGTTGCCGTTTTAGAATGCATTAAACCCCGAGATAGCTAATTTTTTCTATAGCCGCTGCCCAATCTATATCCATTCATTGAAAAGGGGTAAAATGCCTTTCTTTCCCGCGTTACCTGGAAAAGTGGGAACGCGGCAACCCTAAAATTAACGCAATCCATCAGAGCCAATTTGCACCGCCGAGTTAATTTCCGAAAATCATTGATTTTACTTCCTTCCCCATACTGGAAAAAAGGCAGCCGGAAACAGCAGGGAAAAGGTTGCGGTTCATGTGAAACAGATAGATTCAGGGAGCGTCTTTGAGCTAGAAATCCCCGAGGCATCGTCCGATGCCAAAAGGACTCTCTCAGCTTCATCTTGCAGGAAAACCATCAATTTGCCCTACAATAAATCCACGAATAAAGAAAAAACTGAGGAACTTGTGAAGAGCTTGAGAGGTATCCTCGATTGGGATCGATGCTTATCCGAAATAGGAAATCCAAACATGAGAGTATCTTGGCGCTGGTTATTGTCATCTAGCTTACTGGGTTTGAGCGTAGCCCTGTGGGTGTCCCCCCCGGTGCGATTTGCGAGTTCGCAAATCCTGCCGCGAGAACCGGCGGGCGAGACATCCGAACCCACCGAAACCTTTATTTTAGACAAAACCCTACTGGGACACGAAAGCTGGGTAGGGTCGTTGGCATTTAGTCCCGATGGAGAGATTCTCGCTTCTGGGAGTCGCGACACAACGATTAACCTGTGGAACTGGAAAACCGGGGAAGCGATCGCCACCTTGACGGGACATTCCGACGATATCAATTCCCTGAGTTTCAGTCCCGATGGCTTGATTTTAGCTAGTGCCAGTAACGATCGCACCGTCAAGCTGTGGGATGTGACCGACGGGCAACTGACCGGAACGCGCTGGGGACATACCTTTGCCGTGCGATCGGTTACCTTTACCCCAGATGGGCAAATTTTAGCCTCTGGCAGTGCCGACAAAACGATTAAACTGTGGGATGTGAACACCATAGAAGAAGAGCGCACCCTGAAGTGGCATTCTAGCTTCGTGTGGGCGATCGCCATGAGTCCCGATGGCCAAACCCTTGCCAGTGGCGGTTATGACAACACGATTCGCTTGTGGCGTCTTCCCCGGGGACGACGCAAAGAGAAGATAGAGGGCCATGCCGGGCCAGTCACCTCCCTTGCTTTTAGTCCCGATGGCAAAATCCTCGCCTCTGCCAGTGCCGATCGCACCATTAAACTCTGGGATGTGGAAACTCAAGAACTTCTCAGCACCCTCACCGGACATCGGGACTGGGTATTATCCGTTGCCTTCAGTCCCGATGGCAAAACCCTCGCCAGCGGTAGCGCCGACAAAACCCTGCGCTTGTGGAATGTGGAAAATGGTTCCTTGCAAACCGTTTTCACCGAACACGATGGCAAAGTGAGGGCAGTTGCCTTCAGTCCCGATGGCAACACCCTCGCCAGTGGGAGTGGGGATAACACCATCAAACTTTGGCGCGCTTATCCTTAATGTTGCAGTTTAACCGAGAAAACATAACAATAGAAGTCGGGAGAACCACATCCCTCCGAATGCCATCAAAAACCACCGCTCAAACAGCCTAATTTTCCCATCGCGTCTGGAAAGCTGTTTGTCTGTTCGGCAAGCGATCGCGGATGTGATGCGGCAGTTCTTCCGAACCGGCGTTCTCAGCTTGCGCTGAGAACGAATTCACCCTCAAGCATTTACCAACAGCGCAATGGATTTTATTGAAAGTATCAAAATGGCCACCAAAACATTGGTGGCGAATAAACTGCGAAGTAGTCTAACGATGTTCGGCATTATCATTGGGAATGCGGCGGTGATTGCCACTATTGGCGTGGGAGAGGGGGCGCAGAATTTTATTAGCGGACAAATCGAGTCCCTGGGAACGAACGTGCTATTTATTGCCCCCGGAAGTCAAGAGACGCGCGGAGTCCCGGGAGGAATACCACAAACCTTGGTGCTAGCGGATGCCAAAGCGATCGCCACGCAAGTTCCTGACGTAGAAGGTGTCTCTGCCGAACTCAATGGTAGCGAATTGGTTCGCTATGGCAACAAAAACTTTTCGGCGTTAATTTTCGGCACCACTCCCGATTTTTTGTTCGTGCGGAATTTTGAAGTAGCAAAAGGCCGATTTTTGACCGAATTAGATATCCAACGCAGCAACCAAGTGGTTGCTCTGGGTGCGGATTTGGCAGAGGCGCTGTTTGGCGATGCCAATCCGATTGGCGAAAAAGTGCGGATTAAAAATGTCAGTTTAGAGGTGATTGGGGTAATGAAACCGAAAGGTTCATCGTTCGGGACGAACTACGATGAAACCGCGTTGGTTCCGATTACCACAATGGCCAATCAAATTGCCGGACGTCGTTCCCCTTATGGTCTGCCAGTGTCGTTTATTTTTGTGGCGGTGGACAGGGAAGATAAAATGGCGATCGCGCAATTTCAGATTGAAAATTTGCTCCGCTTGCGGCATAAAATTACGGATGAAGATGATTTTTACGTCCGCAGTCAGAAAGATTTGATGAGTACCTTGGGGGCGATTACTGGGGCGCTGACGGTGTTGCTGGCGGCGGTGGCGAGTATTTCTTTAGTGGTTGGCGGGATTGGGATTATGAATATTATGTTGGTATCGGTGACCGAACGAACCCAAGAAATTGGGTTGCGAAAGGCGATCGGGGCCTCCCAGCAGGATATTTTAATTCAGTTTATTATTGAGGCAGTGATTCTGTCAGTCGCAGGCGGCGCGATCGGAACCGGTATCGGCGTGGGGACGATTTTGGCGATCGCTCAATTCACGCCGTTTGAAGCGGGGGTTTCTGGTGTGGCGATCGCCCTCGCAACTGGAGTCTCTGGCGGTATCGGTTTGTTTTTCGGTGTAGTTCCCGCCAAACGCGCCGCCCAACTCGATCCGATTGTGGCATTACGCAGCGAATAAACGATTCAAAATCCATCGGGTAAACTCGGATCTATTCCCGGGATTTTGCTACTTTGATTGTTGGATAATTGTTCATTATAGCACGGAAACCCTAACGATTTCAACCATGAATACAGAAACTTATCTCAACTCGGTCAATGATGATGCGGAGAACCAACCGATTATCGTTCAGTTTGAAGAAATCTATAAAATTTATGGGTCTGGAAATACGGAAGTTCGGGCATTGAATGGCGTCACGTTTGAGATTCGCGAAGGGGAATATTGCTCGATTATGGGGGCGTCAGGTTCGGGGAAATCCACGGCGATGAATATCATCGGTTGTTTGGATCGACCTTCCAGTGGGTTATATTATTTGGATGGGGTGGATGTCACGGAAATGGGAGAAGCGGAGTTAGCGGCAATTCGCAATCGGAAATTGGGATTTGTGTTTCAACAATATCATTTGCTGCCGCAACTAACCGCATTGGAAAATGTGATGTTGCCGATGGTTTATGCGGGGATTAATTCTGGAGAACGTCGCGATCGCGCGGAGGAAGCGCTGACTCGCGTGGGGTTGAGCGATCGGGTGAATAATAAACCCACTCAGATGTCTGGGGGACAACAGCAACGGGTGGCGATCGCCCGCGCCATTGTCAATCGTCCCGTGTTACTCCTCGCCGACGAACCCACCGGCGCATTGGACACCAAAACCACCCAAGAAGTCATCGATATTTTTTCAGAACTAAATGAAAGTGGCATGACAATTGTGATGGTCACTCACGAACCGGAAGTCGCCCGTTGCACCAAACGCATTGTCATGTTTCGCGATGGAAAAGTTCTGAACTCCCATTTGACTCCAGCAGATTTACATGAGGGAGTATTTTAATCCATAACGGGGTAATTTTCGATTCAACTTTCGGGGGGGGGAAATCAACTCAATATCATCGAGGGGTTGCAAGGGTGATTCGGCAATCTTTGCGCCAGAGTTGGCGGGGAAATTTTAAGAAAGTGCGACAATTTAATTCACTTAATATAAAATCGACCTAAAAGTATTATATTCTAAATGAGAAAATTCCCTCTCCGAGCGGGAGAAGAGAGAAGGGTGCTGAGGGAAATTATTACCATAGGTTGTCCGGTTTGTCAAGAGCGGCGATCGCGATCGCCGCAGTTTTTTCTTCCCTCAGGCAATGGAGGCCCGTGGTGCTATGGGCAACGGTAAGGTAAAATAGCTTTACCGAGAGAATTATGCTTCCCCAGTCAGAACCACAATCAGGCCAGGACGTTACTTACCGCCATTCTAAAGGGCAAATGGGACGCGCTCAAATCGACGCCAGAAAAGGGTCAGGTAGTGGGAATCCGGGACAATCGGTTGGAAAGGTTGAGCCAATTTAAGAAGGTTGAGCCGATTTAAATTGACAAAAAAATACTCTTTTTCTCTTCTATCTATTCGCGCACAAACTTTGCAAATGAGAGGGTATTTTTAAAAGAAATTCTTTATTCACACCTTTCTCTCGTCATCCCTTGCGGGAAATAGCCATCCAAACTCGGTCAAAACCCTATCCGATCCGGGTCTTCCTGCGGGCTGAGTTGTGAATGTAAAACTTAACCGTTAACCGCGCTTTCTTGAGGCTGAAACCGTTGCTTGGGTTTCCCGGTGCGGTGGTTAGCAGGAGAGGGGATTCTGGCGAGGGTATCGAGCGACAGATGGAGGTGTTCCACAAAATTTGTGACGGGGGTCACGGCTGGAATGCTGGAATTATCACGGTTTGAGCCTACTGCGATCGTCGATCTATTAGCGGAGATGATTCATAGTGATCGTGAGGGAGTTCACTGAATAAAATGCAATTGTTAAAGAACCAGAGGAGACAACCATTTTCGGGGTTCTCGAGACAACACAATCTAAGGCGAATGGAGAATGCTTTGACTGGCGCGAGTTCCAATTCATCCGCACCGGAACCTCCGTTAATCTTAGTCGTGGATGACGATCGCTTTATGCGCGATCTACTGCGACAAGCGATGGAAAAAGAAGGCTACCGGGTAGCAGAGGCGGAAAACGGTCAGCAGGGATTAGACGCCTACATTCGCTTAAATCCCGATATCGTGCTGCTCGATGCCATCATGCCCGTGATGGATGGATTTACCTGCTGTACCCAGTTGCAAAGGTTGTCCGGGGATGGTTTCTCCGGAGACAACCGTTTCACCTCAAACACCCCGGTGTTGATGATTACCAGTTTGGAAGACAATCAATCGGTGAATCGAGCCTTTGAGGTGGGGGCAGTGGATTACGTAACCAAGCCCATCCACTGGGCAGTTCTGCGCCAGCGAGTCAAGCGTTTGCTGGAACAAGCCGAGCTTTATCGACAACTGCAAGCGGCAAATCAAGAATTGCATCGCCTTGCATTTCTCGATGGTTTGACCCGGGTGGCGAATCGCCGTTGCTTCGATCGAGCCTTTGAGCAAGAGTGGCGGCGACTGATGCGGGAAGCCACCTCTGCTACAGAGGTCACGGGGGAACCCCAGGGATTGCACCATCCTGCGTCTTTGTCGTTAATCTTGTGTGATGTAGATTTTTTCAAACTCTACAATGATTCTTGCGGCCATTTAGCCGGAGACCGATGCTTGCAGCAGGTAGCGGAGGCGATCCGGCGTGCAGTGGAGCGTCCGAGCGATCTCGTGGCGCGTTACGGTGGAGAAGAATTTGTGGTGCTGCTGCCCAATACGGATGCAGTGGGGGCCGTGCAAATTGCCCAAAAAATCCGCCAGGAGATTGGGAGTTTGCGCTTGGTACATCCGAGTTCTACAGTCAGCGGATTCGTGACGCTGAGTTTGGGAGTCACCACCACTGTTCCGAGTCGGGATAGTTCGCCAAAAGAGCTGCTTTCCATAGCAGATAAGGCGCTTTATCAGGCGAAAGAATCCGGGCGCGATCGCTTGATTTTAAAAATTTTTCTCCATCCGTATTAATTTCGGCTAGAGAACCGGGTGGGCAGCGCCCACCCCTCACCGAGGTTAGCGAACGGCGGCTAAACCGGCGATCGCGGTTTGCGCTACGGGTTCCACATCATCTTGGGCCAGTTCTTCTAAGGTTGCAAGCACCTCTGTCCCTCCGAGATACCCGAACGCTTGGGCGACTCGATGACGGATCTGCCAATCGGAATTTTGGGCATAGGGCAGCAGCAAGGGAATCGCCCGCCGATCGCCGAGTTCTCCCAAGGAACTGATTGCAGCGGTTTTCACCAATTCTTCCGAGGAGTCTAGCGCATCTTCTAGCAGGGGAAAGCAGCGGGGGTCGTTCATGGTGCCTAAAGCCGCCACAATGCTGAATTTGAGCAGCCATTCGGAGGTATTGCGATACACTTGCTCTAATTCTTCAAACGCTTCGGTGAGCTGTAGGGCACCGAGGGCGTCAGCGGCGGCAGCTTGGACGTCTATTTCGGAATCGTTGAATAGCCGATCGCGCAGGATTTGCAATGAAGCCTCGCGGTCTTGATGCCCTAAAGAGGCCATTTGGCTGACTGCGGCATAGCGCACCCTCGAACTGCTGTCTGCGATCGCGGGTTGGAGAATTTCAAAGGCTACTGCTTCATCGAGTTGGCGCAGTTGATTCACCCCGCGAATGCGATCGCCCATGTTGTCCGATTGCAGCAGTTCCCTCACCGACTCTGGAGTAATGCTCATTTTCTATATCTTTAATTTCTTATCGATTGATTCTGTCTCCCTCAATTCTGGTTCTCCAGGGGTTAACGCCCGTTTCGCCATCGTTAACCCACGAAGCGATCGCCCCGGATCTCTATTCGCCTTTTGCCATTGCGCGAATCACATCCCCACGGGTCAGCACCCCAGTCACTTTGCCGGTGTCATCCACTACGGGCAAGCGGTGAACTCCCTTATCGTGCATCAATTTTGCCGCATCTTGTAAGGACTTTTCGGGTTTAATGCTCTGCGGGCGATCGCTCATTACTTCTCCCACAGTTTGCCCCAAGGCTTTGTGCAATTCTCGCTGGTAGCGGGCGGGATTTTCTAAATAAATCACGCTATCGAGAACCATAATGTACGGTGGTGGCGTGACGCCACTTTCGCGCCACATCAAGTCTCCTTCGGAGAGGATTCCCACCAGTTTTCCGGCGCTATCTACCACGGGAAGACCGCTGATGCGCCGTTCGGCCAAAATTTTAATGGCTTCTTCTAAAGGTGTATCTGGATTTACCACGATTGGATCGTGGGTCATAACTTCAGCAACAGTTTTAGGCATCTTTACCGATTTTTTTCCTTCGGATTTATCGCGTTGGACGGTTTTGGTGGTTTCAGACCCTTGGATTGATTCGGGGCGATCGCGATTGCGATGGCTCGATGTGGGCGAGTTCGTCCAGCCGCGATCGCTAGGGGTTCCGGTTTTGCGATCCCGCAAGTTGCGAGTTTGGATCGAGTGGATCTGTGAAAATTTTCTCAGATTCGATCGCAAAAGTCGATGGGATCGCCCAAATTTCACCTGCCGATCGGGCCTGTGTGACCCGAGAACTCCTGCGGTTGCGGTTAGAATGATATTGTAAAGATTTATGTCAAATGGCCCTGCTTATGACACCGAGCGATCGCGATCGACAACCCTCCACTCCAGAGGAGCGATATATTTCCGTTTGTCAACATGACTCTTGTCAGCGCAACGGTTCAGCGGAAGTTCTGAAAGCCTTTCAAGAGGCCAAACTCCCTCCGGGTGTGTCGGTGACGGGCAGCGGATGCTTGGGACAGTGTAGCTGTGGTCCTACGGTGAAGGTGAATCCGGACAATATCTGGTATTACCGGATCAAACCCAGTGACGTGCGGGCGATTGTCAAACAACATTTAGAAAAGGGGGAGCCGATCGAGGATCTGCTCAACCCCAGAATTCACATGCGATTTTATTATTAATCCCAGAGGATTTTGCCGCAGTGAACCTTTAGCCGAATGCCGCATCCATCCAAGTTTGAATCAGGTGGTTGACGCGATCGGGGATTTCATCGTGGGGACAATGGCCTGCATTGAGAAAATATTCGGTTAACTGGGGATAGGATTGGCGAAATTTCTGGCTGCGGTCTTTCACGTTCATCCAGGGATCCCCTTCTCCCCACAGGGTTAACAAGGGGCAGGTCATCTGTGCGAGCAAGCGATCGACTTTTTCGCCCGGTGGCGTTTGGAAAATGGAGGCAAATACTTGAGCTGCACCGCGATCGCAGGAGGGGCGATAGATTTCCTCTACCAGGCGATCGGTGACGGCGGTTTTATCCAGATAGACTTTCAGCAAGGTTTTGCGAATCGTGGCGCGACGCCGGGTCCACTGGAATAAGAGTAAACTGACCCACGCTTGACGAAAGAGCGATCGCGTGGTAGTGCGAATCAGCTTTTGCATCGGCGGCGGTTCGGGAAGGGGTTCGACTTCGCTAAACGGACCGGCACTGTTGAGCAACACCACACCTGCAGCGGATTCGGGGCGTTGCGCCGCCACGCACAGGGCCGCATAGCCCCCCAAGGAATTTCCTACCAATACCGCCGGGGCACCGATTTTTTCTTGGATGAATTCATGTAGCTGATCCCGCCACAAATCGCCGCTGTATTGCCAGTTGGGTTTGGCGGAACGACCGAATCCCAGTAAGTCGATCGCCCACACCTGAAAGTGATTTTGCACTTCGGCGATATTTTTGCGCCAGTGATCCGTGGATGCACCGAACCCATGAATCAGCAACAACGGGGGGCGCTGGGGGTTTGCTGCACCAGCGCGGACATAGTAAATGGACTGGTCTCGCCACTGCCAGTATGCACCGGGGATCGGTGCGGTTTCGATCGCGGGGACTGTTTGCATGATTAAAAAATACTAAGTTTTGTATCGTTTTGTATCTTAATTTTAAGCTAACTGCCGCACAAAACCAAATCCAATCTGGCGCGATCGGCGATCCCCACCGCCACCTCCGGTGGGGATCGATGGGTAACTGGGATTTCCGGGTCGGGGATCGCGCCCCTGGAAAAATCCTCCACGGCGGCGCGGAATCGGGGTTTCATCTCCGTTGCGGGCGCACAGCGGGCAAGACTCCCCGCCCCATACGGGTAGCAATGGCCACGCCTCAGAATCGTCACCCCGAAAAATTACCCAGGTGTTGCACTCAAATATAAAAAGATTATTATTTTATTGAGTGGTGCGCTGCGTAGGGGCGCACTTTCCTGCGCGCTCCGGTCAAACACCAATCCCTGGATCGACCGCCCCCAGACCGCTAGGCGGCTGTTTGAGTGCAAGCCGCCTCCCCGAATTCCCTTACCGAATCCTGGCGGCGATCCCCTGACATTCACTCCCGGTTAACCCTCGCTTTTTTTGCCTCAGTTACCCGTTTCTCATCCCCCGACTCTGGCTTTTTTGGTTGAATTCGGTACAATAAAAGTGAAATGGTGCGATTCGTTCCTGCCAAAAGTCAAGGAAAATCTCCGAAACGTGGGCAGGGTAAGGTTCCAAAAGGGCCTTGAC
>NZ_JAJENT010000474.1:0-7766 GCF_035615515.1 Phormidium sp. CCY1219
TTAGGCTGGTCAGGTGGTTAGAAGTACAAGCCCCTGGCTTTAGACATGGGGTTGGTTTCTACGGAGTCCCTGACTGGCCTCTTAATTTTTATTGGTAAAACTTCACCTCGCTGTTTGACCGGAATGGATAAGCGAATTTACCCAGGGGTCAACCGCGAAGCCGTTATTTTTCTACTTTAGACAATATTTTGCCCTGACGACAAGAAATATTGGCTTTTTGTTAGTTAATTGCATTTTACCTCTTGCGGCCTTCTGGGTAAAGCCGCGATCGCCCTGGATTGTCTCCTGCTTGCCCTCCCTTGGCATCGGCGAGATGGGTTATGCTGAAAATCTCCAGATGCGCGATCGCATCGCCGATCTAGCCTCCCCCAAACAGCTATCCCCTCCTGCATTCATTCCCTCCCTTTTTTGTAAATTTTTGTAACAACTGGCAGTTGCGGATAGAATCTCGGCGATCGGACTTTTTTCTCGTTCTAATTCTCACCCTAATTCTGGGATTGGCGCTTCCTTGGGTTCCTTTGATCTCAGGTATTTAGACGTTATAGAGTCATTGACGCTACTCTGACACTTTTTTCACTTTTTAATTGTTATTTTGTTTGACATACAACGATTGCATTGCGACTCAAATATTTCGTTAGTTTTGTCAAAAAAACGATATTTTATGTTTAGTAGAATATCGTTTTTGGTAAAATTAAATTGCAAAAAGTCGTGAATATAAACCGGAGGGTTAGTGTTTGCAGGGAAAAGAACAGAGAGGGACAATAATTGAGCGAGAGGCTGAGGTTTATAGGGGGGGGAGATAAGGGGTGGCCACAAGAGAACTGAAGGAATGCGAGGAATCTTCGGAAAAACGGGAAACTTTTTGCTACAGTAATCTCAATCTGAGCGCATCCGGTTTTGGCGGGAGTGACGCTTCAGGGAGTCAAAGGTTATCTGCTATGGGTTGGAGCCGATGTTGAGATGCCGAAAGCAACGCTAAAAAAATTATTAAGATTGCGGAAGCAACTGCTAAAAGACGCCGAACTGGAACTGAATTATGTAGTGTTGGTGATTAGTTCTTGTGCGATCGCCACAATGGGACTGCTCAACAATAGTCCGGCGGTAATTATTGGAGCCATGATTGTCGCCCCTCTGATGCAGCCGTTGCGCGGCGTTGCCTTTGGCGCATTAGAAGCAGACCTCCAGTTATTTCGCAAAAGTTTATGGACGGGATTGGTAGGCACTGGCGTGGCGATATTTTTATCCTGGGCGATCGGGAGATTTGTGAACTTGCCGCCGTCAGAATTCTCCTCAGAAATGCTCTCGCGCACCCAACCCAACCTAGTGGATCTCGGAGTAGCGATCGCCGCCGGGGCAGTGAGTGGGTTTGCCAAAATTCGGCCTCGAATCAGCGACGCCCTAGCGGGAACTGCCATTGCGGTTGCCTTAATGCCGCCCTTGTGCGTGGTGGGTATTAGCCTATCCCAAGGATTTTTTGCTGCCAGTTGGGGAGCATTTTTATTGTACTGCACCAACTTTCTCGGGATTATCCTCGCCTGTATGCTGGTATTTGTCTGGGGCGGTTATTATATCGAGACCGAAAAAATCGGGCGGGCATTGGGGTGGACATTTGCCTTAGTTGGGGCGATCGTGATTCCCCTGTTTTGGAGTTTTTGGACCTTGCTCGCCGAAGCGAATATCCGCGCCACCCTCAAAGAAGTCCTACAGCGAGAAACGATTACCGTAGGTCAGCAAGTCAGTTTACTGCGGGCGATCGAAATTGACTGGAACCAAAATCCACCCGAAGTACAGCTCAGCGTCAACGCCAAAGAACCGATCACCCCCAAACAAGTCAGGGAAGTGGAAGAATTCCTGTACGACCGAATGCAACGACGGTTCACCTTAGTGTTTCAAGAAAGTCAAGTGCGCGAAGTCCGAGGGCAACCCCCACAAACCGAAGCGCCGGAAACAGAAAACCCAGGGGAAAAAATGCCCCCCCAGTCCCAAGGGGGCAGTTCAAAAGACATTAGCAACGAAAAAGCCAAGCGAATGCGGCCATTGCGCGCCACCGTGGTGGAAAAACTGCAATGGTCAACCCTGAAAGATTCGAGAGTAGGGCCAGGTAGGGAGAAAAAATCTTACCGCAAAACAGAACCGGGCGCAAAATAATTTTGTAAAATTCGTGACGAGAACGCGAATCATGGAGTAAGGTAGATAAGGCAAGCAAATTGAACATTGAATCGAGGATACAGTTAGAATGACTGCCACGACTACCCCGGTAAAACACGAAGTCAAAGATATTTCTCTAGCGCCCCTAGGGAAACAGCGGATTGATTGGGCGGGACGGGAGATGCCCGTGCTGCACCTGATCCGCGATCGCTTTGCAAAGGAAAAACCCTTCGCCGGGATCCGCATCACTGCTTGCTGCCACGTCACCACCGAAACCGCTCATCTGGCGATTACCCTGAAAGCGGGTGGTGCTGATGCCGTGCTGATTGCCAGCAACCCCCTAAGCACCCAGGATGATGTTGCAGCAAGCTTGGTGGCAGATCATGGGATTCCTGTCTTTGCCATCAAAGGGGAAGACAACGAAACCTATCATCGTCACGTAGAAATCGCCCTGGATCACAAACCCAACATTATTATTGATGACGGGAGCGACGTGACGGCAGGTCTGGTGCAACATCGCAAGGATCAACTGTCGGATATCATCGGCACCACGGAAGAAACCACCACCGGGATCGTTCGTCTGGCGGCAATGTTCAAAGATGGCGTTCTCTCCTTCCCGGCGATGAACGTCAACGACGCTGAAACCAAGCACTTCTTTGATAACCGCTACGGCACCGGTCAATCCACCCTAGATGGAATTATCCGCGCCACCAATGTCCTGCTGGCCGGTAAAACTGTGGTAGTGGCCGGTTATGGATGGTGCGGTAAAGGTACCGCCTTGCGCGCGCGCGGTTTGGGTGCCAATGTCATCGTCACGGAAATCAACCCAGTGCGGGCCTTGGAAGCGACGATGGATGGCTTCCGCGTCATGCCGATGGAGGAAGCAGTGCGTTACGGCGATTTGTACGTGACGGTCACCGGTAACAAGCACGTGATTCGTCGCGAGCACTTCGAGAACATGAAAGATGGTGCCATTGTTTGCAACTCCGGTCACTTCGATATCGAAATCGACCTGAAGGGCCTGGGTGAAATGGCGTCTGAAAAACGCACGGTGCGTCCGTTCACCGAGCAATACAAGCTGCAATCTGGCAAGTCGGTGATCGTGTTGGGTGAAGGTCGTCTGATTAACTTGGCGGCAGCAGAAGGACACCCCAGCGCGGTGATGGATATGAGCTTTGCCAACCAAGCGTTGGCTTGCGAGTATCTGGTGAAGAACAAAGGCAAGCTCGAACCGGCTGTGCATTCGATTCCGGAAGATATCGACCAAGAAATCGCCAGCCTGAAACTGAAGGCAATGGGAATTCATATGGATGCTCTGACCCCAGAACAGGTGAAGTACATCAATTCCTGGACTTCTGGTACCTAATCGGTTGGACGAACTTGCCTCTGACGAGTTAGACGTCAGGGGTGAGTCGTCACCGACTTTGCTTCGGGGGGGTGCCCCGGTGTCTTGCACGCCCGCCCCGAAGCGCCTTTTATCTTACCCCCCTTTGTTGCAAACGAACGCTGTGGCTCGACTCTCGGTTGAATTAAAACGCTATTTTTTTGACGAAGCCCGCTCTGAGGAAGTGACGTTGGCTGCGATTTGGCAGTTGGCGGGAGAGCGGATTTTTGGGTTTTTGTTCGTGTTGCTGTCTCTGCCCTCGGCGTTGCCGGTGCCGGCACCGGGTTATTCGATTCCGTTTGGGGTGGTGATGTTGCTGCTGGCGGTGCAGTTGTTGGCGGGGGCAAAACGCCCTTGGCTGCCGCAAAAGATGTTAAATCGTCCGATTGAGTTGAGCAAGGTGCAAGGGGTTTTGAACTCGGGGATGCGTTGGTTGCAGAAAATTGAGATGTTGTCTCGTCCGCGCTTGAGTTATGTCTGCACCAGTCTGCCGGGACGAATTATTATTGGATGCGCGATCGCCGTGATGTCGGTTTCGATGATGGTGCCGATTCCGTTTACCAATACTCTGCCGGCGATCGGGATTTTTGTCACCGGCTTTGGCTTGCTCGATGACGATGGCGCAATTAGCTTGGCAGGTTTGGTGATTTGTGCGATGGGCTTCACCCTCTCGGCGTCAGTTCTGATTTTTGGCTACGAAATGGTCAGAACGACGATCGATGTGATGAAAGATTTCATTCTGAATCGCTCGACGAGTTAAGCAATTTTGCTTTTAGATAAAACAGGTTTTTTTATACTTTGCGAGAAAACGGCGTTTTTGTGAGAAGACCGGATAAAATTTCAAATTTAGGGGGTTTGCGAAACTGAGGCGATCGCTCCTGTCCTGAATCATTTCCCGATTGTCGCTTCGCCGTGGCGGAAATGTTGTCCCCTTTGTCGCGGAATCGGTAGGAGAGATCGCCTCTTATGTCAGAATAATACCCGTACTACTCGCCCTCGATTCCCATCGATGAAACACAACGCAAATTCTCTCCCCGGTATGACACTTGAAAAGAAAACATCTGCGTTTAACGATCCGGCATTTGCCCATAACAAAACCCGGCCAATTCATCGATGGGTTCCCTGGATTGCTGGCTTTTCCAGCCATTTTGTCAGGGATGCCTTGCACCGATACCTGGACGAAAAAAGTACCGTCTTAGACCCCTTCGCCGGGGTAGGAACCACGTTAGTTGAAGCAGTTTTACTGGGTCATAGAGGGATTGGATTTGAAATTAACCCTTATGCGGCATTAGCCGCAAGGATGAAAATCAATGCCGATCGCATTGATGTCCAAATCTTACAAGAAACCCTTTTAAATTTCCAAACCTTCTACACCGAGAGAATCGGTTCTCAGTCTTTCCCGAAAAGTCAACCTCCCCAAGGATTCAAAACCCGATCCGAATTTTACAGCCCCCAGGTTCTCAAAAAAGTGTTAACGGTCTTGGATTTTATTGACACCCTGGATAATCTCTTCTTACAAGAGTTGTTTAAACTGGTATTTGCATCCACGATGGTGCGCTATTCCAATTATTCTTACGAACCCAGTTTGAGCCGACGGGTGACAGCAGGCAAACCTGAAATTATCGATTTTCCGGTAGAAGAAGCGATTATCGCAAAACTAGAAGAAATTGCCACAGATATTGCGAAAGTGGACTTTCATCAGAAAGAGCGCTGTGAAAATTTTCCGATAATTGAAGATTCCTTCTTAAATTACCAAAATTACTTAACGCCTGAATCGGTGGATGCAATCGTCACCTCACCCCCTTACTTAAATAATTATCACTACAATCGCAATACCCGACCTCAACTTTACTGGCTGGGATTTGCGAACAATCCGAAGGATTTGAAACGACTCGAACACTTAAACTTCGGGAAGTATTGGCAAACCGTGCGCGATCGCCAACCAATTGACCTGGAGTTTCGCTTACCGGAAAGCGATATCGATCGACGCTTAGAGACGATCCGACAGATTAATCCCGAAAAAGGAATCTATGGCGGTTCTGGTTGGGCTAATTATGCCGCATCTTATTTTAATGACTGCTACAAATTCGCCCAAGGCATCCATTACGTTCTCAAGTCGGGCGGTACAGCCCTGGTGGTCATTGGCAACAGCATTCTACAAGGCATTTTAATTCCCACTGACCAATATTTTGGCAAAATTGCTGAATTGGTTGGGTTAGAATTAGTGAATATTGATATTCCCCGTTCCACGCGAGTGGGAAATAGCATTATTCAATCCGAAGTGCGGGTGGCCAAAGCCAAAAAATCTCATCACCTGTATGAAGCGATCGTGGAATTAAGAAAACGGTAAATCCCCTAAAAATCGCCAACTTTTTCGGTGACGATCGCTAAGGATGGCAATACTCCCGTTAAACGTTCTGCCCAAGGTCTACCGGGATGCAATACATCCCACTCTGATGGCGCTTGGTTATATCGTCCTGACCCGGGATCGTGATTTCCAAACCCATCAATGACACAATTCCAAAGGGGTTGATATCTTCGAATCAGTTCGGCTTCTACAGGTCCGATGAGATCGGTTTCGATATGGGTTAAAATCGTAAATCGACAGTTGAAGTCCTCGGTCTGTAAATTTCCCACTTGTTCTATGCTTCTGGCATGTTCTCTCAGTCGGCGATATAAAACAGTGGTTTGAGTCTCCTGTGTTCTTGCGGTTCGCCATCCGGGAGGAACGGCTTTTCCGATATAAATCGGTTGCTCTAAAGCCTGTTTGTTCGCATCGGCAAGTCTCGCATAAAGCCCGCAGTCACCGAGATAGTAAAGTCCATAAACCCCCGCACCGATAAAGCGGTTGGTTGGGGGTAAGGGATAAACCGGCGTTTCGCAGAAAAACTGAATGGCATCGTTAACTACACTGCGAAATTTGGGCGAGCGAAAAATATGGCGATTGGGATTGAATGTCACGGTTTTTTGATGGCGCACAGTTGCCAGTTCCACGATCGCGGTGGATGGGAAGGGAGTGGTGCGATCGCCTCCGGGGTAGGAGCGATCGCCGGACGGGAGTGCGCGATCGCTCTGAGCGGTTTATCCCCGTCTCCTATCACTCACTACCCATACACCACCGCCTTTCCGGGATAAATTTGACGGGTTCGCTTGGGAATGTATATCCATTCCAAATCTTGCAGCCGATTCACCAAGTTAGAGATACTCACGCCGAGTTCTTCTCGCATTTCATAGAGGTGAGGCCAGCGGGTTAAATCCCGACCCTGGCTTTTCTCTTCTAAAATATGTCGCGGCATCAGCAGGCAACTGGCAAAATACTGCGCCTGCCATTCAATCGATTCGAGCTGCGACGCGCTAGAAAGAAACCCCGCCACCTCTCGGGTCCCTCGGCAGACAAATGGCTCATCCGGTGCGGTCACCTCCAGATCGGGCAGGCGAGATTCGGGATCCTCCGCCACATCTTGATTGATGTGCAGCACCCAATGGCCGATTTCATGGGCAAGGGTGGATTCTTGGAACCCCTGGGGCTTATCGAGTAACTGTTCGTTAATCTCGATGCAGCTCTGCAGGGGCAGGATCCGAGCCGCGATCGGCCCAATTTCATCTGGCGGGATGCACTCCCAAATGACGCCGAGATCCAAAAAATCCGCCACTAAGGTGACATCAAATGGCCAACGGGGTGCAAATTGATCTCCGCGCCGATCCATCTGTCTGAGCAGGTGATTGGCCCGATACTCAATCGCCTCTTTGCGATAATAGCGATACGGCTTGAAGATACTCAAGGTTATTCTCCCTCGCTTGCAACCTGTTGAAACACCTTTTGAGCAAAATCCGGATTTTCTCGCATCCGCCGCAGCAGGGCGGGCATGACTTTATAATTTTCCTTGAGAAAATCCTCGTAACGTTGCGGAAGGCGTCCGGCGAGGACGATCAGCTCCTCCTCATCGAGATCCAGATTCCGCGCCAACGACCGAATCACGTCTTCCTTCGGAGGATAGTCCGCGCGATCGTTCTCCAGCTTGGACAAGTAGGTGAAGTCCACCTCCAGAAGCTTGGCAAGCTCCCGTTGGCTGAAACCCTTGTCCTTGCGTGCTTTGCGAATTAGTTTACCAAAACTCTGTTCCACTTCTTTAAAATCCCCAATTAGGGGTCGATAGGGGCTTTGCAACCCTCACCTCCCATTCAGAACCGGACATGAGACTTTCACCTCATCCGGCTCCTAGCCAACTTATCC
>NZ_JAJENT010000475.1:0-334 GCF_035615515.1 Phormidium sp. CCY1219
CTTCATATTAGCTTAACCGCTAGGAGCCCCGCACTGTACCCGAAGGGTCAGTGTCGGGAAGAATAGCGGGGGCGTCGATGGGGTTCAATGCCCCATCGACGCCCAGACTTCTAATGTATTGACGCAAAATGTCGGTTTGATTGCGCTCCGTAAGTTCACAATATCGGCCTAAATGCTGCTTTTCAACATCCGAAATTCTAAGGCTTATCTGTTTCATGGTTGACAATTGTATTCATCTTTGCTACAACTCTGACATGAAGGTGCGATTCGTTCCCGCAAAAGTGGAAGGTCAAAAGCCCGAAACGTAAGCGGGGCAAGGAACACAGTCCCTAAA
>NZ_JAJENT010000476.1:0-2720 GCF_035615515.1 Phormidium sp. CCY1219
TTAGGCTGGTCAGGTGGTTAGAAGTACAAGCCCCTGGCTTTAGACATGGGGTTGGTTTCTACGGAGTCCCTGACATTGTTTTATGGCCAAGTTAAAGTTTGAGTTTTCCCCGATTTGTTAAACACCACCGCCGGGTTTGGATTGACTTTTCCAAATTGCGCTCGGAGGATAAAAAAATCGAGAATCGAGAGACTCACTCCAGGCGATCGCAATCCGGAAAACCCCATGCTGGATGGCGGTCTGCCTCTGGCTTTTTTTAAAAAGAAAAACCGTAAGTAATACCGAAGTTTAACCGTACCCCATCTCCTGAGTTTCCTGTTAGATCGTTGAGTCCAAAACTCGTGACCAAAGGAACTGTTTTAAAGGGTACCACAGAAAATCCCACTGTCAAGTCCTGTCCCGTCCATTCGGCGATCGCGCTGGCTTGCGGACCCATTTGCGTGGCAAAGCTGCCAAACACATTAAACTCGGACCCACCGAATTCGTCGTTCGGATCGAGATTGCTGAGGGTTCGAAAAACCCCATTTCCCACCCCCAGAGTGACAAACCCAAGGCTGAAGGGGTCGTTGATATTCTCGCTGAAAACCAGCACTTTACTCACCGCGCCATAAAACGTTCTGCCGGTGTCATCGGCGGCTCCTTCCCAGTCCACCAGGTTTTGAACCCCGACGCTCACCGCAAAATTTTCTGGCAGCATCCGACCGGCTTGCAGGCTGATACTCCCCGCCCCCAGATTATCTTCCGCGCCCTTTTCGTCGGACAGACCGGTAATGGATAAAGTGGCGGTGAAACCGATCGCTTCTTCCGGATCTCCCAAACCCACGCTGGCGGCGATCGCGCCATCGGTGGAGCGCGTAAAGCGATTTCGCTGGTTAAAAAGCCCCCCAATGGAAGCTTCTCCCCAACTGCCCACAAATCCCGTCGGGTTATTAATACTGATTAACGGGAAGCTCGTGGGAATGCCCAACTGCCTTGTCAGCACTCGAATTTGGTCTCGAGACAACGACTCGATCAGACGGTCTAAGGTTTGGACTTGCTGACCCGAGAGAATCACCTCTGGTTCCCCAGTAGCTTGCTGAACTTCCAAAACCTCGATTAACCTATCCACTTGTCGCGCTTGTTGACCGGTAAGATCCTCCAGCTCGCGAGCGGCTTGTAAAATATCGAGCAGTTCGCTCACCTCTTGTTGGGTGAACTTGCGCGGGGTGGGTAAACCGGGCAGTTCTCGCTCTAAGCGCGCCAGTTCTTCCACACTCAGGGAACCAATCAGGCTTTGGATCTGTTCGGCTTGTGCCTCAGACAGTTCCACCACCGCGTCTCCTTGCGCTTGCAGTCGCTCCAAGTCGCGAATCAGGGTGGCGAGTTCTGTCCGTTGCTGTGGTCGAAAGTTCAAGCGTTGCACTGCTTGTAACAATAACAGCAACTCTTCGAGACCCTCTTGGGTCACTTGTCGGTCGCCCACGGTGAGGGGCACTCCCACGGCGTCCTCAATTTGGGCCAGTTCTGCTGGGGTGAGGGACGCCAGCAGCGCTGTCACCTGTTGAGTCTGTTCGGGAGGCAAAATGACTTGTGGCTGTCCCGAGGCTTGCAGGGTCTCTAACTCGTCAATTAAGCGGTCGATGCGATCGCTTTGTCCGGGTCGCAATCCCAGTTGTTGAATCCCGCCCAGGATTACCAACAGCCGTTGAACTTCTTCTTGGCTAAATACCCCGACTTCCACTTCTGGCAGATCGAGCGACTCCTGGATCTGAAGGATTTCGTCGCGGCTGAGGGAAGATAAAATGGCCTGCACCTGGCGCGCTTGCTCGGAAGAGAGCTCCACCTGTGCTTGTCCGCGCGCAACGAGTCGATCGAGTTCGCGAATCAGGTTTTCGAGTTCCTGACTTCGTTGGGGGCGCAGTCCGAGCCGTTGTATCTCTCGCAGCACTAAAATGAGCTGTTGCAGTTCTCGTTGAGAATAGGTGGCTCCCGGATCCGATTGGGGCGGACTCGGTGGCACCGGTCTGGTGTTTTGTTTGGGTTGTAGAAATTGGGTAGATCCTATGGATGAGTTATCCTCTTCCGGCGGACTCGGTGGCACCGGTCTAGTGTTTTGTTTGGGTTGTAGAAATTGGGCAGACCCTATGGATGAGTTATCCTCTCGTACTGGGTTCGGTTGGGCTAAGCTCGAATTGCACGAGAGAAAAACCCCTGCACTGACACAGGCGATCGAACCCAGACGTAACGCAAGCTGATGTAAGAACACACGTAAAACTCCCCATACCACGTTTAATCTCGTATCAAGTGAACCACATTCTCTTCCGGATTTACAACCGCGCGATCGCTGATATTTCCGCAAAATCCCTTGGTTTCACACCCTAGCTTCGCCCTGCCAGACGCCTTTGCCAAGGGGCTTTGTTCCCCATGATGGAGTCCCGAGGGGATGATATAGCCTTTCTCAAATTGATGTGGTACGTAGCCGAATAGTCATTACCGCGCTTGCACCTCCGAAATGAAAAATTCTCTACGTTACTTATATGAAAATCTTATAACTTTGGCGCGATCGCCACAGCTTTTTTCACCGATAGGACGCTACAGCATAAACAACTATTGCGCTTATCGGGATAGTTTTTTTCCATCCCTGGGGTTGGACTAGGGATAAACAACTATTGCGCTTATCGGGATAGTTTTTTTCCATCCCTAGAGTTGGACTAGGGATAAAAAACTATTGCGCTTATCGG
>NZ_JAJENT010000477.1:0-411 GCF_035615515.1 Phormidium sp. CCY1219
GACTTGCAAAAGTACCTCGGGGGAAAGATGGAGGCGTCGGCATAACACCCCAGATGATGGAACGAGATAACCCGACTTGGACTCTCAGTCAAAAGGTCGATAAGCTGAGTAGTGATAAGTGTAAGCGCAAGTCTTAGTCGGGGTGAGATTGAGGAGGAAGCAAAAACAACGGTTTGACTTAACTCAAAAACTTGGGAAAGATTCCAAAGCCCGTGCCTTACGCAGAATATGGATTCCAAAACCAGGGCGCGATGAAAAGCGTCCTTTAGGGATTCCGACGATAAAGGATAGAGCCGAACAAGCCTTGGTTAAACTGGCATTAGAACCCCAATGAGAAGCCCGATTTGAGGCAGACTCATACGGATTTAGGCCAGGAAGGTCAGCGCATGATGCGATTGATGCCATATTCAA
>NZ_JAJENT010000478.1:0-24981 GCF_035615515.1 Phormidium sp. CCY1219
AGCCCTGTTGGGCTGCTGTTTGTGTAAGGGGACGGATTCCTCCCCGTGCATGAATGACAGGGGTTTCCATCCGTCCCTTTACCAACCCTAATTTTCGATGAGTGCTGCCAAAATTTTAGTCTGTGAAGATGAAGGAATCGTGGCCAAAGATTTACAAAATCGGCTGCGAAAAATGGGCTACGAGGTGCCGAAAATTGTGTATTCTGGCGCAGAAGCGCTCGAAGCGGCATCGCGCGAAAGCCCGGATTTGGTCTTGATGGATATTCGCATCAAAGGCCCTATTGATGGGGTAGAAGCTGCCCGCCAAATTCACGATTTATTCGCAATTCCAGTGATTTTTCTCACCGCTTATGCGGATGAAGATACCGTAGAACGCGCGAAAGCTACTCAGCCATTTGGCTATATTTTAAAACCCTTTAAACAAAAAGAGTTACAAGCAAATATTGAAATTACCCTCTCCAAGCATCGCACGGAAAAAAAATTACAAGAACGGGAAGAATGGCTGACTACGGTACTCCAAAGTATCGGGGATGCGGTGATTGCTACGGATATGCAAGGTCGGGTAACGTTTATGAATCGCTCGGCGGAAGAAATCAGCGGATGGACGCAAGAAGAAGTCTCGGGAAAAGATGCTACGGAAATTTTCTCGCTCATCCAAGAAGACACCCAAGAACCGATACTCAATCCCTTGGAAGAAGTGTTGGCCAAAAATCGGGAAATGGGACTCCCGGAGAATACCCTGTTGATTACTAAAAACCAGCGGCAAGTCCCGATTGCAGATACCGCCTCCCCGATTAAAAACGATCGCGGCGAGATAACCGGGGCAGTGTGGGTTTTCCGCGATATTACCCTCGCCAAACAAGCGCAGCAAGGGTGGCGGGAAAGTGAAGCGCGATCGCGGCGATTGGTGGAATCGAATATTATCGGGATTATGATTGCCGATGTTCGGGGCAATTTTATCCAGGTTAATGAGGCGTTTTTGTCCACGGTGGGCTATTCTAAAGTGGGGTTTTTTGAAAGCAATCTGCGCTGGACCGATATGACGCCACCGGAATATCGCATCCTGGACGATCGCGCCTTGGAACGGGTGCGAGAAACGGGCACCTGTCAGCCGTTTGAAAAGGAATTTATTGCCGCTGATGGCAGGCGAGTTTCGGTTTTGGTGGGGATGGCGCTGCTGGAGGAAACTCGCGATCGCTTTGTGGCTTTCGTCCTCGATATTACCGAACGCAAGCAGTTAGAAAATGCCCGGCGCGAACAGGCGGCTCAATTAGCTGAAGCCAGTCGGATGAAAGATGAGTTTTTGGGCATGGTTTCCCACGAACTCCGCACGCCTTTAAATGCTATTTTAGGCTGGTCTCAGCTTTTGCGCCAGCGCCGATTAAAAGAAGCGAAAATGGATAAAGCCCTGGAAAGTATCGAGCGCAATGCAAAAGAACAGGTGAAAATTATCGACGATATTCTCGATGCATCGCGGATTATTCGCGGCAAGATGCGCTTGAATTTATCGCCGGTGAATTTGGAAGAGGCGATCGCTACGGCAATCGAAGACCTGCGCCCTACGGCGGCGGCGAAAAATATTCGCCTGGAAGCGGTGGGCGATGAGGCGATCGGGCCAGTGTTGGCGGATCCGGATCGCTTGCATCAAGTGTTATGGCATCTGCTCTCCAATGGGATTAAGTTTACTCCAATGGGCGGACAGATCCGGGTTATTCTCCATTCTCGCAACAATCGCGCTGAAATTCAAGTAAACGATACCGGAATTGGCATCCCCCCGGAATTTTTGCCCTATGTGTTCGATCGCTTCCGACAGGCGGATAGCACCACCACCCGCGCTAATGGCGGTTTGGGGTTGGGTCTGTCTCTGGTCCGCTATCTGGTGGAATTGCACGGCGGCACAATCTCGGTGGCTAGCGAGGGCATCGGCAAAGGCGCTACCTTTACCCTGCACTTCCCGTTTGCGAAAGATGCTCCCGCCCCTGGGGATGAGCAGGGGGATGGCAAGGAGGCAAGTTCCCCGATTCCCCTCGAGGGTGTGCGGGTGCTGGTGGTGGATGATGATACGGATACCTGCGAGTTAATCGATTTTATCCTCAAGGAGTACGGTGCCGATGTGACCTGGGTTACTTCCGCTACGGAAGCCCTGGATGCGATCGCCCCGGTAAAACCGGATGTGCTGATTTCTGACCTCGGAATGCCCGAACGCGATGGCTACTGGCTGATTCGCCAAGTGAGAAACCGCGATAATGGCAACGGCAAACTTCCCGCTGTGGCCCTTACCGCTTTCGCTAGACAAGAGGATCGCGATCGCGCTTTGCAAGCCGGCTTTCAAATGCACCTCGCCAAACCCATCGAACCCGAGGCTTTGGTCACGGTGCTGATGTCTCTGGCGGGGAAAACATCTTAATTGGTCATTTGTCATTGGTCATTTGTCATTTGTCATTTGTCATTGATTGGGGGTTGGGTTCGGGGGCGATGGAGAGGATTGGCACCCTTGTTGAGGGCGATCGGGGCGCTTCCTCTGTCTGTTTCTGCGTTCATTTATTGCATGTTGTTAACTGGTTAACTTTTTATCTCGTTTAAATTGCATAGGTTATGCAGAACAGCACCTTTCCCTTTGCTGGGGTTCGAGGTGCTTTTTGCTGCTGAGATATGCAAACCAGATGTAACAAGTAGTAGCCAGGGGCGGGGTCTGGAGCGAAGTCAATCTTTTTTTGTACCACCCCTTGACAACCCAGGTAAAGAATTGTTACATTAATTTACAAAGCTTAACAAAAGTTCACAAGGAGACCATTTATGTTACTTCCAATCGCATTAATTCTGGTAGGCTGGGTTGCGGCTGCGGTATTAGGGACGCAAGCGTACTTCCGAGGCGAGCAGTCCAAACCGATTCATCCGCGCAACTGGCGGTCCGAATCCTTTGCGAAACTGGCGCAAAGCATTACAGGCACGGACATCGACTACAGCGATCGCGTGCCCGCCTATAAAATGGACGCTTATGCCAGCCGCAACCTACCCTCCTAGTGGGTCAGGAACAGAACCACAGGGAAAGAAGCGCGAAATTTGGCATAAATAAGCGATGGGCGACGCCTGCACCCAATGGGTGGGGCATCGCCCATCGGCGAAATTTGGGGCTTCAGGTAGGGATCTAAAGGTAGCCGGATTTTTTGTGAAATAAAAACTGCAAAAAAATAGAGGAAAGTGTTGTCCATATCACAGACTTTCCGGCGATCGCTTTGATAATATTAAAATTAACTTAAGAACGGAACGGCAGTCACGATTGGCCATTATCCAATCACTGGCTCGATGGGGATAAAGTCTGAGTATCCCGAACCACATCGGGCAGCCAGCAGGTGAAAGTCGAGCCAACATTCGGTTCGCTGTTCACCGCGATGCCACCGTGCATCATCTGGCAAAAGTGTTGGCTAATGGCTAATCCCAAACCCGTGCCACCGTATTTGCGAGTATATTTATCATCGGCTTGGACGAAAGGCTCGAACACCTTTTCGATTTGTTCCGGCGTCATGCCAATCCCGGTATCGCGGACATGGAAAACGAACGCAGAAGCCTCGGGATTTCGGGTAAAATAATCAACCGAATTTTGCATTGCTTCACTCGGCCAAGAATTCGCATGAAATTTTTCCACAGTCAAGGTGATTTTACCTTCGTGAGTGAATTTAGCGGCATTACTCAAGAGGTTTAAAAGGATTTGCTGCACCTTGGTGCGATCGGCTCTCATCGTGCCGAGGTTATCGTCACAGATGACCTCGAGGGTATTGTTATTTTCCGCCATCAGTCTTTCGCAACTGCTTTGCACCTCAGCGATCAGGGTAGAGAGATTGAAGGTTTCGAGAGATAGGCGAGTTTGACCTGCTTCAATTTTAGAAATATCCAGGATATCGCTAATAATCGAGAGCAGATGCAGGCCCGAATCGCGAATTTGTTGCAAATCGGGGATAAAATCATCATAGCCGAGGTCTTCTGCTTCGTCGCGCAGCAGGTCGCTATAGCCGAGAATGGCATTGAGGGGGGTACGCAATTCGTGGCTCATGGTGGCGAGAAAGACGCTTTTGGCATGGTTTGCTCCTTCGGCGACTTCCTTTGCTTTTTCTAATTCTAATTGAGCCAATTTGCTTTGGGTGATATCGCGCACGATCGCCAATACTTCATGGGAACCACTGACTACCATCCGCACTTCAAAATGGCGGCGGCTGTGATTGATAAACCAATCGTATTCAAAAACCTGGGGATTTTCTTTTTCCAACGTCAGATGAACGTATTTTAAATACAAATCAGCCAATTCTTTGGGTAATATCTCCGAAACCGGGCGATCGAATAATGGAGCATTGGTTTGCAGGAGGGTATCGCCTTTTGAGCCTTTAAAATCCACGAAAGTACCATCGGCGCGAAATTGCAACATTAAATCCGGGATAGCATTGAGGAGGGCTTGATTTTTGCTTTCGCTTTGGCGCAGGGCCTCCGCCCGCTGCTCCAGAGTGACGATCGACTGGCGCAGTCGGTCCGTCATCTGGTTGAAAGACTCCGCCAGGACTGCCAATTCGTCATGGGTGCGAACTTCGATTTGGCGATCGAGTTCGCCGCGAGCGAGACGCTGAGTGGCGGCGGTCATTTGCTTGAGCGGTTCGGTAATGGAGCGACTGAGCAACAGGGCGACAAACGTACCGGCGCTGGCTGCGGCCAAAGCCACCAGCAGACCTTGCTGGCGCACCGCTGCCATTTTTGCTTTTAACGGTGCGGTGGAGAGTCCGACGCTGACCGCGCCGAGGCGCTGGTTGCCGAGAATCACGGCTTTGCCGGCGATCAGGCGATCGGACTTCCAAATAAAAACGGTTCGATCGCTATTGACCAGTTGTTTGCCAAACGGATCCGGTTCGATGCTATAGACCAATACATCGTCGCTATAGGCATCGGCGATGATGCGACCTTCTCCTTCGTAGATGCGACCGGCAACCAAGACGCGATCGGCACCAAGCTGCTCCATGATTTCTTCCATAAAGTCAGCATCGAGGACATAGAGCGCATCGGAGGTGGTGACGGCTAAGGTATCGAGCAAGATTTCGGCTTGATGTTGCAACTCAGAGCGAAAGCTGTGTTGCGCTCGCCGAAGGGATAGCCAAGTGACACCTACCACGGTAACAATGGTCAATGTGGTCATTGCCAAGGTTAGTTTCGTGGCTAGGGATCCTTTTTTCCAGCTCAATTTACCCATGCCAATTACCTGTTTTTAACCTGTTCGTAGAGCGTACGCATCTTGGACAAACTCGCATCGGTGGGAAAATCGTCAAATTTGGCGGTTTCTTCAAATTTTTCCAGTACGGCTTTTCCCTCTGGGGTGCGGTCCATTTCGATGAGTATGCGTTGAATGGCTTGCTGCATTTGCGGATCCATGCCGGGTCGCACCAGGACGATATGGCGCGCCACTTTATCGGTTTCGCCGAGAATTGCCATTTGTTCGCGACTCTCGGCGGGAATTTCCATAAAGGTGCCGATATCTACGGCACCGGCTTCTACTTTGCCGCTGATGACCCACTGAATGGTGTTTTCATCGTCATCGCTGAAGACATACCCTACTTCATTGTTACTTAAGTTGTCGCTGAGGGCATTTTTCTCGACGGGGTTGAGACCGTTTTGCACCAGCAGGGCCACTGGGAGCATGTAGCCAGAGGTGGAGCTGGCTTCGTCAAAGGCGATGGTTTTTCCTTGCAAGTCGGCGAGGGTGTCGAGGTTGCGATCGCGCATGGTGAAGATGATGCCGTAATAGTCGGCTTTTCCCCCTTTCCAGCGGCGCAAAATCGGCTCGGCAGCGGATTGTTCGCTCACCAGCATGGCGGGGTAAGGGCTATCAAAGTACAGATCCACTTCGCCGTCTTTGAGCCAGTTGGCGATCGTGGGCAAATCCGAGGCGACTTTGACTTCGCCAATGCCAATTTCAAATTCCGTTAAATTTGCTGCGAGATAATCCGCCATCGGCTGATAGCGATTGATTTTTTTAGCCGGATTGTTGGAGACATCGGAGATAACAATAACCCCAGTTGCGGTGGGTGTTTCCTCTGGGGTTTCCGGCGTGGAAATCGAGGTGGAGTTGGGGGGGGAGGCACAACTGATTAACGTGGTGAATATGCCCACCAGACTGAGTTTTGCAAATAGTTTGGGTAACATTTTAGCCCTCTTATTTGATGAATGTGTTAGGGATTGAGAGGCATTTTGTAAAAGGGGTTTGTTGGGATTGCCCGGTAACTACAATGGTCCGGGAGGCTGTTCCAGAAAGGGTTGCGCGTTGGTTGCGGCAATTCGCGATCGCCACTGTCGCCTGTAGAAGATGCTGCATTTTCTCTGATGGATTGGATTCTATTACTATGGTTCGAGCTTTAACGGGATTGTTCCAGAACTTGGCGCGATTGAGGCGTGGAGGCGCACCCTAGGCTCGCGCGTCCGATCGCCTGGTAAAGTTGGTTGTGTACACCCTTAATGGCAATTTGTCAATCCCAATCTGTGAAAATGGCACTCGATCCACGGTGATAGAACTCGGACAATCGGCTCGGGCGCGCTCCCTGTGGAAACTACGGACATTCTCTGCTAATTTTAACAGAGTTTCCCCAGCCTCGCTTTTCCAGCAGCCCAGTAATTTTACGGGGTTTATTCCCGGATATCAAACCATAAAAATCAAGTTTGAATAAATTTTGGGTAAAATTTTGATAAATTTTGATACAAATACTTGCGATCGCCCCGTTATTCTGTCAAAATTTACGTGTATTTACGGAAATCCTCACCGAACCATCTCTGCTGCAATTTCCAGCGACAAGAGAAATCCGTTGCGGCTCGATTCCCGGTAAAAATACTTAAATTGGCAACAGTCGGTGAAGCCGAATCCCACGGGTGAGGGGTATCGCCCCTGGCGGCAAGCCACTGTGCCGGATATGGCGTGGCCAACCGAAGTTGGCAAAATGGCACTCCCTGCCATCGGATCGCGCTACATTGTTCTCGATTCCCCGTTACGGGGGAAAGATGACAACTCCTAAGCTCGCATTCCAGCCTACTCATCCACCCAACATTTGCACGATAACCGATTCCCACGGAGGTTTATTTGTAATGAAAGTTTATCAGGGTCAGTGCATCTTGAAACGCACCCAAACGCTTCTCAACACTAGCTTATCCTCGGCAGTGGCGATCGCGGCGATCGCTACCCCAGCTTCCGCATTTCGACTCACCCCGGTGGGCACCTACTCCACTGGCATTTTCGATGATTCTGCTGCCTTAATTTCCGCTTACGATCCCACGTCGCGCAATCTATTCGTCACCAATCAAAGCAGCAATCAAATCGATATTCTCAACATCAGCGACCCCACCCTTCCCACCCCCTCCGGGGCGATCGATATTTCCGCCTTCGGCGAGGAGTTTGGGTCGCTCAACAGCGTGGCCTTTAACAATGGTCTCCTCGCCGCTGCAGTTTCCAATAAAAACGAACAAGATGCCGGCAGCGTGTTGTTCTTCAACTCCGACGGAACCTTCCTCGATTCCCTGATGGTAGGTGCCTTGCCAGATATGCTCACCTTCACCCCCGATGGCCAGAAATTACTGATCGCCAATGAAGGAGAACCCAGGGACGATTATGCCGTAGACCCCCTCGGATCCGTGAGCATTATCGATCTGGCCCTGGGAGTGAATTCGGCAACTATAAAAACGGCAGATTTTACCGCCTTTAACTCCCAGAAGTTGGATTCTAGCGTCCGCATTTTCGGGCCGGATGCCTCGGTAGCCCAAGATTTGGAACCGGAATATATCGCGATTTCAGAAGATTCTAAAACCGCTTGGGTGACGCTACAGGAAAATAATGCGATCGGGATTCTCGATATCGAAACCGGATGGTTTAAAGATATCGTAGGATTGGGATTTAAGGATTTAAGCTTACCGGAAAATGCATTAGATGCGAGCAATGCAGATGACGGTATTTTCTTGAAAACCTATCCCAATTTGTTCGGCATGTACCAACCCGATGAAATTGGTTCCTATACCGTAGGCGGCAAAACCTATCTGGTCACGGCCAATGAAGGGGACAGCCGACAATATGAGTTTGAAGATGAAAATGGCGTGGAACAAGTGGCTCTCGATGAAGAAGCGGATGTGGCAGACTTGCCCCTAGATCCGACCGCATTTCCCAACGCCGAGACACTGCAAAAGGAAGAAAATCTCGGCAATTTAGAAGTAACCAATACCCTGGGAGACACCGATGGAGATGGGGATTTCGATCGCCTGTTTGCCTTCGGCGGACGCTCGTTTTCGATTTGGGACGAAACGGTAAATTTAGTGTTTGATAGCGGTAATGACTTGGAGAGCATTACCGCCCGCTTCTTCCCGGAGAATTTTAATTCGACTAACGATGAAAATCAGTCGTTTGACGATCGCAGCGATAATAAAGGACCCGAACCGGAAGGGGTGGCGATCGCCTCGTTATTCGATCGCACCTTTGCGTTTATCGGTCTGGAACGCATTGGCGGGATTATGACTTACGATATCACAAATCCGTACAAGCCCTTTTTTGTCGATTATGTGAATAACCGCGATTTTTCCATCGCTTTTGATGTGGATGAGGAGGGCGACCCGAATCCCACCGCCGCCCAATTAGCCGCAGTGGGGGACCTCGGGCCGGAAGGATTGCTGTTTATCTCTGCTAAAGATAGTCCCAATGGTATCCCGTTACTGGTCTCGACCAATGAAGTGAGCGGCACTACCACGATTTATACCGCCCGGGTGCCGGAACCAAGTGCGGCGATCGGACTGTTGGGGGTCGGTGCCTTGGGCTGGTTGGCGAAAAAGCGTCAGCGCCACGCCGATTAAATGTGCGGATTTATCATTTTTGCCACCCCGTAGGGTGCGTGACCCCCGCCCGCCAATGGGTGGGCCGATAACCCAATGAAATCCGGGGGTCACGCACCGACCAGATATCAGGGATTGGCAGAATGCGCGATCGTAAATCAACCGGCGTCGAGGCAGAGCCTCGGGAAGGGCGTTCCCAGGCAGGAGCCTGGGAACGAGTTAAACGAGTTAACCCTGATATAATATGGCTTTCCCGCGCCCCAAATCTTACGAAATGGCGGCCACAGCAGTTTGCTGTCGATAGCGATAGTAGGCGGCACAGGCACCTTCGGAGGAAACCATCGGCGCACCCAGGGGATGTTCGGGGGTGCAGCGGGTGCCGAAGGCGGGACAGTGGTGAGGTTTTTTCACCCCTTGCAAGATTAAGCCGCTGATGCATTCCGGGGATTCGGCGCTGCGAATCTCTTGCAGGTCAAAGCGGGTTTGCGCGTCGAATTGGGCGTAGTCCGATCGCAATCCCAATCCGCTTTGGGGAATTTCGCCAATGCCGCGCCACTGGCGGGGAACTACTTCAAAGACTTGGCGCAGGAGGTTTTGTGCGGTGGGATTGCCGGTGTCGCGGACCGATCGCTTATACTGGTTTTCCACTTGGTGGCGGTTTTCTTCCAGTTGCTTGACGCACATATAAATCCCTTGCAGAATATCCACCGGTTCGAAGCCGGTGACGACGATGGGGATTTGATATTTGGGGGCGATCGCCTCGTATTCGCGGTTTCCCATCACGGTGCAAACGTGACCGGCGGCTAAAAATCCTTGCACTTTGCGGTCCGGTGCGGATAAAATGGCTTCCATTGCTGGGGGCACTAGTACGTGAGAGACAAGCAGGGAAAAGTTGTCGATGTTCTCTCGAGCGGCGCGATATACGGCCATTGCGGTGGCGGGGGCGGTGGTTTCAAATCCTACGGCGAAAAAGACCACTTGTTTGCTGGGATTTTCCCGGGCAATTTTCAGGCAATCCACCGGGGAATAAACGATGCGGATGTCGCCGCCTGCGGCTTTGACGGCGAGTAAGTCTTTGTCGGTCCCGGGGACGCGCAGCATGTCGCCGAAGGAACAAAAGATAACCTCGGGACGGGCGGCGATCGCGATCGCGCGGTCGATGAGTTCCACGGGGGTGACGCACACGGGACATCCCGGCCCGTGAATGAGGGTTATTTCGTCGGGTAGCAGTTGGTCGATGCCGAATTTGACAATGGAATGGGTTTGCCCGCCGCAAATTTCCATAATCGTCCAAGGACGGGTGGTGATTTTGGCGATCGCGGCGGCATACTCTTTGGCGGTGGTGGCATCGCGATATTCATCTACATATTTCATCGTGGTTTCCCCCCTCGATAGTGGTTTGGTCGGAGTGTTTTTTATTTTAGCGAGCATCGGGCGCGATCGTCGGGGTGGCTTTCCCGGATCGCCCCGATGGGTTGTCCCTCCCGCCGGGGGAGGGGTGGCGGAAGCACGCTCCGGGTGTCCGGGCAATGGGGGTTATACTTACAGGGCGGGTGTGGGTGTGGCGCTGGATTGCTCTTGCTGATAGGGTTTGCAGCTTGGGGGCAGCCCTACGTAAATGCCGAGCGATCGCGCGGTTTCTACCATAAATCCGTAAGGATCCACGGGGGAGGCACAGCGCCGTTCTCCGTGACAGCGCCGAATATGCTGGATTACCGGTTCTAGGGGCTTGCTCTCCACTTTTCCGCCTTCCCAGACCACCAGTCGATTATACTGTTCGGCAGCCACTAAGTCCACGGCTTTGATGCCGAAATTGGTGGCCATCAGGCGATCGAATGAGGAGGGGGTGCCGCTGCGCTGCAAGTGACCGAGGACGGTAACGCGGGTGTCCATCTGGTCCATGCCGCAAAAGTTCGCTTCTCCGGCATCGCAAAAGCGCTTGCTGTACTCTTTGATCTGTTCGGCAACATAATATCCGATTTCCCTGGTCTGTCGGCGATCTTCGTGTTCCACCCCTTCCGCGACCACCACTAGGGCGAATCGCCGCATTTCCTTCCGCAAACTGGCGATTTTCTCGCAAATCCGTCGCACTTCTTCTTCGTTGATAATCGGCGTCAGTTCCGGGAGCAAAATCACGTCTGCTCCGCCGGCGATACCTGCGTGCAGGGCTAAGTGACCCGCATTGCGCCCCATCACCTGTGCCACCATCACTCGCTCGTGACTGGCTGCCGTAAAGGTGAGGTTATACAGCGCGGCGGTTACCGTGTCTACGGCGGTATCGAACCCCACAGAGCGCTCGGTAAACGGTACGTCGTTATCAATGGTTTTGGGAATGCCAATCAGATTCCAGTTTCCTTTTTGCGCTAGTTCGTATATAATGTCTAGGCTGCCATCTCCCCCGAGGGAAATCAGGGCATCGAGTTCTAATTTTTTATACCCTTCGAGAATGCGCTGGGCCACTTCTGGCTCTCGGGTGTCGCCTTTGCTGAGGGAACCGAGGACGCTACCGCTGAAAAATTGCAATAGGTCGAGTCCTTGCAGCACCCCGGGAATATCGTATCCATGCTCCCATAAGCGCAGTTCTTCCGGTTGGCGATTTCCCTTGGCCACTTCGATGAATCCATCGGTGCCGTAGGGAATGCCGTACACTTCCCATCCTTCCCGGCGGTTAGCACATTTAACGATCGCTCGAATGACGGCGTTGAGTCCGGGACAGTCGCCGCCACTGGTGAGGATTCCTATTCTTTTTTTGCTGTGAGTCATACTGTAATTTTACCTCGAGTAAACTTCTTTTGGTTTTACCGCTGGAATTGAAAGGCACTCTCAGCGCGATCGCGGTTTTTCTTGCCCGCCGTTGTTTGACTTGCCAATTGGCAAGGCTGCTAGCCGTGGTTGAGGGATTTGCCTTCCTCCCGCGATCGCCTGAGATTTTTTAACATTTCCAGACCAGATTTGGCCAGCAGATTTGTCCGGGTTTGGCGCGATCGCCTCTTCCACTCGGATCGAAGGAGAATGCCAGTCAAAGTGCCTCTATCTTAGGTTATAAAAACCGGAAATTTTTTCCCGGATGCAAGCAATTGCCCATTAATTTTATCATAAAATTGGCTAAAATTGGGGCAAAATTGAGATTTATTCATAAAACGTTTCCTGACTGAAGTAAATGCTACAATAATTAGTTAAGATTTCCTTATATACTCGCCCAATGGTTCGCGATCGCGCCGCCGAAAGGGGGTTCGAGAAATCGCCGAAATCCGAAAAGACTGAGGTGGGGGTCTTGTGGATCCAAGCTGACCGGGTTGAGGATGTGGGGTCGCGGCTGCAAAAGCAACTGAAAAACCCACCTGCATACCGTTTGCGATAACTGATAAACACCGATGATGCTCCCTATTTTCAATTACCTATTTGATACTGCTTTTATCCCCCACGGACATTGCTATCTGTGGCAACCCTCATTAGTGTCCCTGCACTTTGCCTCAGATGCCCTAATTGCCCTGGCCTATTATTCAATTCCGGCGATTTTGATTTACTTCGTCCGTCGGCGGCGAGACTTGCCATTTAACTGGATATTTCAGATGTTTGCGGCATTTATCCTCTGCTGTGGCACGACCCATTTGATGGCGGTCTGGACGCTATGGTATCCGGATTATTGGATTTCCGGACTGATCAAAGCCATCACCGCCGTGGTTTCCTTAGCCACCGCCGTCCTGCTGGTACCTTTGATGCCCAGGGTATTGGCCTTGCCTTCCTTAGAGGCACTTAACGAAGAACTGCAAGGGGAAATCGCCTTTCGCACAAAAGCCCAAGAACAACTTTGTGCCTTAAAAAACGAACTGGCGGAGCAACTGGCGGAGATGACGCGCCTGCAAGAGTTTAGCGCGCGCCTGTCTACCACCCTGGAACTGCAACCGATTTTAGACGAAGCGATCGCCGCCGTCACCGCCTTGCAACACTCCCCAATGGGCATTCTGATGCTCTACGACAAAGATGCCAATCAGTTGTACCCAGCCGCCAGCGTGGGGTTGAGCGCCGAGTATCTCGAAGGTGTGGGACGAGTCACGCCGGGGGAAGCACCTTGGGGAGATGTATTCGCACATGAAAATCGCGCGATCGCGGTGGAAGATGCGGACACCGACGAGGGATTCGCCCCCTACCGGGAAGCCGCACAAAAAGAGGGATACCGCGCCGCCTACAGCACGCCATTACTCGGGTTTAACGGCGAGCTTATCGGCTGCTTGGCCACCTATTTCCCCCAGCCCCATCGTCCCTCGCCGCAAGAGCAGTCTCGGGTGGAACTATACACCCGCCAAGCCGGTTGGGCGATCGCCAATGGGCGGCTTTACGAAAACCTGCAAGCCTCCCGCGCCGAATTAGCTCAGTCCAAAGCCCGCTATCGGATTATGGGAGAAGCCCTGCCGTTTGGCGTCTGGATGTGCGACCCCCAGGGCAATCCGCGTTACCTGAGCCAATCCTTCCTCGATCTGATACAAATGACCCTGGAAGAGTGCCAGGAATTCGGCTGGATGAAACGACTGCCCCCGGAGGCGGTGGAACCCACCAAGCAAGCGTGGCAGCACTGTGTGGCAACCGGAGACTTTTGGGATTGGGAACATCGAATTTTAGGAGCCGATGGCCAGTATCGCACCATGCTATCCCGGGGACGTCCGGTGCGAGACGATCGCGGCCAAATCGCCAGTTGGGTGGGAATCAATCTGGATATCAGCGATCGCAAGCAAATGGAACGAGAACGGGTAGAACTACTCGCACAAGTAGCCACCAAACAGCGATTACTCGAAGCCGTCTTGCAGCAAATGCCGGCAGGGGTGGTGGTGGCAGAAGCCCCCAGCGGGCGGTTATTCTTGATGAACGAACAGGTGCGACACATCCTCGGCGGCGATTATCCCACCGTCGAGGGGATAGAAGACTACCTGCGGGACTATCAAGTGTTCTATCCCGACGGACGCGCCTATGCCCCAGAAGAACTCGCCCTGGCAAGAGCGCTGCAAACCGGCGAGGTGGTCATCAATGAAGAAGCGGAGATTTTGCGCTTGGATGGCAGCCGTTGTATCGTTTTAGTCAATGCTGCCCCAGTGCGCGATGCCGAAGGTAACATTATCGCCGGCGTGGCCGCATTTTACAACATCACCGATCGCAAGCGGGTGGAAGCAGAACGGGCGAAACTGCTGGAGCAAGAACAGCAAATGCGCGAACTGGCTGAGGATACCACGGAACGGATCGGTCGCCTGCAAGCGGTAACCACCTCACTTTCGGAAGCGGTGACGGCTTCTCAGGTGGCGGAAGCGATTCTCTCTTCCGGACTAGCCGCATTAGAGGCTAATGTGGGCACGATCGCCCTCATCAGCGAGAACGGCAAAGGATTCCACATCCTCCGCAGCGTGGGCTATCCCCCGGAAATTACAGCGGCTTGGTCGCACTTCAGTATTGATGCGCCGGTGCCGATCGCCGATGCGGTGCGTTCCCGTTCCCCGATTTGGCTGGAAAGTCGCGAAGCGTGCAACGAGCGCTATCCGGATTTGGCCGAGATTAACGCCATTTGCGGCAATGGCGCTTTGGTGGCTATCCCTCTCATCCTCAACGATCGCCCCATCGGCGCACTGGCATTCGCCTTTCCGGAAAACCGGCACTTCGATCGCGACGATCGCTCCTTTATCCACGCCCTGGCGCAACAGTGCGCTCAGGCCCTCGAGCGATCGCGGCTGTTTGAAGCAGAACAAGTGGCACGCGCGGAAGCGGAAAACGCCTTAACCGCACTACAGCACAGCGAAGCGCGCTTCACGCAGTTGGTGGAATCCAATGTAATCGGAATTGTCATCGGCAATTTTCACGGGCAGATTACTTATGCTAACGATGCCTTTTTGCACATGCTGGGCTATACGCGGGCGGAACTGGAAGCCGGGGAATTGTGCTGGAACGAGATGACCCCGCCGGAATATTGGCCCCTGGATTGGCGATCGCAAGCGCAAATGCTCGCCTGGGGACATTGTACCCCCTATGAAAAAGAATTTCTCGCGAAAGACGGCAACCCGGTGCCGATTTTAATCGGAAGTGCCTTACTCGATGGCTATCAAGACACGGCGGTGTGCTTCGTGCTGGACTTGACCCAGCGCAAGCAAGCCGAGGCACAACGCGATCGCCTCCTGGAACGGGAACGCGCCGCCCGCGCTGAAGCGGAATCGGCTAACCGGATTAAAGATGAATTCCTCGCGGTATTATCTCACGAACTCCGCACGCCGCTCAATCCGGTTCTCGGCTGGGCGAAACTGCTGCAACTGCGAAAGTATGACGAGTCCACTCACCAGCGCGCCTTAGAAACCATCGAGCGCAATGCGAAGTTGCTCTCGCAGTTGATTGAGGATTTACTGGATGTGTCGCGGATTCTGCGAGGCAAGCTGCTGCTGAAGGTGTCTGAGGTGAATCTGAACTCCACCATCGAGGCAGCGATCGAAACGGTTCGCTTGGCGGCACAAGCCAAGTCGATTGCTGTTCGCACACAGTTCGATGCCTCGGTGACGGTGTTGGGAGATGGCAACCGCCTACAGCAAGTGCTGTGGAATCTGCTGACCAATGCAGTGAAGTTTACCCCCAGCGGCGGCGAAGTGACCGTGGGCTTGCATCGCGAAGGCGATCGCGCGGTGATTCGCGTCCGGGATACGGGGATGGGCATCGACCCGCAGTTTTTACCCCATGTATTTGAGTATTTTCGCCAAGCCGATAGCACTACCACGCGCTCGTTTGGCGGCCTGGGCTTGGGGTTGGCCATTGTCCGCTATTTGACGGAATTGCACGGCGGTACGGTGCTGGTAGAGAGTGAGGGTGTCGGTGGAGGCGCTACCTTTACCGTGATGTTACCCCTGCGGGGAATGTCGGCAGAAATGATAGATGAGGGAATTGTGCCACCGCAGTCCTTTACTCTGGAGGGGATGAAAGTGTTAGTGGTGGATGATGAAGCGGATAGTCGGGAATTAGTAAGCGCGATCTTGCAGAATTATGGCGCGCAGGTGCAGGTGGAGGCGTCGGGGACTGCGGCTTTACAGGCAATACCCACGTTTCAACCGGATGTGCTGGTTAGCGATATCGCTATGCCGGATATGGATGGCTATATGCTGTTGCGCCAAGTGCGCGCTTTAGCGCCAGATGCCGGGGGCGAAATCCCGGCGATCGCCCTGACGGCTTATGCTGGCGATCGCGACCGCGATCGCATCCTGGAGGCGGGTTTCGCTCAACATGTAGCCAAACCCATCGACGCTGAAGCGTTGGTGGCGGCTATCTCTCTGTCGGTTCGCACTCACACTCCCTAACACTGCCGATATGGCTGGAAAACTGGTCTGGCGTGGCGGTTGGGGTTATCCCCATGCGCGGGAATCTCCAGGTATTACAAATGCCTTGTGCTATCGGTTGCGATCGCCATTCATCCCCGCTTTAACTGCTATAATGGGAACACTGGTGCGAATCGTTCCCCGTCACTCCCCCCATAACCACAGCAGGGACACCGCTTTCGCTGTGCCCCTGCATCGAAACATATAAATCAAACTCCTTTATCTTGCGGGCAATCCCCCGCCTTGCGATTATCAGCATTGGATCGATGACGCCTCCATTCAGCGGCGCGAATACACAACGGGATGGGTCGCAATTTCTCTAGCTTGTCCTTGCTGCCCTCTCGCCTTATCCTTGAAAGGAATTAGCGATGTCAGCTACAATCCGATCGAATTGCGGTTGCAGCGATCGGTCGTATTGTATTTCTAACACTTTGATGTCGCCATCGCTGCGAATTCTTTTGTGATAAAACACCTGCCCATTTTGATATCCGGACACCACAAACCAATTGTCACCGAGTCGTTGATAGGTGACTTCCAGATTGCCCGGTTCTCCTTCCATCCCTTCGCGAATGGTTTGGCGATATAAATCTTCTAGAGTTTTGTCGAAGATATCGTGATACCCATACACCATCATCTCGATGTTTCCGCTTTCCGAAACGAACTCTTGACCGTCGCCGTTGGTGGGTTCGCCTTGCGGAATTAACATATTTTCCGGATAGTCCACCGAATAGTTAAATCGGTCGTTATAATAGGTTTCGTAGCGGACGCGATCTTCCTTGGAAATCTCCGGCGGCGCTTGGGCGATCGTCCGGTGGGGTGCGAGGGTGGTCATTTTCGCCTCTACATACGCGGGATTTCCCGTCGCGTTGCCCACCCTGATTTCATTCGCTCTTTCGCTGCGGGCCGGTACCGTCTCGCTAGCCGCAAAGCTAATGGCCACTGTGGCCACGATTGCATACCCGAGATTTCCCAAAACTTTGTGTATGGGTGGAGTAGAATGATTGTCGATCATATACTCTCCTCTCCTCCTTTCTTGACTGCTTCGCGATCGCCGTCAGGGTTGGCGCGCTGCAAATGACGGCGATTAAAGTGTGGTTTTTTTATTCAGCTATCTCCTGTCTGTAGCATAACAAATTTTTGTCCGTTTGTCAGCCCTCTGAGCGTAAATTTTGGGGAATTTTTAGATTCGAGGGAAATCTCGGTGGGCAGGTCAGAGAAATGCGCGCACCCTAACCGGGGACAACTGGACAAAACGAATCCCTCCTGGTTAGAAATCGGCTGGGTTCGCCATCTGGGAAGCGGGAAGCTTGATGCTGGGGTTGGGCATCGCCATGCATCCCAATAGTGGCGGCGCAATGCGCCACCACCACACCGGAAGCCAATCCTATGACGAAACCGCTTGGTAAGTTTTAAACCCACCGGTGAGGTTATACACGTCAAACCCCTGGAGACGCAGGGCGCGGGTGGCGTAGTAAGCGCGCTGACCCACTTGGCAATAGACCCACAGTGGCCGATCGCGCGGTAACTCATCCATGCGTTCTCGCAACTGAGACAGGGGAACGTTAACCGCCCCTTCCAGATGACCCGCCTCAAACTCGCCCGGTTCGCGCACATCTACAATCGTGGCATCGGTGCCCTCGATATCCTCCCAGTGAACCACCGGCGCATCGCCGCGCAACCCATTGGCTGCAATCATGCCCGCCATGTTTACCGGGTCTTTGGCCGCCCCGAATTGAGGTGCGTAACAAAGTTCCGCTTCTTCCAGGTCGAATACCGTAGAGTGACGCTGAATCGCCATCGCGATCGCGTCGATTCGTTTTTCGATGCCTTCTTCGCCTACCGCTTGCGCCCCGAGCACCTTGCCCTCGGGTACCGAAAACAGCATTTTCATCGCGATCGGTTTCGCCCCGGGATAATAGCCCACGTGATGGCCGGGATGCAAATATACTTTCTCGTACTCTATCCCCACCTGACGCAGGGTTTTTTCATTCGCCCCCGTGGCGGCCATAATCAGATCGAACGCCCCGCAAATCGTAGTGCCCTGCACCCCGCGAAACTTGGCATCGCGGCCAAAAATATTGTCAGCGGCAATTCGTCCTTGGCGGTTCGCCGGACCGGCTAGGGGAATTAACACCCATTCCCCGGTCACGTAGTCTCGCACTTCTACCGCATCGCCTACCGCCCAGATGCGATCGTCATTGGTTTTCATGTTCTCGTTGACGCGGATGCCGCCTTTTTCGCCGATGTCTAACCCCGCATCCTTTGCCAGCTTGGCTTCCGGACGCACGCCAATCCCCAAAATCACCAACTCCGCTAAGTGAGTATTGCCCGATCGCGTTCGCACGCACAGGCGATCGTCCGCAGTTTGCTCGAACTTGCTCACTCCATCCCCAAGCAAAAGCTGCACGCCACTGGCTTGCAGGCGTTGGTGAACCTGGGTCATCATCTCCGGATCGAAGGCCGGCATCACTTGCGGTAGCATTTCTACTAGGGTTACGGAAATGCCGCGATGCAGCAGGTTTTCGGTCATTTCTAACCCGATAAAGCCGCCGCCGACTACTACCGCTTGTTTCACCTGGCGATCGCTAATCCACTGGCGAATTTTCCGACTGTCGGGAATGGTTCGCAAGGGAAAAATCCCCGGTAAATCGATGCCTTCTAGGGGAGGACGAACCGGGGCCGCACCTGGGGCTAAGACCAAAGCATCGTATTTTTCGCGATAAATCTCGCCGGTTTGCAGGTTTTTGACTTCGATTTCGCAGGCGTCGCGATCGATACTCAGCACTTCGTTTTCCACCCGCACTTCGATATTGAAGCGGTTTTTAAATAAGTCCGTGTTAGCCACCAGGAGTTTTTTCTCCTCGGTAATCACGTCGCCCACATAATAGGGTAAGCCACAGTTGGCAAAGGACACGTAAGGCCCGCGATCGAAAATGATGATTTCGGCATCTTCGGACATGCGACGCGCCCGGGCAGCACAAGATGCGCCCCCCGCTACGCCACCGACAATTAAAATTCGTTTGCTCATGTTGTCGATTCATTCTGATTTTGGTCAGCAGGCGATCGCGACAGTGCCGATCGCAGACAGCAGGTCATACAATCCCCGCTGTTCTTTCGTTATTTTAAGATAGTTTGCGTGGCATGGGTAGGGTGTGTACGAAAGGCCCTGTCACGGCGATCGCCGATCGGGGTCAATCCGCCTTGAGGTGGATCGGTACCGATGCTTACTCTCTAGGAAGATAACCATGTATTTCTCTAACCTCCCCCGTGAGATAAACATGTATTCCTCTGACTTCCCGTGAGGTAAAAATTCTTCCTTTGTCCCCCCCCCTTTCCAAGGGGGGGAAGGGGGGGATACGAGGTAAAAATTCTTCCTTTGTCCCCCCCTTTCCAAGGGGGGGAAGGGGGGGATACAAGGACAACGGCAGGGGGATCCAAGGAGAATGGCCGGGGATCCAAGGGGACCGGCGGGGGATCCTAACGGTTCGATCGTTAAAAAAAATGGTATCACCACTTGCCAGATCCGGCCCGAAGACCACCCACTGTTCCAGCAACCCCCTTGACGGGGCTGGTGGTGCTGTGCATACAACTGTTTCACCCCGTCAGTGGAGGTGGGAAACGCCTCCCAACCCCTACAATAGACCGATAGAAAATAGTCACCGAGACAAAACCCATGTCCGAACCTTCAACCCATCCTCGTCTCGCCATTGGGATGCAATGGCTCAACCCTCTCCCCCGATCGCGGTGGCGATGGGTCTTCTCTGTTACCTTTGCCAGCATCATGGCGTTTTTCCCCACCGCCGTTTGGGCTGCCCAGCGGATTTTCTTTTTTATCGGTCCGTTGGAGTTTTCGGTGCAAATCGATGCCCTGGAAGCCTTCGCGGAACGCGGTGCGATCGATGATGAATTGCAGTTCTATCTCAATCGAGCAGATGCAGAATCTCAAGCCGCGTTTCGCGAAGCTCTCACCCGGCAGTTCGCGATCGACCCCCTGAAGCTGACGCGGTTTTTCAATACTCCCCTCGGCGAAGATATTCTCACCCGCATGGGGCAAGGTATTAATTTGCCCAGTGGGGGAAATGGGAAATACGCCATTCGCGCTGCACTCACCGCCGCCGCATTTGAGCCGGAAGGGCTGACGATTTTGAATGTCCTCTCGGCGTTTCCTACGGATATTCGCTTGAATACCCAAAACTTGGTGAGTGGCGTGAAGGAACTGGAACGGGCGATCGCGGTTACGGAACAAATGTTCGATCGCGTGGCTCAGTTGTCCTCAGTGGCGGCATCCAGGGAACGCTCGGTCAACTTTTCCACTCTGCCAGACCTGCGTCAGCCGGGGGATTTCGGCGTGGTGCGAGAAACCTGGAAGTTGACCGATCCGCAACGCGATCGGCAGTTTCGCGTTTTGCTCTACAAACCAGAACGCTGGAGAGCGGGTAATACCCCGGTGGTGGTCTTCTCTCACGGCTTGGCCTCCAATCCGGAGGATTTGACCGAACATGGGGCACATCTAGCCTCCTATGGCTATCTGGTGGCCATTCCCCAACATCCCGCCAGCGATACGGAGCAACTGTTGGACGTGCTAGCCGGGTATGACAACAAAATTTTTCCCGCCTCGGAGTTTATCGATCGCCCCCGGGATGTGAGCTATGTTCTGGACGAACTGGAACGGCGCAATGTTTCGGAATTTGGCGGGCGGCTGGATCTGGAAAATGTGGGCGTGGTAGGTCACTCTTTCGGCGGCTATACGGTGTTGGCTCTGGCAGGGGCACAAATCGATTTCGATCGCCTCCAGGCAACTTGTGGGGAAAGCAGGTCTTGGAATGTGTCTTTGTTACTCCAGTGTCGCGCCTTGCAGTTACCTCGGAAAACTTACTCGTTTCGCGATCGCCGGGTTGCCGCTGCGATCGCGGTTAATCCGGTGAATAGTAACATTTTCGGTTCCCAGGGTTTGGCGGAAGTTTCCATTCCCGTTATGTTGGCGGGGGGAAGTCTAGACCCAGCAACTCCGGCAATTTACGAACAGTTACGCTCTTTCCCTTGGTTGGGTTCCGCTGAAAAGTATCTCATCCTGGCAGAAGGACAAGCTCACGTCGATTTCTCTCGTCTGGATGCCGGTTTCTCTCGCACGTTAAACTCGTTCTCGCAAATTACTCTCCCCAGTCCGGACCTGCTCAATACCTACGGTAATGCCATGCTGCTGGCTTTTTTTCAGGTGTACGTTGCGGAAAATTCAGAGTTTTTGCCTTATCTACAGTCGTCTTATGCAAGTTATCTCAGCCAAAACCCGTTCGGTCTGTTCCTTATCGATGAGTCGCAAGTGGATACTTTAATTCATCTGTTAGTGGAAGCGGAATTGTTTGAGTCGGATTAACCGATTTCTCTGGTTTTCTCTGCTTCTCTCTCTCTCTCTCTCGTTCCTAGGCTCAGCCTGGAAACGCCTCTAGTCTCTCGTTCCTAGGCTCAGCCTGGGAACGCCTCACCTTTGGGCCGGTGCGTGACCCCCGAAATAGAATCGGGCGGCATTCCCCAAGGTTGGCGGCGAGGGTCACGCACCCTACGGGTGGGTTGGGGCTAGCGCGTGAGGACGGCGCGGAATCTTATTTGGTTTTCTCGCACTTTGTCCATCGCTTCGTTTACCCGATCGAAGGGGAAGGTTTCTACAATCGGGGCAATGCCAAAGCGATCGGCGATCGAGAGCATTTCCATCATCATGGCGCGTCCCCCAATCGGCGAAGACATCACCCGCCGCCGCTTGACGAGCAATGACAACAGGGGAATGGTCAGGGGTTCGTCGGGAACGCCGGCCATGACCAAGGTACCATCGGAATCGAGATACTCTATATATGCCGCCCAATCTAAGCTCACCGGCACGGTACTGAGCAAAATATCCAATTTGCGATCGGGTTCGGGGGGATTGCTACCTTTGGGAATCACGATCGCATCTTGCGCCCCCATCTCTCTGGCAAATTGGGCTTTATCCTCGGAGGTGGTAAATACGGTCACCCGATTTCCCAGCTTGCTGGCAAATTGAACCGCTAAATGCCCCAATCCGCCAATCCCGATAATCCCGATTTCTTGCCCGGAGGTCATCCCGCCATAGCGCAATCCGGAATATACCGTGATTCCGGCACATAACAGCGGTCCGGCAACTTTGGTCTCGATGCCGGCAGGAATGTGAAAGGCAAAACGGGAATCCACGATTAAATAATCGGCAAACCCGCCTTTGCTATCTATAATTAAGGGTTTGTTTTCGTCGCAGAGATTTTCATTGCCACTGAGACAGTCGCGACATTGAAGGCAGGAGGAGGCTTGCCACCCCACTCCTACGCGATCGCCCACTTTCAAATTCGTCACTTCCGACCCAATTTCCACCACTTCCCCGATGACTTCATGTCCCGGAATCACCGGATACTCCGACATCCCCCAATCATTGTCAATTACATGAATGTCCGAGTGACAAATCCCACAGGCTAATACCCGAATCGTGCAGTTGTGCCCTTCCACGGGCGTGACGTCAAACTGATACGGATCGAGATTCGCACTTTTTTCGTAAGCAGCATAGGCGTTAACTGTTCTCATCTCTATTTTCCTCGTTACTCTACTCTGCGGCAATTGCTACAATCTTACCGCCTCGGGGTTCTCCATGCACCGGATCTCGCTTCAACTGCGTTTCACCTGCGAAGACATCGCCCACTGAACTGCCCCGGGAAATAATCGATAGGCTTCTGTCGCCATCCACGCCGGTCCGACGATCGCTTCGTCCTTGCCCTGTTTTAGTGCATCCCAAATCGCGGCGGCAATCTCCTCCGGTTGACTCGCCCAAAAAGATGCGATCGCCCGATCCATTTGCTCCCTCATTCCACTCACCGCCTTGTCATCTTCCCCCCGAAACATGGCCCTTTCCATAAAATCGCTCTTGATGACCCCCGGATGAATAGCACACACTTGAATCCCCAACGGGGCGAGTTCCAATCGCAGGGTCTCGGTTAACCCAGTAACGGCATATTTGCTAGCACAGTATGCCGTCATCTTCGGTAAGGGCATTTTTCCCCCCAATGACCCCACATTCACAATCGTCCCTTTCCCTCTGGCAATAAAATGAGGCACCAGTTGCTCGATGGTGTAAACGTAGCCCCAAAAATTCGTATCCATGATTCGCTGCCAATCCTGGCGCGAGGTTTCCTGAATCGGTCCGCTCAAACAAATCCCGGCATTGTTAATTAAAACATCAATCTGTCCGTAAACCTTCAACGCTTCCCGGCACAGATGCTCTACTTGTTCCGGATTGCCCACATCCGTGCCCATTGCCAATGCTTGACGCCCCATCTGCTGCACTTGGGTCGCGACTTCTGTTAGTCTATCTACCTGACGCGCTGCCATAATGATGTCATAGCCTTGTTGGGCAAATAACAGGGCCGTTGCTTTTCCGGTTCCTTGGGATGCCCCGGTAATTAAAACAGTCGGTGCCATTGTTTGTTCTGTTGAGTGGACTTTGCCCGTTAGTTTATCGAAGTTTTCCCTTTCGTTGTGGCTAACACGGAAGCTGCCGTTCCCGTACTGTATTCTATGGCGGTTTGTAATTTGTAAGGAGTTTCTCTATGACCCCAGAACCCAATTTCCATCGGGCAAAACCCCATCAACTCTCTTATCGCAATTGGACGATTTTGGTGTTTCCCACCGCCGATGGCTATCGCCCTCTCTGTTTGGCTTCGGAAACTCAGGTGCTCAGCGATGGCACCCCCTCTCCTACCCCAGAAGCCGCGATCGCGGTTGGCAAACGCTGCATCGATCGCGCGATCGCCACCCAAAATGTCGCCTAGCTTGCCACTCGTCCTATATCAAATCAGCATTCTGCAATACCTTTTACCGCGCTTATTTTTTTAAGTTGCATATCTTTTTTCCTCCATTCGCCGCAGGTAGGATGGGCAATGCCCATTCTACTCCTTTTATTCCGCCGCTTTCTTGTCTTTTGCGGAGATTAATTCCCTACCCTAATATGCAAATAAAATGTTTTTTTACCCGGCTGCCCAAAAAAGAAAACATCCCCCAGGGAAGGGATCGCCGCGAAAATCCGAGTGCTGAAATTTGGGCTTTTCCCTTTCCCTGGCTTATTTTCACCCTTTCCGCTTACACCGTGGCAGGTTCGAGTAATTTGATGTTGGAATAATCGAACTCGGTGGTGATATTTTCCCCGTTGGCTTGGGAACGGATAACCTGATGGGTCATAATGCAATAGTCCCCGATCGCCTCGTAGGTGTCCTCAAATTCCACTTCGCGGAGGATTTCGTGGGTTTCCGGGTTGCGGAATATGGCATCGTAGTGCGTGGCGATATATCCTTTGCCCGTGTCGAGGCTTTCGTGGGTGTCGATGGTAAATGCCATCCGCCCCATCACTCGCCGCACTTGGCAAATCTCTGTGCCTCGGATTTTGTAGTTGGATCCCATCGCATCCCCTTGCACGAGGATTTCTAAGGCTCCGCGATCGTCGGTTTCTCCTCGGCTAAAGCTGTTTTTCCCATGCGCGCTCTCAAAGCTGTTTCGCTTGCGGTGGGTGACGATATCGCGCAATTGGGTGTAAACGCTTTGTTGCACGTCTTCGTCTTCGATTCCGCTGACTTCTACGCTCATGTCGGGATTGATGCGAATCTGCCCGCTATAGGTTTCTTCTCCCTGTTTAATTTGGATGTCGGCGCGGTATCCGGGAAAGTTATCATCCCAGGTATAGCGGTTTTCTTGATACTCCCCGCGCTGAAGACGCGGGGATTCTTAAGCAGTCCAAAACTGAACTCTTAAAGGCATTATCAAAGTG
>NZ_JAJENT010000479.1:0-59998 GCF_035615515.1 Phormidium sp. CCY1219
TAGGCTGGTCAGGTGGTTAGAAGTACAAGCCCCTGGCTTTAGACATGGGGTTGGTTTCTACGGAGTCCCTGACAGAACAGAGATTTTCCCAGACAAAAGGATGGGGAAATGCACAGCGATCGCCGTTTTATAGAGACGCCATTCAGAGGAGAGTCCAACTCCAGCGCCGAACCGCGTTGAAAGCACAGAAATCCCGATGGCTGCCCAATATTTCCACAGAAATTGGCGACGACTAAAGTCAAGGCACCGCCGGAAAATCCCCGTGGAGAATTGGATGGGAACAGGCAGTGGCGGGGAAAGATCTGGAAAACTAGAACCCCGCGAGTGCGCCCGATCCCAATTGCCCGGGGATAATGGGAGTTTCTGCATCATACCAAATCCGGCTGATATGGATCTAAAAGGGGCGAGAACCTCCCTCAGTGGCGAACCCCAGAATCCTCGCGGGGCTAAAAGCACCGAGCCGTGTTGCTTCGCCAACAAACGCTCCGCCATTCAAATGGATACCTTTGACAGGTTGATGCGCTTAGGAGATAACAAAAGAAAACGCCGAAGAATGTCCCCGAGCAGCCCACTCCAACAGCATCTTCCATGAAAGCGCTTTGCCAGGAGGGTCAAAATTGTCCGTCAGGGTTGGGGGAGATGAGGAGAAGAGATATGCAGCGGGGTAGGGGGAGGGAAAAATAAAAATACCCCTTCGCGAAATCGGCGATCGCGCTCGTCATTGGAGCCATCTTGCTGTGGAGCTAGGTGCAAAATCCCCCTAGGGGAAGGGGGCGAAAACTGGAAGTGGGGAGGCACAGCGGGATCGATCTAGGGGACTAGAGACAAAAGGGAAAACAGAGCGAGGGAGGCGATCGCTGGGGGAAACAAGCCGCTCGAAGGCGGATTGAACCCGAGCGATGGGTTCAGAAAACAGCACACAGACAAAAGAGCGGGGATGCGATCGCGCCGTTGGAGGATCGCGAGTAAAACAGAATCGCCAGATTAAAATCCTTCCTCGAGACAGAGCCGCCAGATAAGACGGTAGAGTGAGATTGCAGCATCGTTAAAATCGTGGGGCAAGGCGAATCGATTGAGACAAAAACAACTGAGACTCCCCCGGAGTAGAAAATGTGGCAAAACGCCGCAACGCTTGTGGGCCTTAACCCCGGTGAGATTCAAACGATTTTAAGGAGATTATTTGAGTGGCATGCAGGGAAATTTGAATGAAATCGACATCCGTAGCATCCTGCAACTCGTTGAGTTGGGGCAGCGAACCGGCGAACTGTTCGTAGAGGCATATGGGAGCCAGCCCACTGGCGCAGGGGGCTTGCGCGAGAGCGTGCGTGACAGCTTAGCCTATCGCCAACCCTACCGAGAGCGATCGCGCAGTGGCGAGCAATCCTGGTTTGTATTTTTCGCCAACGGGCAAATTATTTATGCCGCCGACACCGATACCAGTTTGTTGCGTCTGCGCGACTATCTGCGTCGCTACAACCTCGAAGAAGCATTAGATTCGATTGAAAACCCAGCGATTTCCGCCACCAACGCCTTAGAGTATGGGTATCTGTGGGCATTATTAGAAAACCACATCCTCACCCCCGCGCAAGGGCGCAGTATTATCCAAGGGATGGTGGGCGAAACCCTATTCGATCTGCTCAGCCTGCACCAAGGATCCTTTATTTTCGAGATGGGGCCAGCACTAGCGCCGCAATTAACCACCTTAGAAATAGGGCCATTAGTCACCAAAATTATGAAGCAGGTGCAAGAGTGGAAGCAGTTTCATCCCCACATTCAGTCTCCTTCCCAGTGCCCCATCATCTCCGACGCCGCGCAGATGCGCGAAGCCTTGCCCGAAAATACCTTTAACAATCTCAATCGGTGGGCCGACGGCAAAACCAACCTGCGTCAAATGTCGCGCTATTTAAACCGAGACATCTTAACCGTTGCCCGAGCCATCTACCCCTTCGTTCAGCTTGGATTAGTGCAATTATTCTATCCAGAATCCCAGGAAGGGGGAGGGTCTAACCCAGAATTGGGATTAGATTCGATCGCAAACATTCCGCGAGTCGTTTGTATTGAAGACGATCTCAGTGTTGGCAAAGCCGTAGAATCGATCCTCGCCCAACATGGTTACGAAGCCACCGCCCTGATGAATCCACTCAAAGCCCTTAGTTTGGTCTTCCAACTCAAACCCGACTTAATTCTGTGCGATATTACCATGCCGGAACTGGATGGGTATGAAATTTGCGCCATGCTGCGTCGCAGCAGCGCCTTTCGCCAAACACCAATCGTGATGCTCACCGGGAAAGATGGGTTTATCGATCGCGTGAAAGCCCGGATGGTAGGATCCACTGATTACTTGACCAAACCCTTCGGCGAGAGTGAACTATTAATGCTCGTGGAAAAATATATCGGTCCGGGCGATCCAGAGCATCCAGAACCGGATAGTTTATTAGCCGACGCTCTCGACGGAGAACTCTAGTGGGCGAGGAAATCGATCCGGTTTTTCCAGGTTGCATTTTCCACCACAGGGTAGTTCCATTAAATCTTCGGTGACTTAACAGACGATCGCGCGGTTGACGAGATAAACTATAATTAGCGCAAAACAAAACAGTCGGTACGTTCAAGACTGCCTTGAGCTCATCCCGATGAACCCAACTTGGTTGAGTCCCCAACCCAAATGCCGCTTGAGAACCCCAACCACTTCTTTTGAAGAAGGGTCTCTGGCTAGCCCCACCTCCCCGAACAGCACCCCTCTCTCAGCTCAAAAAATTAAGACCTTTGGCATGCATGGGTGGGGAAGGTGTTATTTTTAGGGGGAGAAGGTGTCAATCTTAAATAAGAGTAGTGCGTGACGCGACACCGCAAGGGGTGGCAAAATGGCCCGTAGGAATTCAATCCAGGTCAAGCATCTAAAGGTGCGTGACGCCAACCGCAATGGTTGGGAGAATGGCCTGTGGGGATTTGACCCGCGTCCCGCACCGACTTTGCGTTTGAAAACCGATCGGCGTCAACTGTGTTTAACACCCGTGAAATTTTGCGAACAATCCTCCCCAATACCGGATGGCATGACTTTGATGCAACATTGGATCCACCAAGCCCGCCGGCGTGCGATGGGTTCGGTTAAGATATTGACCCAGCTTTTCACCGAACGGAAGTTATGAGTACAGTTCTGGTTGTGGAAGACAGCGTCACGCAACGGGAGATGATCTCAAACCTACTAAAAGGGTGTGGGATAAGTGTTACCGTGGCGAGTGATGGTCTCGAAGCATTAGAAAGAATTCAGGATAATTGCCCCGATCTGGTTGTCCTCGATATTGTCATGCCTCGGATGAATGGGTACGAAGTCTGCCGGCGTCTCAAGGCGGATCCCAAAACGCAAAACGTGCCAGTCGTAATGTGTTCTTCAAAAGGCGAAGAATTCGATCGCTACTGGGGGATGAAACAAGGCGCTGATGCATATATTGCCAAACCGTTCCAACCCACTGAACTGGTGGGCACGGTCAAACAGCTATTAAGAAGGTAGGGTGTTGTAAATCATGGTGGGTAATCCGGACTTTTTAACAGGTGTGGGCCTGGAGCAGGCTCCGGAATTTCAAGAGTTAGAAAGCCCTGAAGGAGAGTTGCACCTTCGGTTTTACGTGCCTTCGGGAAATGAGTTTGCCTTGGGTGCCACAGGAATTCGCGAGGTCATTTCTCATTCTCCCGAACGGATTACGCCGATTCCAAACGTCTCGTCGTTACTGTTGGGCACGCTCAATATTCGGGGAAGAGTCATCTGGGTCGCAGATCTCGGTCAATTTCTCGGCGATCCAACCCCACTCAACACCGATCGCGCCGAAATTCCAGTCATTGCAGTGGAAGACCAAGAAACTATTCTAGGGTTAGCAGTGGACAAAATTGTCGGTATGGACTGGCTGGATGTGGAGCAGGTACGTCTTCCCACCAACGTTCCAGATAGCATGGCTCCTTTTCTTCGGGGTGAATGGGTATTACCAGACAAAAAAGAGCAATCGGACAAAAAAGAGCAACAGAAAGAACACGACGAACAGGACAAACAGAACCAACAGAACCAACAGAAAGAACAGAAAGAACGAATTCTCCGGCTGTTGGATCAGGTGGCAATTGTGCGATCGGCACGCTGGGCCGCATGAGGACCTTGATAGAGGGAGGTGGGCAATACGGTCCGCAGCGCATCCTCCGAAACCCCATTAACGGGCAACACAACAGCATTTTGAGCACAGACTAGGAAGGGGCGCACCACCCCGGCACGCACCGGCAGGAGGAGGCAAATGGCATCAAGCACAGATTATCAACAGGAGTACGAACAAGCATTAACGGCTTATACCGACAAAAATTATGAAGAAGCCGCCACAATCGTCAATCAGTTAGTCGAACATTTCCCCGAAGATCCCAGTGCCCGATTACTTGCCGGTCACATCTACTGCTATGGACTCCAAATGTATGATGTGGCACTCGAACAGTACCAAGGGGTGTTGAGCTTAACTGAAGATCCAGCTTTTATCGAGGGAGCCTCAGAAGGCATTGCCTATGCTGAGGAATACGCTACATCAGCTAGTTTTGACCCAGACTCCGATCTCGAAACTAGCGACAACTACCTGGATTTAGATGACAATCAGCTCGAACTCGAAGAACCCCAAGAAGATACAGCACTCTATGAAGACCTATCCGAGGAAATTTCAGACAGTTACTATGAAGACCTCTCGGAAGAAATAGACGAGGATCTTTCCGGTGCGCCAATCGATTCGGAAGCGTCAAGCTATAACGAAAGCTTGGCGCTGAGCCAAATGGATTTGGAGGAAAGCGACATCACCTCAACCCTCGAGGATCCCGACGCCGAAATGGCGATCGGGGACATGGAACTTGACGAGAATCCGTTCGACGCCAGTCTAGAGGACTTTGAGGAAGAAGAGGACAATCCTTTTGCCGAGGCAAGTACCTCTTTTAATGATAATGATGAGGACCTCGGGTCAGATACTCAAACCTTAGACTCACAACAAGATCCTTTTGCCATTGATGATGAGCAACTCCTGGCAGAAGTCGAAAACGCCAACTGGAGCGATCCGCTCGCCACAGACTTACCTGACTTTTTGCCCACAGATGATGAAATGCCAGATCTGGTCGGAGAGGGCGAATCCACGACTTCCGGAGAGTCGTCCCCTTTTGACAACCCAGAATCCGATATGGATTTTGTGGAGAGCGCCACACCGTTTGACGAATTTGATGACGCATTTGAAGATGATGCCTTTGATTTTGAAGAGTCAAGCGACGAGAACGGCAGCACTGAGGCAACTTTCGATGAGTCAAACGCTCCTGAAAGTTTAGCAGAAAACGATGAGGAGGAGCAGACCCAGTACGCCATTCCCTCCGAGAGCGAAGAATTCGACGATGTTGGCGCACAATTCGACGCTTATCCCGACGAGGGAGATTCGGGTGAGGATATTCCCTATGATTTTGACGAAGACTTCCCTCCCCACCCGCTTTCGGAAGAAGAAGAAACCCTCTTAATGGGAGCGCAGGAGCTAGAAAATAACCCAGAATTAGAGTCGGCCAATTCCTTTACTTCCAACCAATCCGCCGAGACAAACGGGATCGCAGAAGAAGAGGATTTTGAAGAGGGCTACGAGACCCAAACTTTCGTTGCCGAACCTTCGAGTAACGGCTTCAACGCTTCAGATAGCTTCGATATGGAGGATTTTGACGAAGTTGCGGCCTCCGATAGCGCTTTGCAATCCGTTGATGATGAAACCGCCAACGGCATGTCAGACTCGGCTGATGTGCAAGGTGGGGTGGATTTTTTGGATGAACTCGAAGATTTGGAAGATTTCGGAAATATTCCAGATTTTGACTTGTCGGAAGATACCACCGGATCCACCACCGGCGGATTCGGCATGAGCGGGAGCAATGCGGTTTTCCAAGACGTGGATGATAACTACGACATCGGCGAGGATACCGATGGTTCGATCATTCGAGACGATGAAATTTTCAGCATGGCCGGCAGTGCCGAACAGGTTCCGGTATTTACCCAGCCTGAAAGTGCCCCGGTTGAATCGACGGTGAATGCCGAACCCGGACTTTTTGGGTTTTTGGAAAATGCTTCGCTCTATAAGAAGCAACTGTGGATGAGTCTGATCGCGGGAGCGGTGTCGGCGATCGCGGCAGCTAGCGTGTCTTATGCCTTTGCGGCTAAACCAAGTTGGCCTCAACCAATCAAGGATCCGCTCATGGCTCTTGCCGCAGGCGGCGCGAGTATTGCAACCTGCCTCGGAATCGGTGCGGCTAGCTCTAAACAGATTCGTCGATCCACTGACGATCTGCATGCACAATTCGATGCCATGTCTCAGGGCAATCTTTCTACCCGAGCTACGGTGTATTCCGAAGATGAACTGGGCCTGTTGGCCAATAAATTTAACCAAATGGCTCGGATCATCTATACCACCACCTCTGAGGCGCAGCGCAAGGCTGAAGAACAAGAGCAAGCTAAGGAAGACTTGCAACGACAAGTGATTCGGTTGCTCGATGACGTGGAAGGTGCCGCTCGCGGGGATCTGACGGTGCAAGCTGAAGTGACGGCTGACGTGCTCGGTGCTGTTGCTGACTCGTTTAATCTGACGATTCAAAACCTGCGCGAAATCGTTCTGCAAGTGAAATTGGCGGCCCGACAAGTGACGAAAGGTGCTACGGATAGCGAATCGTTCGCAAGAAGTTTGTCTTCCGATGCTTTGCGCCAAGCTGAAGAACTGGCGGCGACTCTCAACTCCGTGCAGGTGATGACTGACTCGATCCAGCGGGTGGCCGATAGCGCTCGCGAGGCTGAAGAAGTGGCTCGCTCTGCATCCGCCACTGCTATGAAAGGGGGTGAAGCAGTAGAACAAACGGTGGCGGGGATTCTGGAAGTTCGAGAAACCGTAGCAGAAACTACGCGAAAAGTCAAGCGATTGGCGGAATCTACTCAGGAAATTTCTAAGATTGTGGCTCTCATCGCCCAAATTGCGGGCAGAACTAACTTGCTGGCACTCAATGCTAGTATTGAGGCGGCTCGCGCCGGTGAAGCGGGTCGGGGTTTTGCGATCGTTGCCGATGAGGTGCGCCAACTGGCAGACCGCTCTGCAAAAGCTTTGAAGGACATCGAACAAATCGTGATGCAAATTCAGAGCGAAACTGGCGGCGTGATGATGGCAATGGAAGAAGGCACCCAGCAGGTGATTGAAGGGACGAAGCGCGCCGAACAAGCTAAGCGGGCGCTGGAAAATATCATTCAAGTGACCAATCGCATTGACGTTCTGGTGCGCTCGATTACGGCGGATACGGTGGAACAAACGGAAACTTCCCGTGCTGTGGCTCAGGTGATGCAAGCGGTGGAATTGACCGCTCAAGAAACTTCTCAAGAAGCACAACGGGTGTCGGGTTCTTTGCAAAACTTGGTCGGCGTTGCTCGCGATTTGCTGACCTCGGTGGAACGGTTCCGGGTCGAAACTGTAGAGCGTCGCTAGGGCGATCGCAGACCTCCCCATCCCTGAAGTTCCCCCGCCACTTTCCCCGTCTCATGCAGCTATTACAAATCGCTCTGTGTAATGCTGCAACCTAAAACTGCCATTTTCTCCACCCCTCCGAAGGGTAAACTTTTTAAGTCCTTCGGACAAGTTTAGCTCACGGAAACCTGTTTTTTGGTGGTAAAAATAGAGGATTCCCGAACAATGACCTCCAAACTTTTGGCTCGCGAATCCTCCTAACTTCCCCCTGATATTTTAGCAACCAGAAACCCTGTAGGGCAAAATTTTCCCGTCCCGTCCGATCGCCACAAAAACTCGGCTGATTTTTAACCTACTGCCTCCCCGAACAATCTCTACACAACAAGCAAGGCAATCTGCCAAGCAAATTAATCTGTTGGGGCGCTTAAAACATCGGCGAAAACTGCTGTAAATGCCCCGAACAACCCTTAAGTAAACGAAGGGATTCAATAGGTAAACTCTCCATTTTTGTGGAGCAAAACTAGCCTGAAATCTTCACCTCGGCTACAGTTAGAGCGTTGCTGTCGTAGAAGTTATAAGCAAGGGTGCAAACCTTTGCAGTCGCATTTATTGGGGGAGCCGAGCCTCGTTAACGAGTTAAAAACCAATTAAAAGCCACCCCCATATAATTTTAGTATGAAAAATACCCTAATTTAGGGGGTAATGATAGAGCGAACTGGGAAGGGGGATTCAATAATTTAGAGGGGATAAATACTCACGGCGAGGGGAATTAGCAAAAACGATCGCAAGGGGGAAAACACAGGTTAGAGAATTCGTGAAAAATCGTATTAGAGAGGGTTCTGGCTGCTCCCGAGGAGTTGGGCGGTTGGGGAGAATCAAAAAATCTCAATGGGTACAGAAAATCGGTACAGAGAAAGGGTATTAGAGAGCCGATAGAAGGACACAGGCAGATTCTCTAAAGCTGAGGGGCGAGAGGCATTGAGGAACAGAGGGATGGCGGGATAGATAAGGAACACCCTACTGTTTGAAAGTGGCACGAGGAACTAAGAAGCGAGAACGATATGGGGAATTCCATGCCAGAATTTAGAGATGGGGCAAAGGAGGATGTCAAAAAGGTTATCCTATAAATAGAGCAGTATCAAGATATTGAAAAAGCGATCGCCTTGTCGCTGCGCTTTTATGCCTTCTCCCAGGGGGTACCAAGGGACTCAGGATCGAGAGCCAATCATCAACCAGCAAGAACCAACAACCCAGAACCGAGAACCCAGAACCCAGAACCCAGGACAAGGGATAAAGGACAAGGGACGACGGACTCAGGACGAGGAATGGGACAGACGCTATGCAGCCGGAACAACGAGAGCGAATAATGGGCTATTTTATTGAGGAGGCCGCCGACCACCTCAATACGATCCAACAAGGGTTGCAAAATCTGCAAGCTACGGTGGACAATCCAGAAGAGTTGGCGGAAGTTTTCCGTGCGGCGCACTCCATCAAAGGAGGGGCGGCGATGGTGGGACTTGGAAGCATTCAAAAAATAGCCCTCAAGCTAGAAGATAGCTTCAAAGTGCTGCAGGAAAGCCCGGTGCAAGTGGATCCACAGCTAGAATCCTTGTTTTTGCAGGTATTTGAAGCGCTGCAGGAAAGATTAGAAACAGCTAGCAGTGCCCCGGGGAGTCTGACCTCAGAAAATGGGGAAGAAAGCCGCTGTTCGAGCGAGGCAGAAACGATCGCCCTAGAAAAGCACCTGAAGGAACTCGCCAAGCAGGGAGGACAGCGAAAACGCCAACCTGCCAAGAGTGCAGCCCTTCCTCGTCCGGAGAAAAAAGAGGCAAATCAAGCGATGGCTTCCCGGCGCAGAGATAATGACGAAGAGAGTGCCAGACAACTCATTTTCAAAAGTGATGTTCCGAGACGACTACAAGAATTGTTGCATTTGTTCAAGTGTGAAGACACGGAGCAGATTCGGCAACAAATGCAAGAAATTTGCCGGAAACTGAGTCAAGCGGGGGAGCAATTCGATCTGCACTTGTGGTGCAACTTAATAGACAAAATATCGCGAGCGATCGCGAATCCCAACCATACCTATCACACCCTCGCGCCGATTGCGCTCGAGCAAATCAAACAAGCCAGAGAACTAATTTTATCCCGAAGGGAGAGTGAAATTACCATCGCTCCCGAACTAGAAGCGCTTGTTCCCTTGCAACCCGTGACATCATCTGAGTCAGTCATCCGAGAAGACCACCCCTATAGTTCCAACGTTTCTCCTATGTCTAATCACTCCTCCAAAGCCAATCGAAATAAAGAAACATCCGAGAGCTTAAATCACCCCACCAGTGCCGCTGAGTTCTCGGAAAAAACGGCAAATACAGCTCGCGAAAAACAGCATCCCAAGTCAAGCGAACATTCAGGACCAGAAGTGGGAGCGGCAGAACTCAATAGTCTTGCGGACTTATTTGAAGGAGAATCCTCTTACTTCGAGGAAACCGAGTGGCAAGAAGCATCAGCCGAAGGCGAGAATGATTCTGCCCATGTCGAGGAAGCCAACGCCTGGGATTTAGCCGAGCTGACCCAAAGCGATGATTTTGAAGACTTGCTGTTTGACTCTGCGGAGATCGATTCTTCAGAAGTTTCGGGACTTCCCGACGATGATTTGGCCTTACTGTTTGGCTCCACCGAGTTTGGGGATTTGAGCGAACCCTTCGATGGGGGGGGTGAAAGCGAAAATGGGGAGCAGCTCGAAACCTTAGAGACGAGCGAAGATAACCTTGATGACCTCGGAGATTTATTCCAGGAAGAGGCTACCGAAGAACTGCAAGAACCGGATTTAGGAGAAGACTTGTGGGTTGAATCCAACGCCGGGAAGGCAGCAGATATGGCGGCAAAAGAAAAATCGGCGGGTGGAGCGGGCGATCGCAACAGATCCGCAGCTAAAGGAGCAGCTCAATCCAACCTAAACTCAGAAGATTCGGACTTTAGCGATCTGCTTGAAATTACAGGCTCTGACGAGAGCAACTCCGATGCAGCGACAGAGGATAACCTTGGTTTAGAACTCGACGCTGTGGGGGTTCTCGACGAGTTAGAAAACCTATTTCCCTTGGATACAACCGAAACGGAAGGGGACGCCGGAACCCTCCCATCGGCATCGCAAACCCCAGCGGAGCCAAACGCTGAAGAAGAAGAACTGTTTGCCGAGTCCATAGAAGACAGTGCCGATTTTGCATCATCCCTCGACAATGATTTTGCCGATTTATTTGAGACAGAATCGAGGGATACCGCAAGGCAGTCAGGGGAAGCTGCTGGAGCCGCCCGAACCCCGGCCAAGGACGAGGAGGATTGGCTCAATTTCGACTCAGAGGACATAGAAGAAAATTCTGGCGATGAAGTTTTTGAGGCGCTCGGTGGGTTATTTGAAGACATAAATTCCACAGGGATGGCACAGATAGAAGAGCAAGACTCGGATCTTGCCTCTGAGTCAGACTTGTTTGAGCTAGAAACACTCTCCGATTCTGGCTCGATGGAAAACATGGAACAGAAAGCGGATTTTTATGAAAACTTAGAGGAACTCTTCGAGCTGCCCAGTGAAGAAGAGAGCGCGGCGGACGGGGATGATAGTTCTTGGCTGACGATGTTCGATGAGGGCAATTCTGCGGGTGGAGAGTTGGTGGAACCTGCGGAAACAGACACCGATTTCGAGGAGTTGTTTGCCTCAAGCGATGAGGTCACTGCACGGGAGGAGCCTACAGGAGTGTCGCCTTCTGCTGAACCGATGGGAGCCATAGAGCGGGAGGACAGCGACGGGAGTTCAGCCAAGGCTGATGTGGGTGCTCCTAAGTATTTCGAGTTAGAGGCCCTATTGGAACTCGGCAGCCCGAAGGGGAGTTTTGCGGAACTCGAAGCGTTGTTGAGCCTTGCCCCAGAAGGCACAGACGGGAAAGAAGCGGAAGCGCAACAGCAACAGGACGTTCATCCGGTTGATTCTGGGCTTGCCCAGGGGGCGAAATCCTCCTCGGTGGATAGTGCTTCTCATGGTAAAGGAGAAGGCGGCCCTGCGCCGGGGAAAGCCGGGGATGATTTTGCCGATATGGAAGAATTGATTGCCCATGCAGATATCGGCCATCCATCTGCTGGGGGACGGATGACCACGCGCCGGAGTAGCTTTGAGCAGACGATGCGGGTGCCAGTGCGGCAGTTGGACAACCTGAGCAATTTGGTTGGGGAACTGGTGGTCAACCGCAACAGTATCGAACAGAATTCCGAGCGGATGCGGCAGTTTTTGGATAATTTGCTGCATCAGGTGTCTCAGCTAACGGATGTGGGGCAGCGGATGCAGGATTTGTACGAGCGATCGCTGCTGGAAATTTCCCTGTTGGCTTCGCGGCAAAACTATCATTTTATGGCCGGGGTCAGCGAAGGGCAGGGGAACGGTTCTGATGAGAATTGGAGTGCGTTAGAAATGGATCGGTTTACGCCGTTCCATACCTTGTCGCAAGATATTTTGGAGTTGATTGTCCGGGTGCGCGAGTCGTCGTCGGATATCGAGTTTTTGGTGGATGAAACCGAACAGGTAACGCGACAACTGCGGCAGATCACGACCCAGCTACAAGAAGGACTGACGCGAGCGCGCATGGTGCCGTTTTCCAATACTGCCGATCGCCTGCCACGGGGGGTGCGCGATAATGCGATTAAGTTTGGCAAAAAGGTGGAGCTGAAGGTGGAAGGTCGCGAAACCTTGATTGACAAGATGATTCTCGAGCAGCTCACCGATCCGATGACTCATTTGGTGAACAATGCGATCGCCCACGGCATCGAAGCACCGAATGAGCGCACCAAGAAGGGCAAGCCGGCGATGGGCCGAATTACGATTCGCGCGTTCCACCAGGGAAACCAAACGGTGATTTCGGTCTCGGATGATGGGGCGGGAATTGATTCGGAGAGGGTGAAGGCGAAGGCGCTGCAAAAGGGCTTGATTACTCCAGAGCAGGCGAAGAGTATGTCGCGTCTGGATGTGTATGACCTGCTGTTTATGGCGGGATTTAGTACGCGCGATCGGGCTGACGATTTGGCGGGTCGCGGTGTGGGCATGGATGTGGTTCGCACCAAGTTGAGCGAAATCCGGGGTGTGGTCAATATCGATTCGAATCAGGGCAAGGGAACGACGTTTACGATTCGGTTGCCCCTGACGTTGAGTATTTCAAAAGCGCTTTGTTGCATTAGCGATCGCGCCCGGATTGCTTTCCCGATGGATGGGGTGGAAGATATGCTCGATGTGCCGCGCGATCGCATTCAGGTGAAGGACGACGGGCAAATGTTTATTCCCTGGCGCGATACGAGTTTGCCGTTTCGTCATTTGCGCGAACTGTTGGAGTACAATCGCCATCTCGGTCGCGGTGGGGTCTATGGTACCAATGCGGAAGAGGATATCATTTCTGTGGTGGTGCTGCGATCGGCAGGCAACTTCCTGGCGCTTCAGGTGGATCAGGTCTTGGGCGAACAGGAAATCGTGATTAAACAGCTCGAAGGTCCAGTGCCCAAACCGGTGGGAATTGCCGGGGCTACGGTGATGGGGGATGGCCGCATTGTGGCGATCGGGGATGTTTTGGAACTGATCGATTTGGCCGCCGGACGTCTGCGCCGAGAAGGTGTGGGAACCTTGTGGGATGAAGACGAGGAAGCAATGACCACGAGCAACGAACAGGTTGTGGAAACCCTCGCCGAACCCACGGTGTTGATTGTGGATGATTCGATTACGGTGCGCGAACTGCTCTCGATGACCTTCAATAAGGCGGGGTATCGCGTGGAACAAGCTCGTGACGGTCAGGAGGCTTGGGAAAAAATGCGATCGGGTCTGCCTTGCGATCTGGTTTTCTGCGATATCGAGATGCCCCGAATGGATGGTTTGGAACTGCTTTCGCGGATGCAGAAGGATCCGCAACTGCAAAGCAAGCCGATCGCGATGCTCACCTCTCGCGGTGCGGATAAACATCGCCAGATGGCCGTTCAAATGGGAGCAAGCGGCTATTTCACGAAACCCTATCTGGAAGAGTCTTTGCTCGAAGCCGCCGGACGAATGCTCAAAGGCGAAAAACTCGTCTCTCTCAAGGCCGAAGCATAATCCGATCCCATTCAAAAAAGTCAAGCCTCAAGCAAACAACTTGAGGCTTGACTTTTGGTATTTTTTAGAGTAAAATAGTACCCCGCACCCTGGGAGGGTATCGTAAACCCACAATCAAGCCTCTACCTAGGTTCTTTTTATCGGCAATCGTGGGGACAGCATATCATATTATTCCGGTCGATCGCTCATAAAAACAGAGAATTGAAATCGCGCCGAACAGCCACTCCTCCGCTTAAACCCACTCATTTTTTTACGTCTATTATTCCTACAAACCGGATACCGAACCTTACAGAAAAAAGCAAAAAAGCAGCAGTTAAAACCTGCTGCTCTTTTCATTCTACTCCGGGAGTCAATCTACCCTTCAAAATCTTCAAGCGACTTCAGAATGTGGCTGCTCCTCGTGTTCGACTCTAAACACATTCGCATAGAGATTCGCCACAATTTGCTTACCTTGTTGGGTCAAATTCAAATACTGGGTCGCTTGAGAAATAAAGGGAAACACACCATTCCAATAAAATTTGGGGTAATTTTTCCGTAAATCTCCCGGATTGCGATAGCCTAACTTTTGGTTAGCACCGGTTTCTTCAAACTCATAAAATAAAGCGCCAATTTTTTGCAAATAGCGCGGGTCGCTGAGTTGTCCGATCAAGTCGGCGGCGCGAACCATGCCAGGATAGTGGAAGGTATCGTTGTGATCTTCATCCGCCGGGACGGGAAAGCGGGTGAGTTCGATATTGCGCTTAATAACTTCCGCGTCAATCAGCTTGTGTCCGCCAAAGCGTTCTTGAATAAACAGTTTGCCCCGATCCACATGATAGGGAGTCAGGCTGGCATCAGTGGCTCCAAAGGCAATCGAAACTCTCATGCCGTCTTTCCCCGTGGCATATAATCGTTCGCTGTCTATATCGTGCCTACAGACACCTTTAACATAGCCGATGTCATGGCACAACAAAGAAATGATGTAATGCAACCAATCTTCGCAAGAAACACCTCCTTCGCGAATATGCTTACCGCGCAGAATTTCTTGACCCACTAAGGTGACTAAAATCGTGTGTTCGACGTTATGATAAAGGGCATCGCTGTTGGCAATGTTTTCCAGGGCCATGCCACCCGCCCAGGCAATAATTTCTGCATAGTTGGGCTTGTAACCACCATAGGTGCGGTGGTAGCCTTCTTGTAGACGTTCTACGAAAGCGTCAATTAGCAGTGCTGTGGAATTAAACATCTTGAACTATTTTGCGTCAACCTAAACCTTAAGTTTATTGGCCGATATTCGACCGCTCTTTGCCAGCTACAGTAGCCAGCACTCTCCGCAATTGCTTTCAGTAAACCGCTAAGTCTGAAAGTCAATCAATCGGTTTGAGGAGGGGAAACCCCACTTGTGGGTCACACCCCTCTTTTTTGACAGTTTCCAGAGAGCTAAGCAGCTCTCTGACAACATCAATGATGGTTGCATTGTTTCAGAGAGCTTAAGAGTTTGTCTAAATAACTTCATTATGAATCGATTTGACCGAGATGGATGTGATTGAGGTCAATTAATGCTTGTGATGTTTTGGATACCACCACCCCCCCCTTGAGGGGATTCAATTGCGATCGCTTCTGGTACGCGCCTCTCGTCCGGGAAGGAATTCCGCCAGGGAATCTGTCAAAAAATCTTGACATTGCCAACCTTTTTGACGATCGCCTCGCGCCCCTACACTAAAGCCTCGTCATTTAATTCCTGCCTGAGTACCAACCAAGAACACGGCCAACCAATTAGCCGGGTTCGCCGTGGCATCACGCCCACTGCCTTGCTCTTGCAGGTATTGCTTCGTTCTGTGCCCAACGGGCAAGGGCAATCTGCGGTGAAAACTGTCTCAAATTTAGGAGACTCCAGGGATCCGCCTCGCCCAGATCCACCGGAAATGCGGCAAAGGGACTCCCGTCAGACTTCTTATGGAGACCTGGATTTATCGCATCTTTGCGGGAGGGGAATTGCCACCTCCAACAAGGGTTTTACTTTCCCGTCCGCCTGCATGTGGAAAAAGCGAGGGTGACGTTTTGCTCTCGTCTCCCCCCAACCCCCCGATGAATTGGAGGGCGCAGATGTGAGATGAAATCCACCTCCGCCCTGCGCCGCCCACCCTCTGCATTCCTGACCCCAATCTTCACCGGGAAGAACCACCCATACTAAATTCCCGGCAACCTTTCCTTCCGTATGGAGGAGAGGAATTGCCGGGATAGAGCGCACCCCTGTGATAGGTTATCCACTGCCAAAAGATGCGGGATGAGAAAACCTGGACTCCAGCGGTGACGATCCGCAGCGAAGCACTTTAGCTCGATAGGAGACAAAGGTAATGGCCGCCAAAATTCCCGCCACACCGGTGAGAATTTTTAATAAAGTCGTCATGGTTCCAAAAATCCACAGGGTGGGCAGTAAACTGGGGGTGGCAACTTCCGCCCACACCGAGAAAACCCACATCGTTAAGGTGGCGAGCAGCAACAACAGGGTTAGCAAAATCCAGCCGATCGCCCGGGTTTCTAACGAAGCGACTCCCTCTGCATGTTCGGAGAATGCGCGGGGGGTTGGCGGTTGGGGATTTAATTTCACGGGAATGGCACTTGCTTTCATAAAAAAATCCTATTCGCGGAAAAACAATGATTGAGTTAACGCTCGACGATCGCCTGGTTTAGTCCGAGGGTGGGGTTCTCGGTTTGATTTCGCCTCATGTGGAGCATCAATCAGCCCAAATGACTGTGACTCCCTCAATCCCTATGGAGATTTTTTCCCACTGTGTCGGTGCGATCGCTTTTCAGGAAAACTAACTTTCTCGGGCACATGAGCCGCCTGACAAGAGATTGCCCACCCCACAATCTCCCCGAAGCGATCGCCAAAGGCATGGCATAGCTCACACAAGGAGCGCTCCGTCCCGAGTTCTCAAACCGGGAGATATTTTCCCGAAACTCAGACCGCCCATATTGGCAACTTGTGGTTCGCTCGGCTTTCCCTCAAGTTTTTCATCGATTAAATCGACCCTCTTCTACCCCGGGAGCCAATTTAATCAAAATCGATTGAGCTATTTACTATATTGTTCCGCGTTTTGCGCTTTTTAATCCCTCATCAGACAGAGATTAAATTGATGTTCCACTATGAACGAGATGTAGAAAACTCGACCCACGCGGCTATCCCTCAAATATAAAAAATTGTAACATTTTAATAAGTAAAATAACAGGAGCAGGAAAAGGGGTAATTTTTGAGCAAAATGCACCATCCAAGCCTCTGAAGGCGGTCATTTCGCCCTCGAAATCCCTGCTTTCTCAGAGCAAGCCTCATCTGATGTCCGGTCAAACGCCCCTAACACGGGGGCGATTGAAATCGCGCCAAGGCTTTTCGGGGGATGAACGGAGTCGAACCCTCCTCCGCCTACGCGGAGTCAATCTTTTTTACATCTATTCCTCAGCCCAGGATATCAAGCAAAATGCAAGATCCATGACATAATGTGGCGAAAAAGTTTACCCCCGAAACTGTCCTTTGGGGCGTACACATTCTCGGACAACTCTATCTTTGGAGGTAAATTTAAAGCACCAAACAGCACTTGGGCGCTATATTATCAGATCCGGTAGAGACCCTAACACTGGAGGGGGATAAAATCGGAAAGGGCATGGCGAAACCGATGGGTTTGGAGGCGAAGCGAGGGGAGATGGCGAGGAAAAAACACCCCTGCAAAACCACAAAAGTTTTCGGGACAAAAAACTTATCGGTCCGGGTGATATTGGGTTAATTTTTCTTGATAAACTGCTTCTACGCGGGAGATCGCCTTAGTGCGATCGCCTTCTCCCACATCCCGGAATGAAGGCCACACCGGCATGAGTTCTAGCACCGCAAAGTGAATCAAACCGGCTTCAATATCCGCTAAAACCCCATATTCTTCCAGCATGGCGATCGCGGCGCGGTCTTGATTTGCCGGAGAAAAATCCTTGGCACCGATTCTTTTCGCCAGTCTATCCCAACTGGTGCTGAGAAACTGGTATCGACCGGCAGCATCGGAACAGAGTCTTTGCCCGTAGCGCCACCCACATTTGATTTCGCGCGGATGATCCGCAAAACTCGAAAATGTGGTGCCGGTAAATTGCATTCGATAGGCATCGGGTCCGGCGGTGCCTTCTGCCCAGGCAATGGTATCGAGAAAAGCCTTCACATACGCCTGTTTTAACGCCGCAATTCGAGCGGATCCCTGTGGTGGGGATAAAGCATCCCCCGGGGCATCGGATGCGCGTCTTTCCCGCTTGGATGGGGTGGATTCTTCTGGAGAAATATGGCGCGAAACGGTGAGACTCAACCCGCCCAAGCAGAGGAGGAAACCCAACCACATGCCAAAAATCTGGCGGTTTGAGCGTTTATGAGGCGATCGCCTCCAGGCGGTGGGAGAAGAGGAGAGGTACTTTTGCAGGAAAATCGCCGCCGCCGATCGCCAGGAATTGGGCGATCGCCGCCGTTTTACCTTGGGCCAACGATGTAAAGCAATGTTCATCGGCACTGCCCTGATTTGATAAGCAAATCCAAACAAGGATTTCAAGGTCCCCAACCGTCGCGCTGCCTTTTTGGGGGGAATTCCGCGCGCGGCGATCGCCTGAGCATATCTTTGCACGTCAGCTAAGGTCACGGTTCCCAACGGTTTGCCCACAAAGCGCAGAAACTCTTTCACCAACCGCCACGCCCATCGCCGTTGGTGGGGGGCTTTTTGCTGCACCCACAACTGAATTAACTCGGTATCGGAATAACCGATGCGAGAGTCTTCTACTAATAATTGATCCTGATTCATTGCTACATTTGAGTGACTGAGTGCTGACGACGTTCGAGAGGGTTTCCTCCCTGACGAGGGCCAGGGATTCGGTTGATGCGCCAGGGCATCTCATGGAGAAAGCCGAACCCAATTCCCGCGCGCAGAGTTGACCCGAATCGCTTTTCCCTGGAAATCTCTTTCCAGCATACGACATCCACGACAATGGAAAGCTTTCCGAAGGCGATCGCGGCCTCAATCGAGGTTTTTCACGCCCATCTATTTTCCCATAATCGGTGGCCATCGAGCCTGGGGAAAATCGATCCCTCTCCATCAGTATGCGCGCTCTCCCCCCAAAAAAACCAGCCTAGGGGTAGAATTGCCAGTGCTTTTTTCTCTCTCCAAGGTTGAGTCTGTACTCAATTGCCGACTCTCCCGAATGAGAAACCTGCATTAATTTTAATCACTCTGATTGATTTTTATCATAATTTTTATGAATTAACTTGTGGTTCAAAGGAAAAAAAATAGTGGTACAATATCTTGAGGCATTTTCTGTCTCGAAAAACCCATACACCGCGATCGCCGCGTTTTTTGTCTTGCCAAATCACTGCTTCTGCATCCACTCTCCTCTGAGGGCAGTGGCGGAAAATCTCAGCAAGGAACGGCAAAAACCACCCAGACAAATCCCCCGGAGAGTGCAACCGGTTGCCAGGGACAAACCCAATTCGGAATAACTCACCCCCAAACGCGCCATTTCTAAGCGATAATATTAGATCGGAAAGAATCAGCAGCCGCTTAGGAACTCGATGAGCATCTTCACATTACAATCCGTTAAAAAAGACTTTGGCATAAAAGAAATTCTCCGAGATGCCAATTTTAGCCTGGATGCCCGGGATAAAGTCGGCGTCATCGGCACCAATGGTTCGGGGAAATCTACTTTATTAAAAATGATTGCGGGATTAGAACCCATCGACGGTGGGGAACTGATAGTCAATTCTAATGCCCGAATCGTGTACTTACCTCAGCAACCGGATCTAGATGAAAACCACACAGTTTTAGAACAGGTTTTTGCAGATAGCGGCGATCGCATGGCATTAGTGCGCGAATACGAACAGCTCAGTCATCAAATCGCTCGCGATCCGGAGAATCGTCAACTGCTGGCGCGTCTTTCCGATGTGATGCAGCAAATGGAGGCAAAAAATGCCTGGGAACTGGAAACGAACGCGAAAATTATTCTCAGCAAACTGGGCATTGATGACTTTGATGCGCCGATCCGCAGTCTCTCCGGCGGATATCGCAAGCGCATTGCCCTGGCGGCGGCATTGCTTCGCGATCCGGATGTGTTGCTGATGGATGAACCCACCAACCATCTAGATGCAATTTCTGTCGAGTGGTTGCAAAGTTATTTAAACAGCTTTCGCGGCGCGATTTTATTAATTACCCACGATCGCTATTTTCTCGATCGGGTTACGAATCGAATTATTGAAATTGACCGAGGCGATCTCTACGCCTACGAAGGCAACTATGCATATTACCTCGAGAAAAAAGCTTTAGCCGAATCCGCCGCCGTCAGTCAAGAGCGCAAGCATCAAGGGGTATTGCGCCGGGAATTAGAATGGCTCAAACGCGGACCGAAAGCGCGCAGTACCAAGCAAAAAGCCCGCATCGATCGCATCGCAGACATGCAGGAACGGGAGTTCAAACAAGCCCTGGGAAAAGTCGAAATTTCTACCGCTAGTCGGCGAATTGGCAAGAAAGTTATCGAACTGGAAAACTTATCTAAATCCTACGGCGATCGGGCGATCGTCAAAGACTTTACCTACAGATTCAACCCCGACGATCGCATCGGTATAATTGGCAAAAACGGGGCGGGAAAATCCACTTTACTCGATTTGATTACCGCACGCCTCGAACCAGACGCGGGAACTGTAGACATTGGCGCAACCATTCACATCGGCTATTTCGATCAGCATTCGGACGATTTATTAGCCGCCCTCAACGAAAATCAGCGCGTCATTGACTATCTCAAAGAAGAAGGCGAATATGTCACTACCGCCGACGGTACCAAAATTAGTGCTTCGCAAATGCTCGAGCGGTTTCTGTTTCCGCCCAATCAACAATATTTACCCCTTCACAAACTCTCTGGCGGCGAAAAACGACGCTTATTTTTGCTGCGCGTGCTGATGAGTGCCCCAAATGTGCTGATTCTCGACGAACCCACCAACGATTTGGACGTGCAAACCTTATCGATTCTGGAAGATTATCTAGAAGAATTTAACGGCTGCGTTATTGTGGTTTCCCACGATCGCTATTTCCTCGATCGCACCGTCAATACCATTTTTGCCTTAGAAGAGGGCGGAATTTTGCGCCAGTACCCCGGCAACTATTCGGTTTATCTGGAGTTCAAAACTGCCGAGGAAGTGGAAGCGGCGCGACAAGCTACGGCTGAACCGGAGAAAAAAGAAACCAAATCCAAAAATACATCCTGGAAATCCCAGCGCATGACTTGGGATAAGAACCAAAATCGCAAGTTATCTTCCAAAGAAAAGCGGGAATACGAGCAATTGGAACTTAAAATTGTGGAGATGGAAGCGGAAAAAGCCGAACTGGAAAAAGCGCTTTATAATGCACCGCCTGGATCGGTGAGCGAAGTGCAAAAACTGCACGCGCAAATGGAATCGATTGGCGAGGCGATCGAGGCGGCGACGGAACGCTGGATGGAACTGGCAGAAATTGATGCCGCATCGGCGAGTTAATCTCTGTCTCTCGGCTGGTAAACTCGTTTCCAGGTTTCGCCGCCTGGAAACGATTGGCACGCGCTATACTACAATCGAATAGAAATCAATCAGTTTCTCCTAACGAGGGCGTTTCTACCCAATTGATTATGAGTTTGAGTTGCAATCAACTTTTGGAAAAACACCGTCAACTGTGGCATGAAGCGACGGTGCATCCATTTTTAACCCAGTGCCAACAAGGAACCATCAAAGCCGAACAATTCAATACTTGGTTGGTGCAAGATTATCAGTTTGTACTAGAATTTACCCGGATGCTGGCCCGGATTGTCGCGATCGCCCCACAGTCGGATTTCGATATTCTCTTGTCGGGATTGAGTGCGATAAAAGATGAGCTAAACTGGTTTCAAGCCAAAGCATCGGAGCGATCGCTCTATTTGGATGTCCCCAAACAACCCACCTGCGCCGAATATTGCGACTACATGCACAGTCTCGCCCTGTCACCTTATCCAGTGCAATCCACTGCATTGTGGGGGATAGAATTCGCGTACAATCAAGGATGGCAATTGCCAGGAACAATGCCGGCACCCTACAGCGAATTTGCCGATCGCTGGGGCAATCCCGGGTTTACGGAGTACGTGAAACAATTAGAACGCCTTGCCGATATTTCCCTAGAAACTGCCTCGGAAACCATTCAAGAGCAAGCGGAAGAAGCGTTTGTCACGGTGGCAAAGTTGGAAAAAGATTTTTGGCAAATGGCGTTTAATTCGGCACAGTAGCAGTCTAAAAATATCCGACTCCTTTACCCGATTGGGGATAGGTTTCGTTCGGGGTTGCGCTCTCGGCGCAATGCCGAACTTTTCGGGAAAATATTAATAAATCTTGAGATTTAAGAGCGATTTCGCTAATGGGAAGCTAAACTACTATTCTTAGGCGGTGGGAATTTGCCTCTGTTTTCAGAGAACGCAGCACCTTTGCTTGACTCTAGAATCGAGACTGATTCTAATACCACCACCACCCAACTTTGTCAATCATCATTCGAGAAGTAAGGAGAAACCATGACTCGCGCCATTATGGAAACCGAAAAAGGGACGATTAACCTGGAACTATTCGATGAGGATGCACCGAACACGGTGAAAAATTTTGTCAAACTCTCGGAAAGTGGATTTTACGATAACTTGACCTTTCACCGCGTCATTCCTAATTTTATGATTCAGGGCGGTTGTCCTCAAGGAACGGGAACCGGCGGACCGGGTTACACCATCAACTGCGAAATTAACAAAAACAAGCATTTGAGCGGTACCCTCTCGATGGCGCATCGCGGACCGAATACTGGCGGAAGTCAATTTTTTATCTGCCATTCTCCGCAACCGCATTTAGATGGAATGCACACTACCTTTGGCAAAACCGAAGATATGGATGTGGTGAATGCGATTCGTCAGGGAGATAAGATTCTCTCGGTGAAAATCGAACGGAATTAATCGCAACTCACTCGTTCCCAGGTTCCGCCTGGGAACGAGGGATTGAAATTATTAATACAATTCGTATTTAAGTAACGTACAAGGTAAGGAACCATTATAAACTGGAATCCGCGCCGAAGTTCTCAATCCGATGCGTTTGGTGAGTTGTTTATTGCCCGATAAAATATAGGCCACCCATCCGGTGAAGCGTTGTTTTAAAATATCCCCGATCGCTTTATAAAAATCTCCGAGTTCGCGCAGTTCTCCGATGCGTTCGCCATAGGGCGGATTGCAGATCGCAATTCCCCGATCGCTGGGCGGTTCTATATGATAAAATTCCTTTTGTACCAATTTTATCCGGTTGGCAAGTCCGCAGTTTTGGGCGTTGACGCGGGCGAGTTTGATGACCTCGGAATCGCGATCGCTGCCATAAATTGGCGCGGGAAGTGCATCGCGCTGGCTATTTTTTGCCTCTAAAACCAGGTTTTCCCACAGTGGGGCGTCGAAATCGCGCCAAGTCATAAATGCAAAGCGATCGCGAAACAATCCCGGGGCAATATTTAACGCTTTTAACCCCGCTTCTAAAGGTAACGTTCCCACCCCACAAAGCGGATCGAAAAAGGGCAAAGTGGCGTCATATTCTGCCAAATCTAAAATTGCCGCCGCCAAGGTTTCTTTTAACGGGGCGTTTCCCATTGCTTGGCGATATCCGCGTCGATGCAAACTGTGACCGGAACTGTCTAAACTGAGAATGGCGCGATCGCCATGAATGTGAAGGTTTAACTGCAAATCGGGATTTTTCGCATCCACACTGGAGCGCTTTCCCCACTCCTGGCGCTGTTGGTCCACAATGGCATTTTTGACCTGCAAGGCGCTATAGTAGGTGTGGTTGAGCGTTTTGTTACCGCCGGTGCAACGAACGGCTAGGGTATTGTCCGGCTCGAGATACTCGTTCCACTGGATTTGTTGCACTTCCCGATAAAGCATTTTGGCATTGGCGCAGGGGAATTCTCGGATGGGAACCAAGACGCGAAACAGGGTTCTCGCCCACAAATTCACCCGATACAATAAGGGGCGATCGCCGACAAAATGCACCCCGGCAAAATCCGGGCGAATTTCCCGCGCCCCCAAGCGCTCTAACTCCCGCGCGGCACTCGATTCTAATCCCCGCGCTACTGTAGCAAAGTATTGATTCATAATAAAGCCTATTTTAGCATGGTTGTCAAAAAAAATAAACCCCATAAAAAGCGGTAGGGTGGGCAATACCCACCCTACGATTCTAGGACAGTTGACAATCCATTAAAAATGTGCAATTGAAAACCGCGATCGCAAGTTTAAGCCGCCAGATATTCCGGTTTGGCAAATAGGGAAGCATAGACTAACTCACCCTTTTCTTCCACAAACTGACCGGAAAAATTATTGCCTTCAGCCGTCTTTAATTGGAATTCCAGAAAGCGTTCTTCTTCGGTAATTTTAAAGGTTTCCGGTGGGGTTTTGGCTAACGAATCGAGCAGATTTTCTTGCACCTGTAGGCGACTTTCGTGAAGGCGATCGCGCAATTCCTGTAGGGTTTTTGCCGCAAAAGGAATAGCCTTCGTTTCGCTCGATTCCGGTGCGTTATGCTCGAAATACATCGCCCCCGCCCCGTAGCAGAAACAGACCAAGGGCATCCACATTTCGCGGAAATATGCCGCATTGGGGGCAATTTCTACCCCGGCTAATTTATCCTGCAAGAAGAATAGCGCCCCGGTTTGTCCGGGAAGACATTCTAAACGGCTTTGATATTGGGTCAAAAAGGCGCGTTTGCGGGCGATAATTTGTTCGAGATGACCGCGATCGCTCAACCCATATTGTCGGTTTAATTCGCTAATCCCCTCCCAGAGTTTGGTGAAGTCATTTTGCCCGCGCAAGGATAATGCTTGCGATCGCAGTTGTACCGGGAGAATGAAGAACCACTGGTCCCGTTCTTCCAGATAGCCTCCTTGGGATTCTTGCACGCAGCACGCATCTTGAAACATCAGTTTTTGACCCGCCGCAATAAATGCAGAACGACAGAGGGCATGGTTTTGCGCTTTGTCTTGGATGTAGCCAATATGAAGGGGCACGATCGCCAATCCAGTGTCCCCGGGGTTGGCTAATTCTACACTACCATATCCGGTAACGCGAGACAATTTTAGCCCGGAAAGGGGACTGGTAAATTGCCCGTTGCGATCGTTGCCAAAAATGGGCACGACGGTCAAGAAACCGGATTTTTGTGGCATCCCGAACTGATACGGTGCTAGGTCAAATGCTTGGGGAACTAATTGTTTGCATTCCATGTGTTTCCTCCGTCAAAAATGTGGGGAAATGGCGCGGGTTTTGAGTGAATGGTGGTAGAGACGCGATTCATCGCGTCTCTACAGATAGGCATTTGCAGCTCATGAGGAAAACGACGGAAATTAAGCCGTTTTTGCTAACTCGGTGGCGGAACTAAAACGCTGTTCGAGCGCTTCGAGTTTTTGCCGCAAAAAATTCTGCATGGCTGCTTCTACATGACTTCCCGAAAGGAGAGAAAACAGCGACAAGATAACTTCTTCAAAATCATCTTGATGCCAGAATTCGATTTGCGGTAAATTCGGCGCGGGTTGGCGCAAGCTCAAGTCGTCGTTATTGGTGAATTTGCTGTGACAAAAGACCACCGGGGTGCGAAGGTTCAGTTGCGGTAAAGTCGCCACCACGCGCGCCAAGTCGGAGGGATACAGATTTTCGTATCCGTCAGAAACGATCGCCACCAGATCCGGTTGAGTTTCCAAGGCGCAAATCGTCGCTGACGCCAGATCGGAGCTACCTTCGGGAATCGGGATTTTCCCGGAACCGCCGACGGTAAATACTTCTGCGCGATCGCAGCATTTTTGCAGCACCAATGTCAGGGCCATCGACTGGGCGATATTGCAGTATTCCCGTTCCCCATATCCGCGCGTGGAGGCGGAAGCATCCAGCACGATCGCCAGTTTGCCGGCAAAAACGGGAAGCTCCCGGGCGGCTACTTCTACATAGCGATCGAGGGCTTGTTGCAATTGCGGCGATGTGCCACCCCGGTATAAGTGAACCAGGGTTGCGGAAATATCCCCGCGATTGGTGGCGGTGATGGTTTTCGGGCGTTCTCGCCGTTCTCCCATGCGATCGGCATACTGAGTATGCACGAGCTGATAGGTGCCTTGCCCGGGGGTGCGCGGTCCCGATGCGTAAAGCAGGGGGAAGACTTGTTTCACCCATTCCGGTTCGCGAGCAAAGCGCAGCAGGTGGCGGCGCAGATAGATTGGGTCGGCGCACTCAGAAGATGACAGCATTTTCGCACAGGCGCGGGCAACATTTTTGCCCATTGCATGTTCCAGGGAATCCACCACAGCCAGACGCCGACAGCGCGCCATGTCCTCAAAGTGAGGATGATTTAGGATATACTTGAGAATCGCTTTGGCGGTGTGCTTGTGATTCGCCCGATCGCGGCGCAATGCCAGAAACACAGTCAGCACGGAATCGGGCGGCAAAATCCTTAGCAACACCGCGATCGGGCGATCGAGCTGGCGGCGCAGCTCTTTGGCCATTCCGGCGCGCGATACCCGCAACAGTTGATACAAGATGCGTAAGCGCTGTTCGGGTTGTACCCCAGACGCTACCCCTAACAGGGCATAGAGTTCCGGATTTCCCTGGTATGCCCACTGGTGCAGGGCTTCGTCCGCCCACTGTGCCGGTTGGCCATTGCGCCGCAGTTGCAACGGGAGGCGATCGCGTCGCAGGTGGTCTAAAAATCCGCCGAATGTGTATTGACTCGCATCCATCTCGCCACCTCCTTCTCGCAGTTTGTCATCGAGAGGTTTCCCCCTCTCGCTTGCTGATGTTACTCAATACTACAACAATACTACAAACTTGTCAATCACTGCGGGCAATAAATCGGAAACCCTTTGTCAGTGGGAGATTACAGCGCTTTCAAGCTTATAACTGGTTAACAATAAGCAATATTTGTACCGTGGGCATTGCCCACCCAACTATTTCTGGGAATGTCACAGAAGGCTTTGGATAAACGATTAATGATAAGAAAAGAACTCGAGAAGGGGAGGAAAAACGCGGCGATCGCGCAGGGGGGCGATCGCGTATTTTCTACCCATTGTCACTAAAATCCGATAACGAGAAACAGAGAAATCCAGGTGTAAGCGCCCATAGGAAAGGGAAGAAAACCGCATGACTATGCGAAGGAATTCCCATTTGACGAACCGACATTCGACCCTTGAGGGGAATGGTGCAACGGGAGTTTTACCGTAAACCGAGTTCCGACAGCCACTTCACTTTCCACATCGATAGTACCACCGTGTAAATCCACACTGCGTTTTACCATTGCCAAACCCAAACCCGTTCCGGGGATATTGCCCACATTACCACAGCGATGGAACGTTTGAAACAAGCGGGGTAATTCTTCTGGGGGAATGCCAATGCCAGAATCTTGAATGGTAAAAATTGCCTCAGATTGATGGCAAGCTAGCTCAAAATCAACTTCGCCCCCATCGGGAGAATATTTAATGGCATTAGAGAGCAAATTCGTGAGGATATGCCGCAGCAATTTTTCATCCATACAAGCTTTGCTAAGCGCAGTGGTGTCAGCTTCGTGTAAGGGGATTTTATGAGTCAAATTAATCCAAGTTTCTTCTCCAGCCGATAGCTGTAGTTCTTCCACAATCTTTTGGCAAAACTCGGATAAATCTATCGGTTTTGGAGTAAAGGGAAGTCGATGATTTTCGGCGCGACCGATGAAGAGTACATCTTCGAGTAACTGCGTCATATTCACAGCCGCAGTTTGAATGCGTTCGAGAGATTGTTGTTTTTTGTCTTGTTTCTCGTTGGGCCATTCTTCTAGGTAAAATTCCAGTAAATCTGCCGAAGAAAGAATGGTGGTGAGAGGAGTGCGAAACTCGTGAGATACCATCGAGACAAACCGAGTTCTAAACTCCATAATTTCCCGTTCTTTTGCCACAGCTTGGCGCAGTTGTTCTTCTGCCTGTTTGAGTTCGGTGATATCCTCAGAAATCCCGGCAATGCGGTAGACCTGGCCCTGCTCATCGCGGATGGGAAAGCCCCGATCGCGAATCCAACGAATCGAGCCATCGGGGCGCAAAATGCGATATTCGATATCCAGTTGTTCTAAAGGCATCAAGTCAGCCAAAACGCGATCGCGATCGTCGGGATGAATGACATTCAAACGGGCATAAGGCTGTTCGTACAATTCCTTCCGAGGACGCCCCCAAATTTGTTCGTAAGCGGGAGACACATAGAGAATTTTACTGTATTGCGGATCGCCGATCCAAAACACCTCTTGAATATTTTCCGCCAACTGACGAAACCGTTCCTCACTCGATCGCAACGCCGCTTCTGCTTGCTTGCGTTCCGTGATATCGCGCCCCACCGCTTGGAACTCCGTCAGCTCTCCTTGGGGGTCAAAAATAGCCCGTTCGGTCCATTGTTGAATTCGCAAGTCTCCATTCGGGAGGATGACCTTACATTCGCGACTGAGCACTGGGGTCTGGGCGGGGTCTCGAGGGAATTGGGGAATCAGAGGCACCACGGATCCGCGCATCAGATCCGATCGCTGCACCCCAAAATAGCGACAGTAAGCGTCATTGACAAACGTCAGGGTACCATCCGGGGCAAACCGACAGATCAATTCCGTTTGATCTTCCACAATCGCGCGATAGCGCGCCTCGCTTTTGCGAAGGGCATCTTCCGCGATCGCGCGCTCTTTTTGTAGCGACACTGCTGCCGCTGCTGCCCGCAGAATCGAGACTTCCGACTCGGACCAGGCCCGCGCTTCCTTGCAATTATCAAACGAAATAAACCCAAAAAATTCCCCATGAACCATCAAGGGTAAAACCAGAATCGACTGAATTCCCACCCCTTCTAAAGTCTCCCGTTCGGCGGCGGGAAAATCCGCCACCACCCCCCCAATAATTTCACCCCATTCTAACTGCGGAATCCATCCTTTTATCAATGCCGAGGAATTAAATATGGCAGATGCAGAACTGTGGGAATCTGGTTCAGTATTGATGCGATTGTCTTCCTCGCACCATTGCGCCAAAAGTTGGAATGGGTGTTCGGGTCTGTCTGGATGATATTGGCACAGATAAACGTGACTGGCACTGGCTGCCTGTCCTAATGGTGCGATAATCTGAGGATAAAGCGCTGCGGGTTCTGTCGCGGTAGCCATATTTCCTTGCACTGCCAATAAGCGACGCTGCACCTCAACCAAGGCTTCCAATTGTTGATTTCCTTGGCTTAATTTTTGGGTTAAACTGTGCAATCGCAACCCAGCGCGCACCCGCGCCAAAAATTCCTCAGTTTCGATAGGTTTAGAGAGGAAATCATCCGCACCGGTATCGAGACCTTCCACGCGATCGGTCACTTCTTCGCGAGCAGTCAGCAGAATAAAAAACATGGCGGCTAATTCCGGATTTGCCTTCACTTGTCGGCAGACTTCGAGTCCATCAACTCCCGGCATCATCCAGTCGCAAATCATTAAATCCGGATGTAGTTTATGGGCGAGTTGCAGCCCCTCCTCGCCATCGAGGGCAACCGCCACCTCATGTCCTTCGCTTTCCAGCAGGTCTTGCAGGACCAACTGAACGGTTATGTCATCATCCACAATCAAAATTTTGGCCATAGTAAAGTAGAAAAAATCGGAAAACAGACAGTTTAAAATTCAGTTATGAAGTCGAAATTTTCAGCAGGTTGCATTAATTATTGGCAATTTTTGGGGATTTTTTCCAAAAAAAAGCACATTTTATCCAACTCATAACCCCTAAAAAAGCAAGGCGGTTTGAGGCTTGCTACTCGACCCCGGCGGTGTAAAGGGCGTTTGGCATCCCCCATAGTTTCCCGGGCAAAACTCCACAGATTGGCACCGATAACAGGTGGGCTTCCCCTTTGCGGGTCGCGAGTTCGGTTGCCCCAGATGGGATCCCCCTTCCCCTAGGGTAAAGTACGCTCTGATGGAGTTGCTACCCCCAAGTGGGGATGTGGCGCTCCGTTATAGCTTCACAGTAGCAAAACTTGCTGTGCGTGAGGGAATAGATGGAGCGATCGCATTTCTTGGCGTTGTCGCCACCACAGGGGAGTAGACCTTTCACAAAGCGGCTATTTTTTCGGATTTTTTGCCGAATAGGCGATCGCAAATCCCACTCGATCCCCCGAATGGATCCGCTTCTCAGGGAAGCGCTACACTAGACAGTGCTGCTTAGCACCAAAAGTGTATGAATTATTCCAAACCCTCCCTAAACTATCCAAAACCGCCCCAAAGCGATGTAGTTGAAGATTACCACGGCGTGCAGGTTCGGGATCCCTATCGACCCCTGGAAGATCCCGACGCCGAGGAAACCCAAGCTTGGATCGAAGCGGAAAATCAAGTCACTTTCAGTTATCTCCAGGAAATTCCCCAACGCGAACCGCTCAAACAGCGTCTCACCCAACTGTGGGATTACGAAAAATACGGCACTCCCTTTAAAAAAGGCGATCGCTACTTTTACTTCAAAAATGATGGACTGCAAAACCAAAGCGTCCTCTATGTATTAAATCACCTCGAGGACCAACCCCAACTTTTAATCGACCCCAATAAACTGTCCGAAGATGGCACCGTGGCTCTCTCGGGAATTGCCATTAGCGAGGATGCCAAATTAATCGCCTATGGCTTATCCGCTTCCGGTTCCGACTGGCAAGAATGGAAAGTCATGGATATCGATACCTATGAAGAGTTATCCGACCATCTGAAATGGATTAAATTTTCCGGCGCATCCTGGACCCATGACAATCAAGGCTTTTTTTACAGTCGATACGACGAACCCAACGAAAAAACCCAATATGAAGATGTCAACTATTACCAAAAACTCTTTTACCACCGATTGGGCACCTCCCAGTCCGAAGACGAACTCATCTATCACCGCCCAGACCAAAAAGAATGGGGATTTAGCGGCAATGTCACCGAAGATGGCCGCTATTTGATTATCTCCGTGTGGCGCGGCACCGACCCCAAAAATATGGTTTTTTACAAAGACTTAAGCGACCCCGAGGCAGAAGTCATCGAATTGATTGACGAATTTGAAGCGCAATATAGTTTCATCGATAACGATGGCACAGTATTCTGGTTTCAAACCGATTTAGATGCGCCGCGCGGTCGAGTAATTGCGATCGACACCCGCAGCGCAGAACGCCGCGAAATCATTCCCGAAAGCGAAGATACCCTGCAAGATGTGGGATTGCTAAACGATCGCTTTGTCGTCGAGTACCTCAAAGACGCTCGCAGTCAAATTAAAATTTTTGAACTCGATGGTTCCTTCGCGCGGGAAGTGGAATTACCCGGGATTGGTTCCGTGGGCGGTTTTGGCGGCAAGCGCTACGATGTAGAAACTTTTTATAGTTTCACCAGCTTTACCACACCGCCGACGATTTACCGCTACGATATGGTCACGGGGGAAAGTACGGTTTATCGGCAACCCACCGTGGATTTCAACCCCGAGGAATACGAAACCCAGCAGGTCTTTTATGCCAGCAAAGATGGCACCCAGGTACCGATGTTTATCACCTACAAAAAGGGGGTGAAACGGGATGGAAATAATCCCACCTACCTGTATGGATATGGCGGATTTAATATCTCCCTGACGCCGAGTTTTTCTGTGTCCCTGGTGGTATGGATGGAACTCGGTGGGGTTTTAGCCATTCCCAATTTGCGCGGTGGCGGCGAATATGGGGAAAAATGGCACCAAGCCGGCACGAAGCTGAATAAGCAGAATGTGTTTGATGATTTTATTGCGGCGGCGGAGTGGTTAATTGAGAACCAGTGGACCGTGCGAGAAAAGCTGGCGATCGCTGGTGGGAGCAACGGCGGATTGTTAGTCGGTGCCTGTATGACGCAACGTCCCGACTTGTTCGGTGCCGCACTCCCGGCAGTGGGCGTGATGGATATGTTACGCTTCCATAAGTTTACCATCGGTTGGGCCTGGACTTCGGACTATGGTTCCCCCGATAATCCGGAAGAGTTTAAAGCACTTTATGCGTACTCGCCCTTGCATAACCTGCAACCCGGGACGGCTTATCCGGCGACGATGATTACCACTGCAGACCACGACGATCGCGTGGTGCCGGCACATAGTTTCAAGTTTGCCGCAACATTGCAAGCGGCTCATACCGGCGAAGACCCGGTGCTGATTCGCATCGAAACCAAAGCCGGTCACGGTGCGGGTAAACCTACGGCTAAAATTATCGAAGAAGTGGCAGATAAATGGGCGTTTTTAATTCGGACGTTGCAGATTGATGCCACCGTTGGTTAACGCCATTGAACGATAATTCTCGGGTGGGCATTGCCCACCCTACCCTCAATTATGGGAGAATTCACGGATAATTGATTGGCAATTTTTGCGAGTTGAGAATCCTGTCAGGTGGGCATCGCCTACCTAAAATTCTGAGGTTAAAAATCCGATTCTAATTGGGCTTTAGCCCGCTCGTAAATCGTCCGAGCGAAGTCCGTCCACATTCCTTGTCCCCAGTAGCGAAAGCAACTGGTTTGCAAGAGCAAATTGTGCAACAATGCTTGCCGATAGCGGGGTTGTTGGGTGAAGTTTTCTTCCCCGAGTAACGGGTCGATTTTCTCGTGAAATAAGACGCTGAGGGCGTTCATGGGTTCTAAGACATTTTCGTATCCTTGCACCCAACTGAGGTTATTGGTCCAGGATGCGCCATCGACGTGAAAGTTAGGGTCTTCTTCTTTCAACTGCGCGATCGCCCCTTCCACTGTTTCTGGGGTAATCTTTTCCGAGGGAACGCGCTGCCAGATTTTGTGTTGTCCGATCGCCTGACAGGTGGGATAATCTTCCGCAGAGCAGCCGGCGGCTTCAATGAGTTCTAAATACTCGGTGCCATTCAGGGCGATAGTGCCGGATTTGCCGCCATTTTCTTGGGCGATCGCCTGGGTTTCTTTAAAGAAATCCCGGGGGAATTCATTCATCATCACTCCGCCATTTTCCCCATCTCCGATTTGGGTGACTAAGGGCGGAACGCTGTGGGAACCGATTTGCTGTTTTGATTGCCCTTTGGCTTCGTGATAGGGCTGCATTTGCGCCACCAGTTTCGTATCGGAACCTTGAGTTTTAATTAACGCGGTGATGCCGATCGTTTCGCCGTGGGAATTGCGCGCTACGAGACGGTGCGGAATGTGCTTGTAACCCAGGGGTTGACCGTCTAAGGTTTCTACAGAATGTTCTTGCACCATTACCCAGCGATAGCCGCATTCTTTCAGAGCTTTGATAAATTCAAATAGGGTATCTGGGTGATTGGGCAGGTGCATTTCTGGGGGGGAAAATCCTTTAACGCGACCCAAAGCTTCCCAGCCAAAAATGGCGGCAAAATGATGTTGCCATGCTTGGATATGGAGTTTGAGGTCGGGAATGGGAGTGGAGGGAACTACCGCATGACTCCAGAAGGTTCCCAACCATTCTACGTAGGGATAATAGGCGCGATCGCAGGTAATGCGCTTCAGGTTATTTAAGATATCATCCCGACCCATTTGTCGCACTCCCCAGAGCAAATTTCCCGAGTAATCCAACATGATGCGCGGGTTGCATCCGTTGTTGACCAATTCGGGAATAAATTCTCCCATACGAGCGTAGCACCAAGCAAACGGACCGGCATTATGATTGTCTCCTTCACCGGGATGTTCGAACATATATTGAAGGTTGCTAATCAGTTCGCCATTTGCCCCAGCGGGAATGGTGGGTTGGTGCATGTGCAAGGCGATCGCAAAGGCGGCGCTGATGTCTTCTAGGCGGACATTGGTTACGGGTAAAAATACCGGCTCGTCATTTTGCGTCACCAGGCGGACTTCTCGTTCCCACCCACAAATATTCGGCAATCCCGCGATGGTTTCGTCCAAAGCGGGAAGATTGGTTAATGAAGTCGTTGAGACCATAGGATTTTAATTTTGACCTTCTCGTGTTATTTTAAGCTTAACGTCAATTGGCAGTTTGTCACCCTGGGTTCTGGATAAAAATAAAATCATGTTTCCGAGTTTTCTTCCGTCTGAGGTGGATTTTCTCACCGAATCTACTTCCATTGCTCTGGCGCAAAACATTCAGCGTCAGGAAATTTTGACGCCGTTATGCGAAACGGCGATCGGCAGCAGTTTCGCCTGTCAGGGCAGTGGCAACCCGCCGATTATGTTGCTACATGGCTTTGATGGATCGTTGTTTGAATTTCGTCGCCTGCTGCCATTACTTGCCGCGCAAACTGAAACTTGGGCGGTGGATTTGTTGGGATTTGGATTTAGCGATCGCTTGGCGGAAATTCCCGTCACTCCCCAGGCGATTAAAACCCATCTTTATTATTTCTGGAAAACCCAAATTTCCCGTCCGATGATTTTGCTGGGCGTCTCGATGGGCGGTGCGGCAGCAATTGATTTTACCTTATCTCATCCCGAGGCGGTAGAAAAATTAATCTTAATCGATAGCGCCGGATTTGCCAAAGGGCCAATTTTAGGTAAATTTATGATTCCGCCGTTGGGATATTTGGCTACGGAATTTCTGCGAAATCCGAACGTGCGGCAGCAAATTAGCCTGAAAGCCTATTTCGACAAACGGTTGGCGTCGGAAGATGCGGCAACTTGTGCGGCGCTGCATCTGAAAATGCCGCGTTGGAATCAAGGGACGATTGAATTTACCCGCAGCGGCGGTTACAACTTTTTGGCGGATAAAATCGCCACAATTGATAAGGAAACTTTGATTTTATGGGGAGAGAACGACAAAATTTTAGGGACGAAAGATGCGGCGAAATTTGAAAAAGCGATCGCAAAAGGAAAGCTGATTTGGATTCCCAATTGCGGTCACGTGCCGCACCTCGAACAGCCTGAAATCACTGCCGATCGCATTTTGACCTGGAGTTTCGGGCAAGCGATCGAGCCATAAGAGACGCACTCTCTCAACTCCGTTCCCAGCTCTTGCTGGGGACAAGCAAGAGGCTCAACTACAGCAATCGTTGAAGCGCGGGATAGAGCGCAAAATTGCCAAGGGAGTCAAATTGCGATCGCCCAGGGGAAGATCCTCAATCCCCCCATCATCTGAATTATTAAAAAACCTTAACGAAGCTTTACCCTACCTTGGCAGTGATGTTTCAATTTAGCTATACCTAAATCGTACCCTTAGCCCATTATTCTTTCTTAGGACTCCAATGGATACTACAGTCTTTTCTCGCCCCTCGGCTTATGAAACCTCCGAAGACCATCCTTACTTATCCGTGGTGGCGCCAATTCACAACGAAGTGGATAGCATTCCGCATCTGATCGAGTCGATCGCCCATATCCTGAGCGAAAATCAAATTAGCTACGAAATCATCTGCATCGATGATGGCTCCACCGATGGCTCCACCGAACTGCTCAAAGAAGAAGCCGCCAAACGAAATGATTTGCAAGCGGTGATTCTACGCCGCAACTACGGTCAAACCCCGGCAATGGCGGCGGGATTTAAGTGTGCCAGAGGCCAAATTTTTATTACCCTTGATGGGGATTTGCAAAACGATCCGGCTGACATTCCAGAAATGCTCGCCAAACTCAACGAAGGATACGATCTGGTTAGTGGTTGGCGAAAAAATCGGCAAGATGCAGCTCTGACTCGCTTGCTCCCTTCTAAAATTGCCAACTGGATTATCGGAAAAGTTACCGGGGTTTCTTTACATGATTATGGCTGTTCTCTAAAAGCTTACCGCGCCGAAATTGTGGCAGATATGAATCTTTACGGGGAATTGCATCGCTTTTTGCCGGCATTAGCCTATATCGAAGGGGCAAAAATTGTGGAAATGCCGGTGCGTCACCACCCACGCCGTTATGGCAGCAGTAAGTATGGATTGGGTCGCACCTTTCGAGTGTTGATGGATTTGCTTACTGTGTTTTTTATGAAAAAGTTTCTCACGCGCCCGATGCATGTATTTGGCAGCTTTGGTTTGCTTTCGATGGCGGTGGGATTTCTGTTAGGATTGTATTTGACGATTATCAAACTCGGGTTTGGGCAAAATATTGGCGATCGCCCTTTGCTGATTTTGTCGGTGGTGCTGCTGTTAGGCGGGGTGCAGTTATTTAGCTTTGGGTTGCTTGCAGAATTGCTGATGCGAACCTACCACGAATCTCAACAGCGCCCCATCTATCGGATTCGCGAAGTGGTGGGAATTCACCCGAACCGCTAAAGAAAACTGCACCGTTAAAATCACTTGAACTGCGATGAACTTTTCCAAGGATTATGACCCAAAGCCAACCGCGCTTTAAAGCTCTAGGGCGATTTTCGTTGAATGTGGTGTCGATCGCGGCGATCGCCCTGGGCATTTTTTTGCGAATTATCAATCTCGGCAGCCGAGAATATTGGTATGATGAAGCCTTATCGATAGTTTTTGTTTCCGGCCAGCGAAATGTCTATAGCAATCCCGGAGAAGTCCCGGTTAACCTAGACAGCTATACCGCTCTCTTACATATTCCCCCGGGTTCCGGTTTATCCGAGATGGCGGCCAATCTTGCCAACGTTCTGCGCGGCATTACAAACAACCAGCACGCTCCTTTATTTTACCTGTTTCATAATTTTTGGATGCGGCTGTTTGGGAATAGCGAAATCGCCATGCGCTCTTTGGTGGTCTTGATGAGTATTGCAGCGATCGCGTCGGTTTATGGGTTGGGACGCAAATTACTGGGCCATCGCGGCGGACTGATTGTCGCTGCATTACTCGCTACAAATCCATTTTACCTGGCTCAATCTCTGCATTTCAGGATGCATGGTGCTTTGCCCTTTTGGGCGGCATTGAGCGGTTGGGCAATGCTGAATCTGACGGGGCGAAAAAATCTGTCTTCTGAGGTAACAAACCGAGATGTTTCCGCTTTATCTCCACGGCGATCGCTTTACGCTGAGTTAGCCTGGAGTGCTATTTTAATTGGCTCGGTCACGGCGGGATTGCTGACCAATTATTTATTTAGTTACTGGGCACTGAGCTTGGCTGTTTTATCCCTCTATCTCGATCGCCGACGATGGTTCCTGCATGGGGTGCGTTTGGCACTGGCGGGAGCGCTCACCGTGCCCTGGATCCTGTGGGGAGTACGCCAACAATTGCGAAATGCTCGCTTCGTTCTAGATCAGTTTGGAGCCAATGAAGGAGAGTCGGTGGCGCTCAGGCACCTGCAAGACGTACTGACATTTTTCGGCACTCAGTTCATTTTGGGAGAGTGGACGAGCAATCTCCCACCGGCGTCGGTGATGGTGGCTGGGGCGATCGCGATTGCGCTGTTCTTGGCGGCGATCGTTCATCTGTGGAAAGTTGGCTTACGCCAATCCTTCACGGTGGCGCTGCTGCTGTCAGTTCTGCCCCTGACCCTCGGCATTATCGTCGATAGTTTAACTACTAAATTTACCGTAGGCTGGGGCGGGGGACGCGCGGTTCTGTTTATTTTACCCGGTTTTTTATTATTACTGGCGGTCTGGATAGAACGGGCGGCGGGTCGGTGGCGTAATCTGGCGGCGAGCGGTTTGTTAGTCTTTTTTTTAACGGTGGGCATTCTCGACTACACGGTTCGCGATCGCGCCATGTTTCACCAGGTTGCTGATGCGATCGCTTCTCAACCGAATACCCCCACTTTAATCGCGATGAATTCCCGCGCCTGGGGTCACGTTCTGCGCTTGGCTTATTACGTTCCCCCCACAGCAAATGTTGACTTATTAGCTCGCGATCCCGCCGATTTGGCTCCGGCTTTAGAGAAGGTTCTCAATGCTGACAATTCCCCCTATTCTCGCATTCTTTGGTTAGATGCAGAAAAATCCGTGTGGTCGCCAAATGCCACCCCAGCGCAAAACCAACAGGTAGAACGGTTACTGGATGAGGCGTTTTGTCAGACTCTTTCATCTTGCCTTTCTTCGGAAACTTTGCAACTTTCCGGGACGATGGAATTAGATGAGTTTAATTTGCAGATTTATTCGCGTTAGTTAATCATTTTTCTCGTTCCCAGCCTCATCTGGGAACGAGGAAGGCGGCTAAACAGCCTCACTCCCGAATGCCTTCTTCGGGAATACCTATTGGGGAGATTCCGGCGATCGCTTTTAAGTTTTGGGTGCGAATCAGTTCGCTAAAGTTTAAATTTCGCCGCTCTATTTTCGCCACTGCTTCAATGGCTTGAACTAAGGCACTGGCGGCTTCGGTTTCCCTGTAGCCGCGTCGTTGCGCGACTTGGAGGGCGGCTTCGTCGGCGGCGACTTCGGTTTCGGTGCGGCGAGTGATGCGCCAGATTTGGGCACCGGCAAGGCTGGTTAAGGCTCCAGCGGCTAAAATACCTACGGCGTCGCCTTGTACCAGTTCGACTAAGGTGCCGACTACGCCGGCGATCGCCACTCCTTGATATAAATCGGGTTTAAACCATTTGACGCCGAGTACCCAGCTCACGGTTCGCAGCAGGAGCATGTCTCGTTGCGGCTTGGATAATCTGCGCCACAAGTCAAAATTAATGTAAATGGGTCGGTTGGTGGCCCAAGGCATGGGAAAGGGACTCTCGATGGGCGTGGATTGTTGCGGTTTGCTGACGAGTTTTGTCATCATTCGACCGCTAGCCGGCATCAGATCGAGCAAGCGAATGGTTTCTGCGGATGGATCCATGATAGGGGGTTTAGAGTTTGGATTTTACAGTGGACTTCATGGGTGGGCGATCGACCATAAAATCAGGGAGAGTCCTACAATTAAATAGAATACGGTAACTCGTGCTCTGTGTGCTTAGGGTTGTGGAGTTTTTGCTCGATTTCAATCCCAATCGGCTAGATTCCCCCCTAGTGTTTACCCCGGGCGGTTTTCACCTTCCTGGGAATGCCTGTTTCAGGCGCTCGAGCGAGACCCGATCGCGTTTAAATCAAGTTCTAAATATGGAAGCTTTTGAGCCAATTGTGCCGAAATGGACGACGAGCGCAGTTCACGCTCACGAGTTCTGCTGCCCCTCCTGCAAAGCAACTCCGATGGAAGCTGCGCGGGTTTGGATCAATCGACGATCGCCGGTCTATACGGAAGATCGCCGTCGCAAATGGCAGGAGTTTTACGAGTGTGGCGAATGTGGCTGTGTTTGGTGGGCCTGGAGTAGCGATCGCCCCCCCTCTGAGTTCTCTAATCGAGAACCACCCCAACCAGAGGATTTCCTGTAATCCTTGACAAAATGCACGCTGTGTGGTAATGGGATTGGTCACAATTTCCGGGAGAATTGCGATCGATCCCAAGGCCATTCTCAATCTCAAATTCTCAATTTCATATTCTCAATTTCATATTCTCAATTTCATATTCTCAATTTTCACCACCGAGGGCACTTTTTCAAGAGGGCTTCGGCAGCATCTTTCGGCAGAGGTTTGGAGAAGAAATAGCCCTGGCCAAAATCGCAGTGCAGTGCCCAGAGATTAACCAGATGCTCCTCTTTTTCCACCCCTTCGGCGGTGACATACATGCCGAGGTTATGGGCGAGCATCGCGATCGCCCGGACGATTTCCGCATTTTCGTTATCCCCGTACATTCCCATCACAAAAGACTTATCAATTTTCAACGTATTAATCGGAAACTGAGCCAAGTGAGACAGAGAAGAATACCCGGTACCAAAATCATCAATACACAAATGAATATTGCGCGATCGCAGTTGTTCCAGCAATTGCGCGGCGGATGCAGCATTTTCCATCAACACGCTTTCAGTAATTTCCAACTTCAAATGACTCGGAGGCAAATGAGTTTCCGCTAAAATGCGATCGATGCGGGCAATCAAATCCAGTTGAGAGAGCTGTTGCCCGGAGAGATTCACACTGATGCTCAAAGGTTGCGGATTCGGATATAACCCTTGCCATTGTTGCATTTGCAGACAAGCTTCGCGCAGCACCCATTCTCCCAAAGGCAGGATCAAACCGGTTTCTTCAGCCACCGGGATAAACTCTGCCGGAGAAATCAAGCCGCGTTCTGGGTGTTGCCAGCGGACCAGGGCTTCAAACCCGGAAAGCAAGCCGGTTTCCAAACTCACAATCGGTTGATAGTACACCAAAAATTCCGAACTATCCAAACTCGAGGGCAGACAACCCTTGCCATTGGTAGGATTGCCATAAGAAACCCGCACCCGAGAGGTTGGCGGGGCGATCGCCGATGGGAGATGTCCGTTATTGCGCGGTTCCACATCCTTGAGAATCGCGCGGCGCAGGTCATTTTCCAACGTCAACAGCGCCACTGCCCCATCGAGCATGCGGCGATCGAACACTTCATGGCGGGCTTTGCCCCGAGCTTTCGCGCGATACATGGCAATATCAGCATCGCGGAGCAAGTCTTCCGGGCGATCGTAGCCCATCCAGCTAGGGGCGATGCCGATGCTAGCTGTAGTAAACACTTCATAGCCGCTCACATTAAACGGCAACGCGAGAGCCTGGTGAATCCGATCGCAAATCGCGATCGCATCGTCAATGTGGTGCAGATTTTCCACCAGCAGGGTAAATTCATCCCCGCCAAACCGAGCCACAACATCCCGACGATTGACGCACTCCTGCAGTCGGCGAGAGAAGGCAATCAACAAGCGATCGCCGATAGTATGCCCCAAACTGTCATTCACCACTTTAAACCGATCCAAATCCAGAAATACCACCGCAAACCAACAATCCGAATCCTGTTGGGCGCGTTCCAGGGCAGCACCGAGTCGATTGAGAAAAAAAGCGCGGTTGGGCAAGCCGGTGAGATTGTCGTGCAGAGCTTCGTGACGCAGTTTTTCTTCCGCAGAGGCGCGATCGCTGATATCCATCACGTGCATATGTACCACCTGAAGTGAAGGTAGCGGGTGATAGAGCCAGGAATAGACGCGATCGTGGATTTGCCGTTCCACCTGCCAACCGCGATTGCCTTGTGTGAGACAAGTAGCCACAATTTGCCGATGGTTGACGGGTAAAAATCCGGTGGCGAGTCCAATTCCCAGTTGGTCTAACACCCGCTCGGTGGCGGGATTGACGTAAATAATCTCGCCATTCGGATTGCAAGCGAGGACGGGATTGGGGTTGTGTTTGGGGAAAGCGGCGAGACGCAGATTCAGTTCTTCGGTGGCTTTGCGATCGCTGATATCGGTTTGAGAACCGGCCATGCGGTAGGGTTTTCCCTCACTGTCGCGTACCGCAAGTCCGCGACTGAGCATCCAGCGATACTCGCCGTTGGCGTCTAACATGCGATGTTCGCTCTTGAAGTGAGGGGTAACGCCGGCCAAATGATCGGCGATCGCCGCTTTTACGCTGTCCAAGTCTTCCGGATGAACGCGCTCGAACCATTCTCCGGGGCGATCGCCGATGTCTTCATCTTCATATCCCAGCAGAGACTTCCAGCGCGGCGAAAAATAGAGGCGATCTCGGTTGAGATTCCAGTCCCACAGTCCGTCATTCGCACCGGCTACCGCCAACGCATATCGCTCTTCACTTTCGCGCAGGGCTTTTTCCTGTTGCTGACGCTCGATCGCCGTGGCTAACACATTCGCGATCGACTGCAAAAAATACAGGTCATCATTGCTAAACTGCCGCTTTTCCAAACTGTACGCTGACAGAACCCCAAACGGGCACGCCGGTCCGGGCACCAGCACGCTCATGCCGCTCACCACTCCGCACCGCACCAACAGTTCCCACGGCGAAAAGCGCATTTCTTCACCCAAATCCTCCACCCGCACCGGTTCGTTGGTGACTACTGTATAATACTCTTGGGAATCTCTCACTCCATTCCCGATCGCTTTTTTCAGTTCGGCTTCCCAACCGCCGGCAGTCCCACGCAACCGCAAAATATTCTCATTTTCGACCCATTCCCAAATCAAGCCTAAATCTACCTCTAAGGTTTGCGTCACTTGCCGTGCGGCTTCTTCAATCAGGCTCGACAAGTCCATCCCAGCTAGTGCCCATTGCCCCAACCCTGCCACTACAGCACTCTCGCGGGCGTGAGCGGCTAATAACCGTTCCGTGCGGCGACGCTGTTGCAGTTCCCTTTGCAAATGGGCGGTTTTTTCTTCCAAGAGTCGTTCTAATTCGTCGGTATGCAGCAGCACTTTGCCGGTCAGGGGGCGCAGCAGCAGTACCATACCGCCGGTGGCTAAAATGAGAAAAACTACCATCATTGCGGCTAAGATGGTAATTTGCTGTCTCAGGGGTGCGTAGAGTTGCTCGGGGGGTATTTTAGCTAACAGCACCCACTGGTTTTTAGCCAACCAATCGTAGGCGATCGCTTCTGTAGAACCCGCCGCATTTTTGGTCATCATTAATCCCTTTTCTTCCCCAATCGCTTCTCTAAGTGTTGCGGCTAAAACGTTATCTTGCCACGGCACACCCGGGGTCTCGCCCTCAAAGGGAAATAACTGCTCGATGCGATTATTTTGCTGCGCCGCTAACAGGAGATTTCCGTTTTTTTCGTATTCGGTAAACTCTTGGAGAATGTCCACCAGTCTGGCAATATCAAACAAAACGATATCAGTGCCGACTCGTTGGGATTGTTTGTTCATTATCGGCGCACCGGCAACAATGTAAAATTGCTCTTGCAGGCGGATGGGTTGAGAGACGATCGCTTTTTTCCCTTCCGCTGTGGGGACTTGCCAGAGATGGCGCGCAATGGGCCTCCCCACCTGCACCACCGGATTTCCGGCGCGATCGAGTCGGGTAATGCCGACAATTTCGGGAGATTGGTTCAAGGCGTCGGCGAGCAAAGGAGTGCTGAATGCCGCTAACTCGGGCTTCTTCACCTCCCCTTGGTTATAATTTTCTAGCGCTTCGCGCGCTTTGCTGCGACTGGCAATCTGTTCGGCAACGTCTCGAACTCGCCATAGGTACTCCTCCACGGCTTGGCTTTTTGTTTGCACCGCCAACAGCAGATTTTCTTGGGCATCTTGTTTCAGATACCGATATAGGGGCACCATACTGGCGATGGAAATGATGACCCCAATTGCCAACATCCCTACTGCTGCATACACGACAATTGATTGCCGCAGTTGTCCTGTTAGGTTGCGTTCAGCCACTTTTTCTGCCTACCATTGCACGCCGCCACTCCGTTGAAAGCCCAATCTGCGCGATCGCTCGCTCTTCGAGTTCCAGACAGTACGGTGCTGTCGCTGGTGGCGCAAGTGCTTGCAAAAAGTTGGCAAGCTTTGGCAGTCCCCGTGGCAGGGCATTGCTTTGATTTCGGATCCCACCGTTGTCCTCCTTCCCTGGAAAATAGGTGTAGCCTAGCCGATTTCTCCTATCGGGTAGAGTGATTTTTGTTACTGTCCTCGGGATTTCCAGGTTATCTGTTCTTTATTTACTGTCAATTTTATCATTTTTTACCCGGGACTTTGCTGCCTCAGCTCGGCAACCCGCCCTTGCCAATCGGCAACCCTGGCGTTTTTTCCCAGTTGAGCTGCAATTGCCTGGGTCATCTAACCGTTAAGTCATTCTGATTGAATGGCTAAAATTTGCTGATTCTGCCATCTGTGTCCTCAGACAATTGACGCGGGTCATCCCATCGATGGGCGCTAAAAATAGCGCCTACAGAAATTGTTATCCCTTGAAAAGGCGGTATTTTACTCCGGATTTTTCCGACACTGGCAGCCGTTTCCATCCCTAGATTTTGCTGGGGCGGAGGTTAGGGCTGGTCAGGGGCTTATTTTCTCCTCAACTCGGGCAATCTCGCGGGCGTCTCGATCGCGCTATTTTTACCCGATGCAGACGCGGCGGTGGAGAAAATGGACTTTACTCAGCATGATTCTTAGCATATAATAAACTTTTTGTCAACACCCGACTGAGCGATAGTGTTCCACTTATCGCCTTGACGTCAATTGGAAACTCAAATCACAAATGCCAGACTATTACGAACTTGAAAAGCGGCTATGGGATGCCGCCGATCGATTGCGAGCAAATTCAAAACTCAAACCGTCGGAATATTCCTTGCCCGTGCTAGGACTGATATTCTTGCGGTATGCCGACCATAATTTTGCGAAACAAGTGCAGCAATATCGCCGCAGCGATCGCCCTTTCAATTTCGCGGGGAATTTCTTGTACCTACCCCCAGAGGCGCGGTTCGATAGCTTGCTAAATCTGCCGCCAAACGCCAATCTTGGTGAAGCAATGAATCAAGCAATGCTGGCGATCGAAGCAGAAAATCCCACGCTCAAAAACGTCTTGCCCAAAACTTACCATCGTCTGGGCAACGACATCCTGCGAGAATTGCTGACCAGCTTTAACGCGATCGCCCTCGACATCGAAGGCGACGCCTTTGGCCGAATTTACGAATACTTTCTCAGTCACTTCGCCATGAGTGAAGGACAAAAAGGCGGCGAATTCTTTACCCCCACCTCCCTGGTCAAACTGATTGTCGAAATTCTCCAACCCTTTCACGGCAAAATTTTTGACCCCGCCTGCGGCAGTGGCGGCATGTTCGTTCAAAGTGCAGCTTTCATCGAAAAACATCAGCAAAATCCCAACACCGAAATCGGCATTTACGGACAAGAACGCATCGGCGAAACGGTTCGTCTGTGTCGCATGAATCTCGCCATTCACGGACTCGCCGGCAATATCTGCCAAAGCAATACCTACTATGAAGACGACCACAATTGCCTGGGCAAATTCGATTTTGTCATGGCCAATCCCCCGTTTAACGTAGACAAAGTAGACAAAGAAAAACTCAAAAACGACTCCCGTTTCCCCTTCGGTCTGCCTCGCATCGACAACGCCAATTACCTGTGGATTCAGTTATTTTATAGCGCCCTCAATTCCAAAGGTCGCGCCGGATTTGTTATGGCAAATTCCGCCAGCGATGCCCGAGGTTCCGAATTGGAATTCCGCCAAAAACTCCTGTCAATTGGGGCAATTGATGTTATCATCGCCGTCGGTCCCCACTTTTTCTACAGTGTCGGATTGCCTTGTACGTTATGGTTTCTCGATCGCGCGAAAGTCTATTCTCCGCGCAAAGATAAAGTGCTGTTTATCGACGCCCGTCAATTTTACCAGCATGTTTATCGTTCCCATCGTCAATTTAGCCCGGAACAAATTCACTTCCTCTCCAACATCGTCCGCATGTATCGCGGTCAAACGGTTGAATCGGTGGAAACTTTACCGGAACACACTCGAAAAAATCCCGCCGTTCCCGCTTACGGCACTTTACCCGATTGGGAAGAAACCTTTCCCAACAACATCTATCGAGACGTTCCCGGATTGTGCCGCATCGCGACTTTGGCAGAAATCGAACGAGAAGGTTACAGTCTCAATCCAGGGCGTTATGTTGGCGTTCCACCTAAACCGGAAGATGATTTCGATTTTAGCGAAAGACTCCAGCAACTCAATGAAGAATTCGAAACCCTCAGCACTCAATCCCGAGAACTGGAACAACGCATTTCTCAAACAGTGGTTCATTTACTCCAAACCACTGAAGCAAGGAAAACAGATAATTTTGACAAGGTGAAACGAGTCGTGTAATATCTGTAGCTTGAAGGGCAACATTTTCCCATCGTCAGTCTTTTGGCGTCGTTTTTCTCTCTTTCTCTTTCCCGAACATTTGATTCTCTCTCCTTCTCGTTTCCCCATTTTTTTTAATGGGTTCCGTTTGAATCCGAATCGACGCGCTAGAGGTGTGAATGTGACTACATTTTCAAAGTTCCCCGTCAAGCCAAATCAAAATTGGACCGTGCAACGCATTGGCGAGTGTTGTCTCGTGGGAGATGGCATCCACGCCAAAGTTAAACGACAAGATAGCGGCGTGCTTTATTTAACCGCTAAAAATCTCAAGCCCAATAGCTTGAATTTGTCAAAAGTTGACTATATTTCTGGCCAGGATTTTGAGAGACATTTCTGTAGAAATATTCAAGCGATCCGCAAACCCGAAGCAGGAGATGTTTTATTCGGGATTATCGGCAGTATTGGCGAACCGTATTTAGTGCAACCGGAAGATTATTTTGGCATTTCTAGCAGTGTGGCTATTTTACGCCCCAATCAACATCTTATCTCGCCGCTTTATCTTTATTACTGGGTAAAAACTCCGATTTTTCAAAATGCTTTGCACGGGTTGAAAGCTGGCGTGGTGCAGTCTTATGTTAGTTTGGAGTCGCTGAAATCCCTGCCAATTTACTATCCCGATCTGCCCACTCAGTACAAGATTACCGAGATTCTGTCGGACTACGATAGTTTAATTGCCAATAACGATCGCCGAATTCAGTTATTGGAAACAATGGCGCAAACGGTTTATTATGAGTGGTTTGTTAAATTGAATTTGCCCCATTTAGAAATGCGTCGGGCAACGGATCTGGAACGAGAAGTCACGGGTAAAGAGATGTTTCCCGTGGGATGGAAAGTGGAGGCGATCGGGGATGTGGTGGATACCATCGGCGGCGATACTCCCTCGAAGAAAAAACCGGAATATTGGGCGAATGGCACCCTGATGTGGTATCGAACCACGGATTTAACCGCGTCGGGCACCATGTTTATTTCCGAATCTGCCAACAAAATTACTGATTTGGGGCGACGCAACAGCAAAATTCGGGTTTTTCCGCCCTATTCGGTGATGATGACTTCCCGGGCAACTATTGGGGTGGTGGCAATCAATACCACAGAAGCTTCCACGAATCAAGGGTTTATTACCTGCATTCCCAACGAACAACTTTCGGCATATTATCTCTATTTTTGGATTAAAGAAAATCGAGACTGGATTTTTAGTTTGGCGTCGGGGTTGATGTATCGAGAAATTAATTTGAGTGGATTTCGCAAGTTGCCGATCGCACTTCCCGATCGCCACATCCATCGTCAGTTTATAGACACCCTCGACCCTCTGTGTTCGGAAATTCAAGCCTTACAAGCCAAAAATTCTACCCTAAAACGCACCCGCGCCTTACTCCTGGCTAAACTGCTTTCTGGAGAAGTGGATATTGCCGATCGCTTCTGTCAAATTGCCTAACCCAAACCCCGCTATTCCCCTGCAATCCCCTGGCGCGATCGCTCAGGGGTGGGCACTTTTTCTCCATCATCCGCTTAACTTTCAGGATTGGTTACGCTAACTTCTATGGGAAAAACCACGCTAAATTCCGATCCATCCCCCACTTCCGAGATCATGTGAATCTCTCCTTGCAGCAGTTTCACCAGTTGCGCCACGATCGCCAATCCCAACCCCGTACTTCCTTCCCTTTCTGGCGCGATATTCACTCCCACCCGCGAAAAGGGCTGAAAGATTTTTTCTCGATCTTCTGGCGAAATTCCAATTCCCGTATCCCTAATGCTGAGCAACCATTTGTTCTCGGGTAAAGTTTCGCAAGAAATGCTTATCGAACCATCATCGGTATAACGCACTGCGTTGCTCAAGAGGTTAATCAAAATCTGCTGCAAGCGCGACAGATCCGTTACCACTCGTTCCGGTGCCAAATCGCTAAAAATTCGTAACTCCAATCCTTTTTTTTGTGCCAGGGGTTCGATGGTTTCAATTGCGGTAACCAGGGTACTTTGCACGTCCACTTCGATTAGTTTCAACGTGGCAGTTCCCGCTTCAACCCGGGACAATTCTAACGAATTATTCACCATTTCCAGTAATTGTCGCGAAGAACGCAACACGCGCTCGATGCGATCGATATTCAACGCATCCGACTCGGTTTTCCCCTGTTGCTGGCGCAAAAGCATTTGCGAATAAGCCATAATCGAATTCAACGGCGTTTTAAACTCGTGCGCCAGTTGCGAAAAGCTCTGCTGACTCAAATTCAGCAACCGCGTCAGTTCTTCATTCGTTTGGGTGAGTTGCTGCTGAATCTGCTCTAGCTTTTTGGTGCGCTCTTTCACGAATCTTTGAAAACAATAGGCGCTAGCTTGGTCGATCGCCGCATCGATTATCCGAAATGCCCGATAGGATTGCTGGGGCGTCAGTTTTAAAAAATCTTCCTCTAATGCTGAAAATATCGTTTGCCGCAAAAAGCGATATTCTCGGGCAATCTCTTCCGCATCATATCCATTTTCCGCCCGTTCCACTGCATGACCCAAACTGGCTTGCGCCACCACTTCAAAATCATCGTCTTCCGGATAATCCAAAGCGGAAACCATCGCCTTAAGTACCTCAGGAATTAAGTTCTGTAACGCTGGTTCGGATAAATTTTTTGAACTTTCTATTTTCGCATCCTCTCGAACTTTTTCTTTCCATTTTTCAAGGATTACATCAAGTTTATTCGCCAAAGATTGACTAATAGAAACCATAAAAGATTGGCTCATCATTGCAACAGCTACAGCTCGTTTGTTGTTAGTGGCTATAAAATAGACAGTCGAGTATTTTTCGATAGATTTTACCTAAAACTCCCAAGAATCGGTAAAATTTCTCAATTTACCATTACTCCGGGGTCGGCGATGCGATCGCGCGGTGGATTGCCCCTGGATTGCTTCCGCAGCAGCGATCGCTGGGAAAATTCTCCAATCAAGTGTACTCATCCTTACCCCCATCTCTGTGCTCTAAGTGGAGGTTTGCGCCTCCCTTCTCAAATCACCTCCCTGTCTCTTCCATCGTCTTACTCCCCTTTGCCAAAAATAGTTTCTCTGATTATCCTTCAATTGTAGCAATCAGTCTACCCCTTACCAACCCTCATTTATCCCCTTTGACGGGAAAAAGTCCGTCCAATTCTCCCCCTGGCTTGTTTTCTGAGGTAAGATTCCCCGCTTGGTTGCTCCTGCAAACTACACAAAAGCCTGGAAACGCAATTACCGAATATCCTGCTGTGCGCGAATCCATTAAAATAAAAAATGAAAATCTCGATCGCGGATTCAACTAACAAAGAGACTTTGGCATGAACTGGCAAGAAATTTCTGGGAACTGGGTTCATATTCCACCCCACCCGAAGGGTATCGTCCATTTTCTTGGCGGCGCTTTCGTGGCGGCGGCCCCGCAAGTCACCTACCGATGGCTACTCGAACAGCTTAGCCTAAAAGGCTATGCGATTGTCGCCACTCCATTTGTCAATACCCTGGATCATGCGGCGATCGCCCACCAGGTTCTCGATCGCTTTGAATGGTGCATCGAACAACTTCGCTTATCGCGCAAATTACCCAAGCGCTATCTTCCAATTTACGGCATCGGACACAGTATGGGATGCAAACGTGCGACTCGTTTAGCTGAAATTTGCCCCTAAATCGGGCATTGGAATGCTAGCAAGGTTCCCCAATAGAACCTTGACAACTGAATGACCTTGCAGGTGAAAATCCTGCCGCGCAGGTGCAGCGCTGACAGCACTTCCCCTCCGGTAACGACTGGGCATCACTCCGGAAAGCGGGGATGAAAGGAGGCAATCCCGAGGGCCTAACTCGGTACCCTTCAAGCAAGAGGATATGGGTAGATTCCGAAGGTACGTCCGAACCATCGTCACCCATCACCAGCTCAATTAGGCACAAAAAAAGCTGGAGCCAAACGGCACTGGATATCTGGAGATGGCAGTTGTTTGTCTGACCATCACGCACTTCCATAAACCCGGTGGAAAGTACCGCCCTAACCCCTCGATTAAAGGTCATTCGGAACGAGGAAACCCTCTAGCGACTCTCAATCCCTTTCTCGGATTGCGTACTCACCCAAGAGGCAATTTCTCCATCTCGGAGGTTGTTAGAGGTGTAGGATTCGGTAAGAAGCAAATGCTCGATTCGTAACGAACGAGATAGGCTGACGTACCGACTTTTCGATAATCGATAGACTCGGAATTTCGTAGATATGAACGCAAACGCTCGGGACAGTAAACCTGATGACGGTAGTTTGGAAGAAAACTCCGCTGGCCAACAATGGAAAACCCTTCCCTGGAAACAGTTGGAACGGCAACTCTTCCACCTACAAAAGGGAATCTATCACGCTTCTCGCTCTGGCAATCTTAAATCACTCCGCCGCTTACAACGGCTCTTGCTGAAGTCTCGCGCGGCCAAAACTCTTGCCGTGGCTCAAGTCTGTGCGGATAATTCTAATGGGCAATTTCCGGCAATTGATGGCCTAACTTCTTTGGGCGCGGCTCAACGATTTACCCTGGTTAAGGAACTGGAATTGTTAACGGGCGGACAACCGCTTCGCTCGCTGGAAGTTTCTCTCCCCAATGGTCGGGAAAAAATACGTTTGCAAATTCCCACGATGAAAGACCGCGCCTTGCAATATCTGGTAAAGTTTGCACTGGAACCGGAATGGGAGGCAAAGTTTGACCCAAATAGCTATGGTTTCCGTCCGGGCAGAAGTTACAAGGATGCGATCGCGGCAATTTATGCCAGCATTAAGGCTCAACCCCAGTATGTGCTGACCGCAGATTTGTCTGTCAATTTACCCCAAATCGACCCGCAAGCACTGGCGCAGAAAATGGCCGCTGTTTCCCCAATTCGACGCCTGGTGAAAGCTTGGTTAAAAACGGGGGCGATCGCTTGGTCTGCTGTAGGTGAACCGCTCGAATTCAATCCCTCAAAGTCTGCTTTTTTCCCTTCTCAAATCCTCGCCCCTTTGCTGCTGAATATCGCCCTGGATGGTCTGGAAAATCACCTGATGCAGTTGGCCAATACTCTATTTGTCCCCGATCGGGACACCCAAACTGGCTTGACTGTGGTGCGCTATGCGGCCCAGTTGGTTCTCCTTCATCCGGATAAAGCGGTTCTCCTGCAGTGTCGGGCGATCGCTGGCGAATGGTTGCAAACAATGGGTTTATCTCTGCGGGATGAAAACACTCGTCTGGCTCATACCCTCGACTCCCATGAAGCAACGCCACCAGGGTTTGATTTCCAAGGCTTTCATATCCGCCAGTATCCGGTGGGAAAATATCACTCGAAGCTGGGTTTCAAAACCCTGATTCAGCCTTCTAATTCGGCGGTTAAAGCTCACAAAAAACAGATAAAGGCGGCAATTAAAGCCCATCAAGCGGCCAGTCAATCTACTTTAATCGCTTGTCTGAATCCGCTCATCAATCATTGGTGTGGCTATTTCTGTAGTGTGAGTTCAAAGAAAACCTTTTCTTCCCTGGATTACGACCTTCACCTGAAGCTAAAACGATGGGCAAAACGCCGCCATCCGCATAAGTCTAATGCTTGGGTGAAGCAAAAATATTGGCAGGCGATCGGGTCGAAAAACTCGGTGTTTGCCTCTCATCCACACGACCGATTGGCGTTACATGCCGAAACTGCCATTGTCCGTCATCTGAAAGTCCGGGGAGATGCTTCTCCTTATGATGGGGATTTGTCTTATTGGGGTCCGCGACTGAGGGAATCTGGCCCATTATCGGGACAACAATTAACCCCAGAAGAAATTTAGGCTGGATATTGCTTACCCTACGACTTCGGAGTGCCATGCTGCGAGAAGTGCCGATGAAACGGAGTATCGAAAAGAGGAGCCTTGTGAAGGGAAACTTTCACGCAGGGTTCTGAAGACGAGCAGTTTCGGTGACGAAATTGCTTAGTTTAACTGCATTTGTTAATCGGGAGTTTGTTTGATGTCGATCGCGCGGGTAATGTGCTGATTTCTTATAACAATTATCCGGCACGTCGTTCGATTCCATTTTTAGAGTGGTTAGAAACGGTTCCCTCGTCTTTTGCGGTGGAATTTACCCCAGACCCAGAAGAAACGAACGAAATTATTGCCTCGGGCTATCAGGTCCGGCGCAATCTTGTGGTTAAATTTAAGGAGGATACCATCGACCAAACTTTACTGTTGCTCCCGGTCCTGGAAACTCGCTTCCCGGATATGGTGACGATCCTCACCCTCCCGGGTAACCATCTGACGCCTTTGAGTCAGGATCCGGGGTGGAAACCGGGGATTGAGTTCTCTCCCTTAGATGCGATCGCTCAATGGTTGCGTCAAGAACTCTACCGCGAACCCCAGGGCCTCACGCGCGAAATCCTTCGCTGGCTCAATCCACTTTAACCTCACCGATTCCGGACACCCTCACCTAACCCACGCGGGTAGGGTGGGCAAATTGTTGCCCACCCTCCAGGTCTTTAATGTCATCGATTGTTGTTAACCTGTTACCCTGAAGTTTAGAAAAAAGTCAAAAAATGAGTAATTTTACTCTTGACTTTTTTCTAACTTTGTGGTAAGTCTACGGCAGCGGACTGACTTGGGCGCGGAAAAGGAGGCGATCGCCGTGGCGGTAGCCGGTGTAACGAACCTGCACCGGATCCCCCGGTTGGGCGGTGCCTTCCATGAGCTGATGGTGTTGCGGATCGTAAGCGACTTGGGAACCCACGGCGGCGATCGGTACCACTTCCCATTGCTGGAGCAACTGTTCTAGCGGACCGAGCAAGGGTAGCAGACGGGTGGCGGGAACCTCGGGATTTTTCTGAGCCGCACGAGCCGCCGTGGGCCATTGTCGCAACCAAGATTCCAGGGTTTCCAAACTCGCTTGCTGAAATTCGAGCATCACAGACTCCCGCTGCTGCTGCATGGCCAAGCGCAGTTGTTCGTACTCTCGTTGCAATTCGGCGAAATTGGCGGCTTTGGGACTGTCGGTGGCACTGTGCGTAGTGGGGAGGGGTGCTTCTGCTGACGCGGCGCTTTCCACCAAGAGGCGATCGCCGCCCGGAGAAAAGTTAGCCAGCAGATCCGCTACCGACACTTGCAGGGCCGCCGCTAATTTGAGCAAATATTCCCCGCGAATTTGCAGCGCTTGCCCCCGTCGAAGCTGTCGCACCTGCCAGTGGGAAACCTCCGCCGCGCGAGAGAGGGCGCGAAAACTGGAAATTCCCACTTGTTGCATCAACCCTTGCAACTTTTGGCTGTAATCTACAGCGTCACTCTCCGTGGGGAATTGAGGGTTGAGGGTTGGTTGTGGATCGATCATGGTTAAGGGGGAAGCAGACGGTTTAGCAATTAATTGTAAGTGTTCCCGAAAGTGGGAATCACCAACCATTGGCGATCGCCAATTAGAGGACAAACGGTTCGCCAAAACTTTCGCTATAGCAAACGCGATCGATATCGAACCGTCCGCCATACTGTTTGTATGGTTCGGTCGCAAATCCAAGGGCTAGCAAGCAGCAAACATCCACTTCCTCGGGGATGTTAAATGCCTCTTTGACGCGATCGCTGGCAAATCCTTCCATCGGACAGCTATCTACACCAAAGCTTTTGGCAACAATCATCATATGCGCTACAGCCAGCATGGTGTGGCGGTTGGTCCAGGCTTCGACGGATTCATGCATAAGGGCGGCTCTCGAACAGTTGCGGAATCGCTTCTCGCATCATCTGGGCATATTGTTCGTTTATCGCATCGGTTTGTTTGCCCAGTTGAATCACCGATTCGATGTACTCGGAATCTGTGACTCGGCGATCGCCACAGCAAATCAAGACCACCGGGGCCTCGCCCACCTGTCTTTGGTCAAAGGCACAGGCTTTTAGTTTCTCTCGATTGTCGCGATCGCGAAGTGCAATAAATCGCCACGGTTGCAGATTGTACCCCGAGGGCGATCGCACCCCCAAGCGCAAAATGGCTTCTAAAATTGCCGGGGGAATCGGATCTCGATGAAATGCTCTGGCCGCGCGACGCTGTTGGATCGCATCTTTTAAGCCCAAGGTTGGTTGTATTTCAATGGTCATTCTACCTTATAAAGTTTCCGGGGTTAGGGCTGCAAAAAAAAGTAGGTCGATCGCCTCAACCTACTTGACAAAAGCTGTAGCTGTAGGGTGGGCAAGGACTTGCCCACCCTACTCCTCCTCTAGTCTTCCAGCAGGCTTCTCAACATCCAAGCGGTTTTTTCGTGAACCTGCATTCGCTGGGTCAATAAGTCTGCAGTGGGTTCGTCGCTAACTTTGTCGGCGATCGGGAACACCGATCGCGCGGTTCTGACCACTGTTTCTTGACCTTCCACCAGCAGCTTAATCATCTCGGTGGCGGAAGGCACCCCTTCGGTTTCTCGAATCGAGCTTAACTTGCTAAATTCGCTGTAAGTCCCGGGAGCTGGGAAACCTAACGCGCGAATGCGTTCGGCAATTCCATCCACCGCCAATGCCAGTTCGTTGTACTGCTGCTCGAACATCAGGTGCAACGTCTGGAACATCGGACCGGTGACGTTCCAGTGGAAATTGTGGGTTTTCAAATAAAGGGTGTAGGTATCGGCAAGCACCCGCGATAACCCTTCGGCGATTTCTTTGCGATCCTTTTCGTCAATGCCGAGATTGATTTGCGGCGCTTTCTTTTTATCTTTGCCCATGAGGCAAGCCTCCAAAAAACGAGAATATGTTTATTTTCTCATCAAACGATGAAGAGGTGATGACCAATCTGGGCTACGCTAGGTGCATTTTCAATACCGATCGCGGGGCGCGGCGAACTTTACACCGGATGGTTTCATGGCCTAAGCGTTGGCAAGCTTCGTAGCGATGGCATCCGGAAAAGCCGTAGTATTGCCCATCCACTTCTAGCACGTCAATCGGTTCGAGTAAGCCTACTTGCCCAATCGACTCCATCAGGGCGGCGACTTTCTCCGGGTCGTTGGTTCGCGGTAAGGGGCGGCGAATCTTGTCAATCGGAATTTCTTCGATTCTCATCAGCAGGTTTTTCTCTATTTTAAGTGCTTTACTAAATCATACTCATAATGACTTCGACTTGCCATGAGTAGAAGTAGCTAGGGGAGAAGGGGGAAGAGGGGAGGGGAGGAGGAGCGATCGGGGAAATCGTCATCTGGACTACCGAAGCGATCGCAGGTTCCGGGGAGAATAGAGGTTAGATAGAAGTCCCCCCTTTTTACAATACAAATTGTCGAGATTGGGTAAAGTAGGAGCAAACCGGATCGAACCACCAGACCCGGGCAAAAAAAACCCAGCCCATCAAACACAGAGCGAGCGTTATGGCTTTTGGCAAAACAAGCGTCAGAGAACCAATTGCGATTGGCGATCGCGAGATCGACCCCAAGACACCGACAACCCGAAAGTGGTTGAGGAGAATTTCCGGCACCCTGCTGAGTGCAATTTGCTGGTGGGGAGTCGTTACCGAGGGAGTGTGGGGGAATAGCATCACCAACCGAGAACTGCAAGTGGGGGTGGTGCAGCGATTTGGCAGGGAAGCCAGGGATAAACTGATCTTCAAACCCATGAGCGGCGATCGCTTATTTGTCCGGTTTGAGGGAGGAGACGGCACCCCCGTCACCCAATCAGTGAACGAACTGGAACTAGAAATCGAGATGAAACCCCTCGCACAACCCATTGTCGAAGAGCGGTTAGTGCTGAGTACCCATCGCAGCTTTGAGAATGCCGAACAAAGCGCCCAAGACTGGCGCAAACAGGGACTCGAAGTCGAACTTGCCTACCCCGGGCGTTGGCAGGTATGGGCGAAGCGGGAAGTTTACAGCACCCCATTACTGCGGCGGTTGCTGCTGCAAAGCCTGCAAGCGCAAGGGAACGAACTGGCATTTTTAGACACCGAGATCCGGCAGCAGGTGCCTCAACCCACCTGGGTAGTGGATGGATTTCGCTACCACCGCGATCGGCTAGAAATTTTCGCGAACAACAATCGAATTCAAGTCAGCAAAGGGAAAGACGATCGCAATCCCCGGTTATATGGCGGGACATTGCGGGTGCAACCCGACGCCTACGGTAGCTTCACCGTAGTGAATGACGTGAAGATGGAGACCTACTTGCGCGGCGTGGTGCCCCATGAAATTGGAGCCAATGCCCCAGATGCGGCGGTAGAAGCGCAAGCGATCATCGCGCGCACCTATGCCTTGCGGAACCTGCGACGATTTGCGATCGACAACTACGAACTATGCGCCAGTACCCAGTGCCAGGTTTATAAGGGTCTGGGGCAAACCTGGGAACCAGCAGATATCGCGATCGCCGCCACGGCGGGAAAAGTGCTGACCTACAACAACGAATTAGTAGACGCCCTGTATTCTTCCACCACCGGGGGAATCACCTCCCCCTATAACGACATGTGGGACGGAGAAGGGCGACCCTACCTCACCGCCGTCATCGACTCCGTAGCCAATCTGTGGGACTTATCGCGCAACAGTTTGGCAAGCGAGCAAAACTTCCGACGGTTTCTCAGCTTGGAAAAAGGATTTAATGAAGAGGAGTGGGATTTATTTCGCTGGCGGGAATTCTCTCCCTTGGCACAGACCAATGAAGACCTGAAGGAGTATTTGGTCGAAAAGAAACATGCCCTGGCGAATTTTAATACTGTAACCGGAATTGAGGTAGTCGAGCGCAGTCGGGCCGGGCGGGCGATCGCGGTGAAAGCCACCACCGATAAAGGAAGCATCATCCTCAGGAAAGACGAAATTCTCCGTGCATTTTACGCGCCGTTGAGTACCTTTTTTTACGTGGAACGGGTTTACGGTGCGGATAAAACGTTAAAAGGGTATGCCTTTGTGGGTGGTGGATTCGGACATGGGGTGGGATTGAGTCAAACCGGATCCCACAAATTAGCCAAGTTGGGGTGGTCGAGCGTACGCATTTTGGAATTTTACTATCCCGGAACTCAAATCGAGACCCTCCATGAAGACATTATCTTCTGGCGCGACCCCCTCGAGTCTCTCCCGCCCACTGCATCCCAAGGGTGAGGTAGCAACAGCAAAGGGGCGCGCGATCGCGCGTCCCTTTGAGGAAATTAATTTGTTCGCTCTTGGAAACAGGCTGGAGTCGAGAGGCTTTGATTTCCCCTCTCTAGAGCCGATCTACGAGTTCGATCCCGAGGAAACCTCGGGATCGAACTCCAATTGTTAATTTCTAGTAGAGTTCTTCTTCTTGGTGGGTGGTAATGGTGCAATCAGAAGTGGGGTAGGCAACGCAAGTCAACACATAACCCGCTTCGATTTGATCGTCATCCAAGAAAGACTGGTCAGACTGGTCGATGGTGCCAGCGTCCAGTTTGCCCGCGCAAGTAGAGCAAGCGCCTGCACGGCAGGAATAAGGCAGATCCAGACCTTGTTCTTCGGCCACGTCGAGAATGTACTCGTCATCGGGCACTTCAATGGTCTGCTCGCCATCGGGCATTTTTAAGGTAACTTTGTAAGTTGCCATTTCGCGATCCTCTCAAGTAATCGACTGGTTAAAAGATAAGTTCTCCTAATACAGATGTTGCGTCTTGATTAACCTGCAACACTGCTTATAGGTTAAGCCTATCTCTGATATTACGGGAAAAAACAAAGCTTGCAACACCGATTTTCCCAATATTTTCAACAAAATTTATTATAAAAATTTCTAATTTCATCCTGATTACTTATACCTAGGGGAAAACCCTTACGAAATGAGGGTTTGGCAGCGATCGCCTCTGGGGGGAGGACCTGGGGGGGGCACGGCGGGCGTGGTAAAATCGATCGCGATCGCGAGGGGGGCGATCGCCACTCCCGTCCCGGAATATCAACTGCAAGCACCAACCCAGAAAAAGCCCGTGAACACCAATTCTCATCCCAGCGCTGCAACGAGTTCTCCTGTGAAACCCCTGCCATTGCCCGTTCGAGTCGGGTTGGTGGGGACCGGTTTTGCCGCCAAATTGCGCGCGGAGACCCTGCAAGGAGACGATCGCGCCACCCTGGTGGCGGTGGCAGGTCATACCGCCATGAAAACCGAACAATTCGCTCAAACTTACCAAGCGGAGGCGATCGGATCCTGGCAACAACTGGTGGAACGCAACGATATCGATTTGGTGATGATTTCCCTGGTTAATTCCGCTCATGGGGACATCGTGGCGCGATCGCTGCAAGCCGGCAAGCATGTGGTGGTGGAATACCCCCTCTGTCTCGACGCGATCGCCGCCAAAGAATTAATTTCTCTGGCAAGTCAGCGCCAATTACTGCTGCATGTGGAGCATATCGAACTCTTGGGAGGCTTGCATAATGCCCTGAAAGCCTCCTTGCCCGAAGCCGGAGAAGTCACCTATGCCCGCTACGCCACCATCACCCCGCAACGCCCGGTTCCCCTGAAGTGGACTTACAATCTCAATCTGTTTGGCTTTCCCTTCGTCGGGGCGCTTTCCCGCCTGCATCGCTTTACGGATTTATTTGGCTCTGTGGCTACGGTAAGCGCTCAGGCAAGGTTCTGGGAAGCGTCGGAACCGGACTACTATACCGCTTGTTTGTGTACGGCCCAGCTTCGTTTTACCAGTGGGGCGATCGCGGATTTGATTTATGGGAAAGGAGACCAGTTCTCGAAAGGGGAACGGAAATTTGAAGTGCATGGGGAAAAAGGTACGCTGATTTTTGATGGCGATCGGGGGGAATTGGTGCGCCTCGATGAGGTGACTCCCCTCTCGGTGGGCACTCGTCGCGGTTTATTTGCCCGAGATACCACGATGGTCCTGGATTATTTAACCGCCGGGAAACCGCTTTACGTGGAACCGACGGCTAGCGCCTATACCCTGAAAGTGGCGGATGCGGTCCGTCGGGCAGCACAAACCCAGGAAACCATTTCTCTGGAGAATTGAGGGAAAAGCTGAATTCAAAATTGCTCAATTCTCGGTTCCGTCTCCGGTGGTCTTTTCGCGGTTGGCTTCAAATCCGGCGACTTCGGAGAGGGTGTAGAGGGGGCGTCCTTTGACTTCTTCGTAAATGCGTCCGATGTATTCGCCTAAAATGCCGATGCAGATGAGTTGCACCGCACCGAGGAAGAAGCTGCAACTCATAATGATGGCGAAACCGGTTAAGGGGGAGTCGGGATAAAAGATTCGCCAGTAGATGACTAAAATGGCCATCCCAATGGCGATCGCGGCGGCGATGGAACCGAGATAGGTGGACAGGCGCAGGGGGACGCTGGAAAAGGCGACGATTCCGTTGAGGGCTAAGGCGAAGGATTTGCGGAAACTGTATTTTACTTCGCCGGCGAAGCGGGGGTCGCGATCGAATTCAATGGCGGTTTGCTGAAATCCCACCCAGGCGCGCAATCCGCGAATGTAGCGGTTTCGTTCTGGCATGGCGTCGAGGGCGTCGATACAGCGGCGATCGAGCAGGCAAAAGTCGCCGGTGTCTGAGGGGATGTCTACATCGGCGAGTTTCCGCAGTAGGCGATAGAAGAGGTAGGCGCTGCAGCGTTTAAACCAGTTTTCTTGACCGCGCGATCGCCGTTGGGCGTAGACGACTTGATAGCCTTGTTGCCATTTGGCGATTAAGTCGGGAATCAGTTCGGGTGGGTCTTGCAAGTCGGCATCTAGGACGATGGCCACTTGCCCTCGGGCAAAGTTTAAGCCGGCAGTTACGGCAATTTGGTGCCCGAAATTACGCCCAAAGCTCAGATAGCAGATCCGCCGATCGCGATCGCGCAGGTGTCGCAGCAGCAGTAAGGAGCGATCGCTGCTTCCGTCATCTACGAAAATGACTTCTGCTGCACTATCGAGGCGATCGATGACGGCTTTCAATCGTCGGTAGAGTTCTTCTATGGTCTGTTCTTCGTTATAAATCGGCACCACAAACGAATATTTGGCGCTCATGGTTCCTCCGCTTTCCCGTCGCGTCGAGGCCACGAGTGCGATTATGCCATGAATGCACCGCAAATGAGCTCTTCTGCTGCAAATTGAGTTGAGGATTGAATATTTGAAATTGGAAATTGAAAATTTGTTACGCTTTGCCCTGACCTGCTGACTCGCGATCGCTTCCCCACCTTCGCCATTGCTATCCCCCGGCAGCGCGATCGGCACTTCTGCCCTTTTCCCCCTCTCATGCCTCCTCCCACGGTTCTGAAAGCGCACTAAATATAAAACCGAAATCTTTTGTATAGTTTAGCCGGGAGACAGGGGAATGATTATGGACAATAACGTATAGCCGAGGAAAAAGTAAATTGGGAATTTGCAATTATTAATTTTCCGGTGGCTGCTGACCCGATCGCCGGTGGGCAGATTATACAGCAGGGAGTAAGCGGTCTACATTCAGATAAAAGGCGATCGCGCCGGATTCGGTATAAATGAGCTTTTCCAATGCTTCGGGAGCTTGGATACTGCTTTGCGTGCCTTCCCGATAGGAAGCGGGAATCGGCTCGAATTTATCCTCGGGAATATCCATAACCGTGGGCAAATTGGGAATGGGAATACCGAGGCGATCGCCATTACTTAACAAACAGACAATCAAATATTCACCGTTGGTTTTTTCCGAAACAGAAGGAACGAACAAGCGAGACAAATCCAGCACGGTAATCACCTCATCATCGAATTTTACCAGACTGCGGCCACTTTCGAGAACCCCTTGGGGCGTAAATTGATTCAGAACCCGCTGCACCCGTTCGATAGGAATGGCGTAGGTTTCTCGATTCACTTCAAACCCCACCAATTTGCGGGTTGGGGTGCGTTTGCGTTCCGTTTTTTGGTTGCGGAATCGACGATTAGCATGATGAGTGGGTAACATGGCAATCTAAGAAAAATAAACAACAAATCTAACTTAATTTACTATTTGAAATTTTTAGAAAGATAGAGAACTGAGAAGCAAGGGGGCAAATTATTTTTCACAGTTATTTAGGAGGAGGCGGAGCCTCGGGTGGGGCGTTCCCAGGCGGAGCCAGGGAACGAGTT
>NZ_JAJENT010000480.1:0-3880 GCF_035615515.1 Phormidium sp. CCY1219
ACGTTACCAAAGAAGCATTTCAGTCGGTTTCAACCGACTTGAGCTATTAGACGGGGGATTTATCCCCCGGCGGGTGTTGCTATGAGACGCAGATTTATAATCCCCGGCGGATCGTGGGGTTATCAGTTAATTGAAAAGGGTACAATATCTCAATAAATATCTCATTCTCCGTTCCCTCCAAATATGATAAACTTCCAAGATAAAGACTGGCGGATCAGCTATTCCAGCAACGAAAACAATCCGATCGCAGATTTTTATATCCCCGCCCTCGAATGCGCGATCCAATACGATCGCAAGTCCGGTTTTTTCAATAGCGCGATTCTCAGCAAGGTGGGGCGGGGTTTGGGGGCGATGCTGCACAATGGCGGGCGGATTCGCTTGATTATGGGTTGTCAATTTAGCCCCCAAGATTTAGCCGCAATCCAACAAGGATATGCCCTGCGAGAGGCGATCGCGTTGCGTTTGGATGCGGAGTTAACCCCGCCGGAAAATTTCGCCCAACTCAAACACTTCGAGATTCTCAGTTGGCTGATTCAAAACCACTATCTCGATATTAAAATCGCCGTCCCCGTGAAAACCACCGGCATTCCAGAAGACTCGGAAACGGTTTGCGATCGCCATCATCTGTTCCATGAAAAAGTAGGAATCTTACTCGACGCCCAGGGGGATAAAATCGCCTTTAGCGGTTCCAATAACGAATCTCTCGCCGGTTGGGAAAATAACGTGGAATCCTTTCACGTTTATTGTTCCTGGGAAGGCGATCGCGACTTAGAACGAGTGCAAGAAGAAATTTTCCGCTTTGACCAGTTGTGGGACAATTTAGCCCCAAATGTGCAGGTATTTGATATCCCGGAAGCCGTCAAAAATAAACTGTTGCGCTACAGCGGCGATCGCCCCCCAACTTGGACGCCGCAAAGCGAATTTGACACCCGTCCTTTACCCACCGCCTCAAGCGCCTCACCCCCACTTCCAGAACCTCCAGAACCCCAAGAAACCGACGCCTTTCACCAGCTACGAACCTTACATCAATCCCCCGGTTGTCTCGACTTTTGCCTGAAATCCATTCCGATTCAACCTTGGCCGCATCAACTGAAAATTTTACGCCGAATTGCCGAAAAATTCCCCCAAAGTTTCCTGATTGCCGATGAAGTCGGTTTGGGAAAAACCATCGAAACTGGATTGATATTGCGCTACTTACTCATCAGCAAAAAAGTCAAGCGCGTTTTAATCTTAACCCCGGCCAGCATTCAACCCCAATGGCATGAAGAATTGCGAGAAAAATTTAACCTGCACTTTTGGAGTTATCAGCAAGGCGAGTTCATTCCTGCCGATCGCAACTCTGCCAAATTCACCCCGCCACCCTCAGCAAATCCTTGGGATTGTCAGAACTTAGCGATCGCTTCTTCCCATCTCGTCCGCCGCAGCGATCGCATGAGAGAATTGCTATCAGCACAACCTTGGGATTTAATCGTACTGGATGAGGCGCATCACGCCCGTCGGCAAAGTCCGCAAAACCGCAAAGACACCCCCAATCGCCTCCTGCAATTAATGCAGCAATTGACAGCACAAACGCGATCGCTGCTGTTACTGTCCGCCACACCGATGCAAATCGATGCGATCGAGATTTTCGACTTATTGCATCTGCTGGGATTGCAAGGACATTGGTCTTATGGCGATAATTTTTGTCAGTATTTCGCCTCTCTCTCGGATAAACCCGATCGCCACACTTTAGAATTCTGGCAGCAAATGGCAGTGGATTATTTCCAGGAAGGCGGTTCCCCCTGTCCCCAACTGCAAGACTACCTACAAAAGCGCGATCGCCTGATGGCATACAAACTGCGCGATATCTGGCAAACCGGCAAACCGATGGTAAACGCCAAACAATACGCCCAAGATCGACCCTTTCTCACCGCTTCCCGCCAATATCTCACCGTCAATACACCTCTCAAAGATTTGATGTTTCGCCACACCCGCGATACTTTGCGCCAATACTATCGCCGAGGATTGTTAGACCGAGATATTCCCCAACGGGAAGTCACAGATAATGCGATCGTCTTGGAAAGCGATCGGGAAATTCCCCTGTATCGCGCAGTCAGCGACTACGTTCGCCACTTTTATAATTTAGCCCAAAAAGAGAACCGCAAAGCGTTAGGATTTTTAATGACGCTGTATCGCAAACGCCTCACCAGTTCTTTTTATGCCATCCGCGAATCCCTGCAACGCCGACTCGAAGGCATCAGCTTAACCGATGACGATCTTAACGATTTAGACGATGCCGATGATGCGATTCTCGAAGGCATGGAGTCGTATTTTGAACGGGCAGATCCGGAAGAAATCGCCTATTTAGAAAACCTGTTACGCCAGTTTGAAAATACCGGCGAAGATAGCAAACTCTCTCATTTTATCGGGATTTTGCGTCAAGAACTCGCCCACCGCGAAAGTGCGATCGCTTTCACCCAATACACTGACACGATGGACTATTTGCGATCGGCGTTACAACAATTATACGGATCGCAAGTGGCCTGCTATTCCGGACGCGGCGGCGAACTGTACCAGTCGGGAAGTTGGCGAACCGTTCCCAAAGAACACATTAAATCCCAATTTCGAGAAGGACGCATCAAAATTTTACTCTGTACCGAATCCGCTGCTGAAGGGTTAAATTTGCAAACTTGTGGCCTGTTGATTAACTACGATATGCCCTGGAATCCCATGCGCGTGGAACAACGGATCGGACGCTTAGACCGCATCGGCCAACACTACACCACCGTGAGAATTCACAACTTGTATTATGATGGCACAGTGGAGGCGAAAGTTTACCGAAAATTGCGCGATCGCATCGATGCCTTTCAAACCATTGTCGGCAACTTGCAACCGATTTTAGCCCGCGTTCCCACCTTCATCGAACGGGCGGCGATGAGTGCCGATCCGGAAGAAGAAGGGGTGATGCTAAGCGAATTCGATACTGTCTTAGAAACACCGCCCTTGCGTCCCGCCTTAGAAGAAATGGTGGCAATGGATGTGGAATCCGACCTCAGAGAAATTCGCCAACCGCTACCCACCACTCCCATTTTACCACAAAATATCGAAAATTTGTTTGTTAATTCTAAACTTTTTGCAAAAATGGGAATCCAGTTCAAACCCCTGGAAAACGGGGCGATCGAGATAACCGAAAATCACCGCAAGTCTCTCGTCACCTTTTCCCCTGAAGTTTACGAACAAAATCCCTCATTGCATCTGATGAATTTTGGCAATCCCCTATTTGAAGCGTTGCTCGATCGCATCTCACCTTTTGTGTCGCCAGCCCCGTGAACGACCCGACGGCGATCGAGCAGCGGTACGGCGCGCGCTTCCAGCTTCAGGGGAAATTTCGTTTAAAAGTATAAAATCTGTCATTCCTGCTTCTCTCACATCTATCGCTAACAGCAGCCCCTGTTCCCGAGGCCAAAATACGCAAGCATTGCCTCCCTTGTGCTGACAATCCTTTAGAAAAGGGCTGCGGTCTGTCTCCTCCTAAAATTGGAGAGAACGATTAGAAGACAACTCCTAAACCATCTCCAAATTTTCTCCTCCTCCTCATGTACCTGACGAGGAACGACAAACTCTCCAAGATTTGACGGTGGAAATTGTCTGCAACTGTAATTTAGACGAGATCGTGCAATCTCATGGCATAAGTCAAATGGAGCTTAGCCAGGAAACCGGCTTATCTGCATCGGTGATTCGTTATATCTCTCATTGCTTGTCGGTTATTGGTGGTTGGTCGGGGGTTACGCCAAACTCTCTTCTTCCTGCTCGTCGCAGTCTCATTCACCAAAATCGCGATCGACTAACGCTTTTAAATCCGATTTGCTCCAGGGAGAACCATCGGGTTGCCGAGTGGATG
>NZ_JAJENT010000481.1:0-5631 GCF_035615515.1 Phormidium sp. CCY1219
TTTAGGCTGGTCAGGTGGTTAGAAGTACAAGCCCCTGGCTTTAGACATGGGGTTGGTTTCTACGGAGTCCCTGACCGATTCTCTCAACTTTCAACCCTCAATTGGCTAGAATCGCTCCCCGAGACCAAAGTGGAAGCGAGTATTTCCTTCATCATTAATCGCGTAGTCCACTCGGATCGGGCCGATGGGGGACTGAACTCGCACCCCCACGCCGTACCCGAAACCACTGCCCGGTTTGTTCCGGACCTCTGCCGGTTCGCCGGGAACGTCTTGCCCGGTTCCCAGATCCGTGGCGGCATCGAAAAACAGCGCCCCGCCCACCACACTAAAAATCGGGAATCGATATTCTACGCTTCCTTGCAAGAAACTACGACCGGTGCCGAGTTCCCCTTCATCATAGCCGCGAACCGTGGTGGTGCCGCCCAGGGAAAAGGCTTCATACGGCGGCAAATCGCCAATCACCGTGCCGCCTTGGAAACTTAAAGCAATGGTTTGCGCCCCTTCGGAGAATTGAATCCAATCGATGGGAATGTAGTAGTTATAACTGCCGCGCAAGCGATTGTAGAAAATGCTGCCGAGTCCCACCGGAACCGTTTGTTCGCTGCTCAGGCGCAGCACACTGCCAGCGGTGGGTTGCAAACGAGAGTTGCGCCGATCGCGCACGGCACTGAATTGCAACCCGAGCAGATCGTCTTCCCCATCTCCGCTAAAGCTTAAATCGTTTCCGAGTTCGTCTTCTGCCTCGATATCGCCGTCGGAATCGCGAATGCTGACGCGCTGATATTTCAATCCTAACGACGCCCGCCAGTCATTTTCCAGGGGACGGGAAAAGGTGACGCCGCCGCCTAAGCGCAGAATCCGAGGGCGATCGCCATTGTCTAACTCCACTTCGGGATCCCCGCCATCAAAAATAAACGAAATCGATCGCCGTCGGAACAAATTCACCGTGTAAGAGGTGCGGTAGGGATCCCCGGCAATCCAAGGATCCGTAAAATTCACGTCGAATAAAAATTCCCGCTGACCCACCTGCACCTCGGCCCCGAGTTTCAGGTTGCGACCTAACAGGTTTTGCTCTTGCACGCTGACGGTCCCGAATAGTCCGGTGGCGGAACTAATCCCGGCCCCGGCGGCGATCGAGCCAGTGTTTTTCTCCAGCACGTTCACCACCACCACCACGTTGCGCGGGTTCTCTCCGGGGTTGAGGGAAATCTGCACGTCCTCAAAAATCCCCAATCCAAACACCCGCTGCAAGTCTCGTTCGATGACTTGCCGATTGAAAACTTCCCCTGGCTCTAAGTTGAGTTCGCGGGTGATGATGTATTCCTTGGTGCGTCCGGTAATCGGTTGCCCTTCGGCGTCTACGATTTCTCCTTCTTCATTGATAAAGCGGATTTCAATCTCTTCGACCACCCCTTCTGCCACTTCCAGGATGACGGTGCCATCTTCTTGCACCTGCGGGGTGTCGATGACTTGGGCCAAAACGTAGCCATTTTGCTGATACCACTCGTTTAATTCGCGGATGCCCCGCTGAAATTCTCTCAGGTTGAGAATTTCGCCGTATTGTTCGCCGAAGATGCGATCGACTTCGGCGGGGGGAAGCACTTGATTGCCCCGAATTTGCACCTCGCTCAGCACCGGGTTGGGTTCCACCACAAAGGTGACGCGCACGCCGAGAGGGGTATCTTCGGGTTCGGCGCGAACGTTGGAAAAATAACCGGTGGCAAAGATGGCGTTGATGTCTTGTTGCAGTTGGGAACGGGTGGTGGTGCGCCCGGGAGTTAAGGAGATGACGTCATATACGATGTCTTCGAGTTCTCCCGGCGCGCCGCTGACCACTACTTCCGCCACCAAGACTTCCGGTTCGGGTTGTTGGGGGGCGGGGGGTTCGATTTGGGGGAAGGTGGGTGGGGGTGTGGGCCGATCGCCTGGGTCTGGCGCGGGTTGGGGGGCGGGTGTGGGTTCCGCCGGTGGACTGTCTTCGGGAATCACCGGGCGGGTGTCTTCTTCCCTTGGCCGATCGCCCGGTTCGGGTTCGGCGGTGGGCGGTTGCTGCCCGAGAAAGTCTCTCTGGCTCAGTTGTGCCGCGATCGGATTGGTCGCTGCTTGATTCCAGGCGGCAATTCCCGGTTCGGGTAACGGTGGGGTGGTGAGAATCTCAGCGCCGGATTGTTGTTGGGCGCGGTTCGCGTGAGTGGGGATATCCTCCCCTTGCATCCCTTCTGGGTGCGTGACCTCCGGTTCTCGGAGGGCTGAATTTTCCCCTGGGATTGCCACGGCACTGATGGAGGGCAATTCTGTTTCTGAGAGGTCTGGGATGAGGGGGAAGTCCGGATTCTCGCTCTCGATTTCCCCATTGTTGGGGTCTGGTTCGGCGAACGGCCCGATTTCGGCAGTTTCGCTCACCCACTGGTCTAATGGGGGCGCTTCCCTGGCGAGGGCACACATCGCATCGTCGTCACAAGGGCGATCGCTTGCTTCCGCCGCTTCTGTGTGGGGAGTTCCAGTGTCTGCTGGGGTGGCTGTTGACTCTCCCGCCTCTAAAGGTCGATCGGGATTTGAGGACAAGTTGTCCGGGGTTTGTCCTCGGGTGGGGTTAGAAAAACTGAGGAGGGCTGAAGCCGCAACAACAGCCGACAAAACTGGAGATAAGCGCATTTTTTTTATCGTTTTGGGCAGTTTCACACAAGACCAGAAAAAGGATACAAGAGCTAGTCGCCGGAATTAGTAAATCCCCGCATTTTTTCCTCGGTTTTTTGCGGGGGTGATGTGAATGGTGGCGACTGTAGGTTAGGTGTTGAGTAGAGACTGCACCCTTTGAAGCACTTGCTGATAGGCATTTTCTACGGAACCTAAGTCTTGACGGAAGCGGTCTTTATCCAGGACTCGTGCCTTGGGATCCGTTTCCTCAGCGTCCCACAGTCGGCAAGTGTCGGGACTAATTTCGTCGGCGAGGATGAGGTTTCCATCCGCGTCTATGCCAAATTCGAGTTTAAAGTCCACCAGGGTAATGTGACACTCGCGGAAAAATTGGCAGAGAATTTCGTTGATTTGCAATGCCATTGTCCGGAGTCGCTCGAGTTGTTCTGGGGTGGCGAGTTCTAGGAGTAATAGGCGATCGCGGGTTAAAAGGGGGTCGTTGAGTTCGTCTTTTTTATAGAAGAATTCAACTAGGGGATGTTTCAATATGGTGCCTTGGGGAATGCCGGTTTGTTTGCACAAACTTCCGGCGGCGATATTTCTGATGACGACTTCTAAGGGGAGAATCTGCACCCGCCGCACTCGCATGTCGGTGGGAGAGGTTTGCTCGATAAAATGGGTGGGAATGCCTTTGGACGAGAGGAGTTTAAATAAGGCGGTGCCAATGGTGCAGTTAATTTCGCCTTTGCCTACGATGGTGCCTCGCTTCTGGGCGTTAAAGGCGGTGGCATCGTCTTTAAAGTGGGACAGCAAGACGTCGGGGTCTTGGGTGGTATAGAGGATTTTGGCTTTTCCTTCGTAGAGTTTTTCGGTTGCAGACATAAGTATTTCCGGTTGACGATGAATGCCCCTGCTGGCAAGGATGCCACAGGTGGCGCAACGGTCAGTCGCTCAATCATTTTATCCCTCTGGGGGGAGAACGATCGCCCAATCCCTGCGCTTCGGGGATGTAATGCTGTGGGCATGCGTGCCCGCCGATGGGACAAGGGTGGGGTAAGGTCCCCCGGTTTGAGGTAGGATAATTAAGGCGATCGCTGTCTCTGGTGAGTTGTAGCACCCCTGCTGTGCAATATCGGCAGGTAAAATGGCGATCGCGCTTGCATGAGACATCTGAACGAATTTGGGACAACATGGACGCGATTGAAATCACGGGTCTGCGCTATTACGGCTATACGGGTTACTTTGCTGAGGAACGATTTCTCGGTCAATGGTTTGAGGTGGATTTGACTCTGTGGGTGGATTTGTTGGCGGCGGGCAAGAGCGATCGCCTGGAAGATACTTTGGATTATCGCCAAGTGGTCGATCGGGTGCGCGAAACGATCGAATCTTCTAAGGTGAATACGATTGAATATTTGGCGGCGCAAATTGCTCGTTCGCTTTTGCAATGCGACGATCGCTTGGGTAAAATTCGCGTTCGATTGACAAAGGTTTCGCCGCCTATTCCGGATTTTCCGGGCAACATTGCGGTGGAAATTATCCGCGAAAAAGAGGATTCTTTTTAACGGGGGCATCGAGGAGGAATAGTGGCGATCGAATGGATTCTGTCGTGGTTCGGCGGGATACCCTGGCGTCCTGCCGCCCCGTTTGTATGGTAAGGTTGGAAAATGCTCTCTTGCGGCAATTTCTCCGAGCGGGTAGGTAGACACGCAAGCAATCTGCCCGGTTGAGCTGCATTGACTATCCCTACCTGAGTGAAAAATGAGCAATATTTGATAATTTTTGCGGGAGATTTATGGTGGATCGTTCGGAACAATCGGCGAGAACAAACAGCACTCTCAGTGGGATCGCCCTCGGGAGTAATTTGGGGGACTCCCTCGCTACTTTAGAAGATGCTCTCAATACTTTGGAGGCCCTTCCGGGGATTACGTTAAAAGCGCGATCGCGGTGGTACAAAACTGCACCCATCGGTCCGTCGCAGCCGGATTATTTGAATGGCTGCGCCCTGTTAGATGTAACCCTCTCGCCCCAAGAATTACTCGCCACTTTGCTCGCGGTTGAAAACCAGTTTGGTCGCGTTCGAGAAGAACGTTGGGGACCGAGAACTTTAGATTTAGATGTGATTTTATTTGGGGATTTAATCCTGGACTCCCCGGAATTGCAAATCCCTCATCCGCGCATGCGAGAAAGAGCTTTTGTGTTAGTCCCATTGGCAGAAATTGCCCCGGATTGGATCGAACCGGTTTCTCAATTGACGATTAGCGAATTGCTGCAAAAGGTGGATGCTTCTGGGGTTAAGTTAGGAGGCGATCGCCCCTAGTGGTGGGGGCGATCGCTTGAGAGCTAATCTGATACCCAAGTCCCGGCGCAAGCAAACGCAAGCTCTTCCTCAGTGGGGAAATTTTCATGCAAGCGTTTGTCCGCCGGATTGACTATCTTTCTTGCTTGTTAGTCGGTTGCCTTTACAGGAGACTGAGGGTCTCTAAAACCGCTCTAACTTTAGACACTTCATGGGTTCTCATAACGTCGGTTTTTCCTAATGCCGCAAATACTGCCGAGAAAACTTGGGCACTTCTGACCTCTTCTCCAAAAATCTCCAAGGCTGAGGGAACTTGATTGAAAACCGGAAACCCTAATTTTCTCAGTCGAAACGTATTTAAAAGGGTTTTGATTTGATATTCCATCCGATTCGATACATAGTCGTATTGAAAGTAGAAATTAGTGTATCCTAGTCCAACGGCTGGATCTATAAAAATTTTATTGACGCCAAGCTTTGTGGCTTTTTCTATTTCCCGAGCGAAATAATCGTAGACGGCAATTATTGGATCTTTCGCTGACTCGAAGTCAAATTCTCCCAGCTCTCTTGCGTGTTCTCCTTGTTGCAGGTAACAGATGATTATGGCAGCATCGAAATCAGCCACCACGAAAAAAAAGATGGAAGAATGGGAGCCGCGTTACTTTAGTACGCGGAGGAAGTTCGACTCAGGCGGTTTTAAC
>NZ_JAJENT010000482.1:0-56111 GCF_035615515.1 Phormidium sp. CCY1219
GGGCGAATTCCTCCCCATACATAAATGACAGGGGTTTCCATTCGCCCCCCTTACCAACCCCTAATTTTCGATGAAAATGATTAGCGCCAGTCGTCGGAGTGATATTCCCGCATTCTACTCCAAGTGGTTCCTCAACCGGATTCACGCTGGGTTCTGTCACTGGCTTAACCCCTTCAGCAGCAAGGTGTACCGCGTCTCGCTGTTACCAGAGGACTGTTTGGCGATCGCTTTTTGGACTCGCAACCCGAAACCCCTACTCCCACACCTGGATTTCCTACACCAGCAGGGTTATTGCTTTTACTTTCACTTCACGATTATCGGTTATCCAAAAATCATAGAAAGCCACAATCCGCCCCTGGAGGTATCCATCCAAACGTTCCAAGAATTGTCCCGGCGTCTTTCTCCCGATCGCGTGCAGTGGCGCTACGACCCCATTGTACTTAGCGACGCGACCCCGCCCTCTTATCACTTAGAACGATTCGACCTCCTCACTCGCCAGCTAGAAGGCTATACCCGACGCTGCTATTTTTCATTTGTTGACTTTTACGGCAAAACAGAACGCAACCTCGGTAAAGTTGCCCAAACGCATGGCGTAAAGTTTCAGCGCCCTTCCCTAGACGAAAAACGCTCACTGGTTGAGCAACTACGCGAGATTGCCAAACCCCGAGGAATCAAGTTATATTCCTGCTGCGAAGATGCGTTAATTGTGGAAGGTTTGGAAAAAGCGCATTGTATCGATATCGATATTATTAGAATGCTCAGATCCGATTCCGACCTGCGCCTCAAATCTGCCCCCACGCGCCAAGACTGTGGCTGTGTAGAATCAGTGGATATTGCTGCCTATGACACCTGTATTTTTGGCTGTAGCTATTGCTATGCCACCAATAAGCGTGACACGGCTTTAAAGCGATATCGCAGCCACGATCCGGAAGATACCGTACTGTGGAGACCCCCCAAACTACGCGGTGTCGATCTGACGACAAAAGAGCCAAAACCGAAGCAGCAGAAGAAAGTGAGGTCTGTTTCTCCTGTAGGAATTCAAAAAAGCCTGTTTGATTAAACATGCCCCGCGATCTCCCTTTGCTTCTGTGCCACTTTTTGCCCGCCCTACAGCGCGATCGCCCTTTAAATCTCTGTTGCCAAACAAGGGGTTTATCTCAGAGAGCGGGCAAAGTCTTTGGCTTTATTACCACAAATCTCTTCATTTGTCTACTCCCAATAGATTGGGTTTGAAAATCGCTGAAATTGCGGCAGCTCACCCGAAAAGCAGAATCACCTCTCCCCTGCCTCTCAGAATTTCCAACTCGGGCAAGATGACGATTATTCCCTTACCGTGAAAAAATTTACCTAGTCTCTCCCCGTTTGCGTGCAATTTAGGGGAGGGTAACATGTGATTTTATTGTAGAGGTAAGAGATGAATAGAAGTCAAAGAAAATTTACCCGGCCAAAAAACATTTTAGCAGCAAGTGGAGTTGTCCTGCTATCTTTTTTGTTTCCCCTTTCGGCAAGGGCTGCCAGTTTTAGCGAGATGTATGTATTCGGCGACAGCCTCTCCGATACGGGTAATTTATTTGAACAGACTGAGGGGCAAATTCCACCCAGTCCGCCTTACTTTAACGGACGTTTTTCTAATGGCCCGGTTTGGGTAGAATATCTAGCAGAGGATCTGAATTTAAGCGTTAATCCGCAAACAAATTTTGCCTATGGTGGTGCGACAACAGGAGAAACGAACGTTACTGTATCTCAGGCACCGGGATTGCTAGCCCAGATCGATAGCTTTACGAATCCCCCTGCATCCCTCGATCCCAACGCTCTTTATATTGTATGGGCCGGACCCAATGATTATCTGAATGCGGGCGTTACCGACCCCAGTCAATCCGTGGCTAATTTATCCACCGCGATCGCTTCTCTTGCCAATGATAAAGCCAAAAATTTCTTAGTCCCTAACCTGCCGGATTTGGGCAGTCTACCGCGCACGAAAAATACAGAAGTTTCCGATTCCCTGAATGACTTGACTCGGCTTCATAATGCAGGTTTAGCGGGGACGCTTAACAGTTTGGAGAATACTCTCCCTACGGATGTCAAGCTGACAAGTTTTGACGTGAATGCAATCTTCGATCGCCTTTTGAACGATCCGGCAAGTTTAGGGTTCACAAACGTCACCGAACCTTGCTTGAACTCACAGACGGGGGTTGCGTGCGATAATCCGAGTGAGTATGCATTTTGGGATGACATCCATCCCACCACAGCCTCGCACGAGAACCTGGGAGAATTCGCCTTTATGGCCCTGGAGAAGGAAGAACCCGCATCGGTTCCGGAACCTTTTTCTGGTATGGCAATATTAGGCTTCGGCGTCTTCGGTGCGGGTGCGATGCGCGATCGCAAACGCAAGCAAGTTCGCGCAATCCCACAAGAGGTTTCCGCGAAGGAGTAGGGTTTAGAGGAACCGAAAAATCAACTGTTTTCATGTCGGATCCCTACTTTTTCGCAGGGGCACCGTCAGCCGGAAATTGTCAAAGGGGTTTGAGATTAGCCGAGGTTTCCTGCAGGGGGAAGAAATGACCCAGCGGGCCTTGTCCGCCGCCTATACTTAAGGCGGCGTGCAGTGCCGAAGTGACGTAAGCTTTCGCACGGTTCGCTGCAGACCAACGATCGCACCCCAAGGACAAATTCGCAGCGATCGCCGCCGACAAGGTGCATCCGGTACCGTGAGTATTCTTTGTATCGACTCGCGCGGTTTTCAAGGTTTCCAGGCGATCGCCGTCGAACCACACATCCACACCGCACAATTCCCCGGCCATCCCCCCGCCTTTCACCAACACTGCTGGCACCCCCAACTGATGGATCCGTTGCGCCGCCGAGCGCATATCATCCAAAGTGTGAATTGTCAAGCCGCTGAGAATTTGAGCCTCATAGCGGTTGGGGGTGGCGATCGCCGCCAATGGCAGCAGGGATTCGCGCAACATCGCGATCGCCCCATCGTCGATTAACTGCGCCCCCGCCCGGGACACCATCACCGGATCCACCACCAGATTCGGCAACTGTAGCGCCTCCACCTGTTGCGCCACCGTCTGAATAATCTCCCGGTTCAGGAGCATGCCCGTCTTCACCGCTTGCACGCCAATATCCTTGACAACAGAATCAATTTGTGCTATGACCGCTGTCGGTGGCAGAGCATCCACCCGCGCCACCCCCAAGGTATTTTGCGACGTCACACAAGTGAGGGCGCTGGTGCCGTGGACACAGTGAAAAGCAAAGGTTTTCAAATCCGCCTGGATCCCCGCGCCGCCACCGCTATCCGAACCAGCGATCGTCAGCGCCACGGGAGGAGTTGAGAAAGCATTGACAGTCATTTGCGGATTGCTCCTACAGGATGCCGCTGTTGGCCAGCAGCAAGTTGTCAAACAAAAAAACAGACGTCAGGGTTGGGATTAGCGGGGAGAAAGCGATCGTGAAAAAACAACGGGCGATCGCCGCATCGCCCGTATTGCCCAAATATCCATCCTGCCCCAAAACCCAAGCCAAAACACCAGCCACCCCATTCGCGATCGGCCCAAAGGGGCGAACAGCCACTCCCCTAACGCGGAGGACGCCGCCGTTGGAGAAAATCGGGAATATCCAAACCCGGACCTTTCGGACGAGGTTCCGGAGTCGGAGTCGGCGGTGGAGTTGCGGCAGGTCTGCTTGGCGTCGGACGTTGAGGTTGGGGAACCGGCGTAACTCTAGCCGCCGGAGAGACACTTTGCGGTTCGGTAGAAAATCCAGTCGCAATCACCGTAATGCGGATTTCGCCTTGCAATCGTTCGTCAATCACCGCCCCGAAAATAATATTCGCGTTCGGATCCACCACTTCATAAACCGTTTCCGCCGCCGCATTCACCTCATGCAACGTCAGATCCGTACCGCCGGTAATATTAAACACGACCCCTTTCGCCCCTTCAATAGAAGATTCCAGTAACGGCGAAGAAATCGCCGCCAAAGCCGCTTCCCGGGCGCGAGACTTACCCGACCCCACACCAATCCCCATCAGAGCGGATCCGGCATCCGCCATCACCGCCCGCACGTCAGCGAAATCCACATTCACCAGACCCGGAATCGTAATGATATCCGAGATGCCCTGAACCCCCTGACGGAGGATATCATCCGCCACGCGGAACGCCTCTTGCACCGGCGTTTGTTCCGAAATCACCGACAGCAGCTTATCGTTCGGGATCGTGATTAAAGTATCCACGCGACTTTGCAGCGCCGCGATCCCTTCATCAGCTTGAGTCGTGCGACGACGACCCTCAAAAGTAAACGGACGAGTGATGACCCCGACGGTTAGCGCGCCCACCTCCTTAGCCGCTTCGGCCACAATGGGAGCGGCTCCCGTACCCGTACCACCGCCCATACCGGCGGTAATAAACACCAAGTCAGATTGTTCTAAAGCTTGAGTAATCTCATCGCGAGATTCCTCCGCCGCCTTCTGACCGATCGCCGGATTGCCGCCCGCGCCCAAACCGCGTGTCAATTTTTGACCGATTTGCAGGCGTTTGGTCGCAGAAGACTGCGCTAACGCTTGGGCATCGGTATTGACGCCCCAGAATTCGACGCCCGAGACTTCGCTCGCAATCATGCGGTTGACGGCATTGCACCCACCGCCGCCGACGCCAATCACTTTAATTTTGGCTACACTACTCGGCACAATATCGTTACTCCTGGATTCTTCCCCGGGGAGCCGGTTATCGCGATTCTGACCCAATATTAACCCTGTGTTGTTAAACGGATTGGAGTTGTCCACTGCCAAGGGAAATCCTGATTGTTCTTCAGAATGAGGGCTTTCATTTCCAACCCCTAGTTTACTATTAAGTGTCATTGGTATTGGGAATATTGAAATACAACTTCTAAATTTAAGGCAGTTCAAGGTCAACTATAGGCTAAGTTGTCCGAGAACACCAACCATACCAGTAAGAAATGCTGACAATTTGTCAAGGGGGGTCTGACCTTCCCGCCTGCCCCTGCCGGATCCAGGTGGCTCCAGCACCCTTGGCATGGGGCTGCATCCGCGCGGGCGTCGCGGATGCGCCAAGGGACAATTATCGGCGTTGCAAAGAAGGAGAATCCGGATCGCTCAGGTCAATGTAGGCAATCTGCCCCGGATCGATCCGATCCGGCAGTTGCCGCATTTGCGCCAACACATTGAGTTGAGTGGCAAAGCGAGAGCCGTAAGGACCGAGATGCACCGGTCCGATTTCGGTTTTCAAAATTAAATTGCTCGGATCTTGCCAATCGATCTCGTGAATTTTCAGCGGCGTCTGACGAATCGCGCGATAAACCTCAGCCCAGTAAGGGCGGTACTCCGCTGGATTGCCGATCGCCTTGAGCGACGGCAGTTGCAGACTGGTTTCGATCGCCGTATAGCTCTCTAGGGGCATCCACACCCCATTTTCATCGAGCAACCCCACCCTCGACTCGGTAGAGAGCGATTCGGATGCCGAATTGCCGTAGGTGGCGATCGCCACCGGATAGCGCTCTTGCACCTCCACCCTCAGTTGAGGCGGAAATAACTGACGCGACACCCGAGCCATCGCGATCGGGCCGGATGACTCCAACGCCTCAGCTAACGCTTGCGGGCGGACTTCTAACAGAAATTGCGGATAAGATAACGGCACCAGGGACCGAATCGCCTGCGCCGAGAGCAATTGATTACCGACGATCGCCACCTGAGTCGGTTGGCGAATCACCCATCCCGGTAATGTGGTTGCCCAAATCAATCCTCCCGTCAGCGCGCTCACCGCCAACAATTGCCAACTGCGCTGAAACGCTTTTATCCGGGCGTTGCGCCGCAACTGACGACGGCGACGCGCTAATTCAGACTGAGAGACTGATTGGATGGTACCCATCTTTACCTCTCATTTATGCTAATTACAGCTCATCATACGGTGTTTAAACATTAATCCTGGTTTATCGTCATCTCCCTAACCAATGGGTTGGGAGTCGATCTCTATCTCCACCAACCAAACGCGATCGCACTGATCTAGGATGAACATTTTTGCTCAAAAATCACACAGGGCGATCGCCCCATCTTTCTTTCAAAACGCTAAAGCTCTATTTTACCGTTACCTGACGCCCCAAACCTCCACGGGAGCAATGCCCTTGCAACTCGCTTTGCAGACGCTTCGGCTTCGCCACCCCAGCTTGTTGGCGATCGATGCGCCATCCACTGGAAAATCCTTCTGGTATCATCCGGGCATCCGGGCGCGATCCCTGCTTAATGTATTTATGCCTGAGTTTGTCGAGAAACCTATCACCATCAGCAGGTTTCGAGATCTCAGAGCCACCTATACTTGACAAGGAAAACGCCATTTGGGAGTTTAGACGCCGATGAAATTAGATTTACCGCGATTTTTTAAAGCCTGTAACCCAAGCAAAACCCTCGACATGAGCAATCAGGAGGATCGGCAATACTATATCGATTTTTCCTCGGTCCGAGGAGGCAACATCATTCGCGAATTGGGACGCACCATCTCTTTGCTGTCTGGAGATGAGCCGACTTGCCAACTCTTTACCGGACATATCGGTTGCGGAAAGTCCACCGAGCTGTTCCGCCTCAAAAAAGAGTTAGAAGAACAAGGATTTCACGTGGTCTATTTCGAATCTTCCCATGATTTGGATATGGCTGATGTGGATATCACTGAAATCTTGCTCAGCATTGCTCGTCAGGTCTCCGAAAGCTTGGAAGAGTCTCAAATCACTCTGCAACCCAAACATGGCTTTAAGGATTTACTCCAAGGTGCCGCTGAGATGTTGCAAACTCCTATCGAACTGACCGGCGAAGCCTCGATTCCCGGTGTTGGCACGTTTAATGCCAGTTCCGAGGGAGAATTCGGCTTTTCCCTTCCCGGCGGGATTGGCTCGATTACCGCGAAAGCCAAACATAGCCCCAAACTGCGCCATCAACTGCGACAATATCTCGAACCCCGAACAAATAATATTTTAGAAGCAATTAATACTGAGTTACTCGAACCGGCCAATGAGTTGCTTAAGCAGCAAGGAAAAACCGGTCTGGTGGTTATTGTGGATAATCTCGACCGGGTTGACAGTTCTCGCAAACCCTCGGGTCGCACTCAACCAGAATATTTATTTGTCGATCGCGGCGAACAACTGCGGAAACTCAGTTGCCATATGGTTTACACTATTCCTCTGGCTCTGATTTTCTCGAACGATCTCGGCAGATTGAGTTCTCGCTTTGGCGTTAAACCAAAAGTGTTGCCAATGGTTCCAGTTCACTCTCGCGATGGCAATATGTTTGACAAGGGCATGAATCTGCTCAGACAAATGGTCCTCGCCCGCGCTTTTCCTTATGTGGCACCCACTGAACGTCTCAGTCTAATCGATTTCGTCTTCGATACCCCAGAAACTTTGGATCGTCTTTGTTGTGTCAGTGGCGGCCACGTGCGGAATTTACTCGGTTTGCTTTATAGCTGTTTGCAACAACAAGACCCGCCTTTCTCTCGTCAGTGTCTCGAAAATGTGATTAAGGAATACCGCGATGACCTGATTGCTGCTATTACTGATGATGAGTGGGAATTATTGTTCCAAGCGTTGCAACAGGGCAGTGTCCGGGGAGATGAAGATTATCAAATTTTGCTGCGAAGCATGTTTTTATTTGAATACCGCGATCGCGATGGCCGCTGGTATTGGATTAATCCGGCTTTGGCAGAAGCCGCTAAGTTTAAAACTTGGCAAACCCGTCAGGGTTGAGGGTTGAATATTAACCCCTCTTTTCGGCTTTGGCGTCTGAAAAAATCCTCAGAATACTTCTTCAATCCGCGCTTTGGCAAAACCGTTATTTTGCCCTCTCTCTCATATGGCGCGTCTTCTCTCCCCATCCCCATCCTCCCCCCCCAATTCTTTCCCCCGAAAAGTCTTTAACTGTGGGGATATTTTTGCTACCTCGTTCGGGCAGTTATTATCCCCTCGTGGCACGCTTTTTAACGCCACGAGGGGCTTGCCAATTCGACAATCCAGGCGTTACTAGCATCAGCAGCTGCTATTTCCGGTTGTTTTTACAACAAACAAACCCTTTATATCCACTTATTGAAACGTTTTTGGCAAATTTTATCACCTTTTTTCCCCTCCATTCATACAGTCTGGTAAATTTATTCACTCCATTGAAATATACACTAACAAAATCGGCGAAATAAGGAAATTTGTACCAGACAAAATCTCCCGGAACCCGCTTAGAAATTCGCCCCTGGTAAAATTTTCACCTTCCTAACGACGATCGCCGCCAGCCTCCACCAGATATCCGCTTGAAAACTTAGCTTAACAATCCGAGGGTTTTCCCTTGTAAGTTCCCCCTTGGGGAATCATAATGAACTCAGTAAACAAACGGGAAAAATTCGCGGATTTCCGATGATGTGGCGGAATTTGCTCCCGGTTGAGGGGGATAAGCCTATCCCCGGATAGAAGACAAAGCGGTTAAAGTGTAGTAAAAACAAAGCCCCGGGAGGGTTAATCCCCAGGGGGATTTTCAAATCATTGAGGTAGAACAACAACGAACTGATTCCCCACAGGGGCAGGGAATGACACCGCACAGTTAGCAAAAATATGCAAGTATCCCCCGCGATCGCCCCATAAAACTGGCACAGACTTACATCCCCCTGCTGCCCCTAAAGCCACCCCAGACGACGATCTGCCTCTCCCAAACTGGCGGCGGCGGTTCGCCCCCTATTCAGGGTTAAAATTTCCCCTCTTGATTGTCACGCTTCCCGCCCTAAATCCGCCCTTTCAATCTCCCCAGAATGCAAAGAGAGAAAGGCATTTTTAACGAAACGCGGTTTTTCCCAAATTGCGGCAACAATTTCTCCAAAATCGCGTCTGATTGTCCCGAATAAATGTCGAATAGCCATCCCTGAATAACCTGATTTTTGGGTCAAAATTTTATCTGACGAAAAAGTAATATTGCACAATTGTGACGGCTGAACAACTGGCTCTTTTATTCATCCAATGGCGAACTTTCTCGGTACCATCAAACCATAATCTCAACCAAGTATCCTGCGATCCAACTCGATCCGATGTTGACCAATGAAGTGTTGACGACCTGGAATTCATATTCCAATCAATCCGTGAAAAGCCGTAAATTGTATTGCAGAAAAGCCGAGGATAATTTTTTGTAAAATTAACGCTTCTATTATAATATGGATGACAAAAGGAAACTGAAAAAATGCAATGGAGAGACAAAATTCGCACCATAGCCAAGACGAGCAATATGAAAAGCAGGGTTCGGATTGAACCGTTGAACATTAGTAAGGGAGGCTGTTTGCCAACCAAGCTCGCTCGTGGAATGGCGCAACTGGGCCATCTTCAATCAGAGCCTATCTGGCTGTGTCAATAAGGATGAAACGACCGAAGCCAGGATAAAACTGCTCCAGAGGTTTGACGATTGGATCTAAAACGCGCTCGAGAATCCACCTCCATTTGAACTCGGGAGAGAAATTCAAGACAAGCGACGATCGCAGTCAAATCGGGAGCCAAGATCCGCCAGCACAGTAGTTAGCTGTCAAGCGGAATTTTACAATCTGCAACACTTTAGGTGTCCCACAGCACGGTTCGGGGATCGCAAAGCTTGGAACTCAGATGCTAAGAATGGCACGAAAGTGATGGCAACAGTAAAATACCATAACGAACAAGGGTGCTGGTTTGGTAATAATTTGGCTTTTGTGCAAAGCAGAACAACAGAAGAGATGACAGACCCGCACCGACCTAATGAGATAGCCATTTATAACGATCGCTCCTTGCAAACCACAATCAGAGCGATCGCCTTGTCCCAAGGGCACTTTTCTCTGATTTTGGTGCGGTGCAACTATACCGCTTTGCAAGCCCAAATGGTCGCTCGCCTCAAACAACTGTGTCGAGAGGATCCCAAATTGCGCCAGAATTCTCTGGTGTCTGTGGTTCTACCGCCCACCGCCACCAGCCTTTACACCCCCATTCGCGAAGCCCTCTCGGATAAAGCGCCCTCAGCCGTAATAATATTTGGCTTAGACTCGGCGATCGCCATCCCCCAGCTACTCGCTTCGAGCAATCAAGTCCGCGATGAGTTTCGCAAAAACTTTCCCTTCCCCCTCGTCTTGTGGGTCACCGAAGAAGTCTTAGCCTCCCTGATTCGCTTTGCACCGGACTTCAAAAGCTGGGCGGCGACCTCGATTAAATTTGAAATGCCCACGCAGCGCTTGCTCGAACTACTCGAGCGAGAAGCCCGGGACCTGTTAGAACGACTGTTATTGACCCTGAGCGCAGAAAGTGGATACCAGTGGTGTCACCCCTCCCCCACCGCCGCGCGCAAAGAAATCGAATCGGCACTCAAAGATTTGCACAGTCGTGGCGTCATCCTGGATCCCGACTTAGAAGCCAGCGTGCAGTTCGTCTTAGGGCGAGATGATTTTTGCCGCGATCGCCTCGATAGCGCCTTCACCCACTATCAACACAGCCTGAGAATTTGGCAGCCGAGAGCCGAACGCGAACTGGCTGAGCTCTCCCCCCAACCCCCGGAAGAGACGCAAAATCTGGCGTCTTACCCCTCGCGCTGGGGCATCTTACTATTTCACCTCGCCCTACTCCATTGTCGCAATGCACAATTACATCAAGCCCAAAGCCAACAACATTGGCAACAAGCGCGAAATTGCCTGCAACAGTGCATCGACATTTTTGTGCCGCAGCAACAGCCCTCTCCGGTGGCGAATTTTCTCCCCCTGCTGTGCGAAGTGCTGACCCATTTAGAACAGTGGGACGAACTGCAACAACAGGCGGAAAAAGGCTTGCACCTGCATCAACACCAGCCGGTGCAGTTAGCCCGCGACTATGGATTTTTGGCGCAAGTGGCACAGGCTCGCCATCAGTGGAATCCGAGCCAGGAATTCGCTCAATCCGCCATTGAAACCTTAGCGGCGGCACCTATCCCCCAGCGACAGGATCGGGGGTTGTATCTTTATTTGCTGGCGCGCGCAATGGTGAAAGATGCCGCTTCTCGGGATACCTCGATCCGTCGATCGCCCAAACGCCCGGGGGCGCGATCGCAACTCCTTCCCTCCCAAGACGTCATTTCTATCCTTCATCTGGCTCGGGTGGAGGCGGATCCGGCGCGGGATCCGCAACTTTACCTCTCCATTCTCAAGCTGCTGCGATCGCTTTACTTCGACGCACAAAACTATCTCGAAGCCTTTCACATTAAACTCGAACTGCGGGCGATCGAAACTCTCTACGGGTTCCGCGCTTTCATTGGCGCGGGTTTGCTGCAACCGCAAACTGCTTCCCCCAACGACCCCAAACCGTCTTTTCCCCCACCTCAATTTGCCTGGGACGATGCTCCCGCACCCCCACAAGTTCTCGCCGCCGCCGGTCGTCAGCAAGATGTGGAACGCTTGCTAGAACGGATGAATCGTGCGGATAAAAAGCTGACCATTCTTTATGGAGATTCCGGGGTCGGAAAGTCCTCTTTGGTTCATGCAGGTCTGGTTCCGGCCCTGCAAAGACGTTCCCTGGGCGATCGCATCGCTTTGCCGATTATCGTTCGCTCTTACACCGATTGGATGGGAACCCTCTCCCGCGACCTCCAGGAAGCGGTGCGCCTCTCTTTTCCCGCTTTGGCAGAGTCCCCCCCCCATGACGATAGCCCCTCCGAGTCTGAATCTACCGCCTCGGCGGCGATCGCTCAATTGCGTGGCCACATCGACCGCAATCTGATCGTGGTCCTCATTTTCGACCAATTTGAAGAATTCTTTTTTGTCAACAAATCCCCACAAAAAAGACGGGAATTTTATGACTTTTTGAAAACCTGCCTCGACATTCCCTTTGTCAAGGTTATCCTCTCGTTACGAACGGACTTTTTATATTATCTCCTCGAATGCGAACGATTTTGCGAACTCGATGCCATTAATAACGACATCCTCAGCAAAGAAATTCGCTATCATCTGGCCGACTTTTCGCAAGACCAAGCCCGGGAAGTCATTAACACCTTGACCGAACGCTCTCAATTTTACTTAGAAAGCGAATTAATTGATGCATTGGTCAAGGATTTAGCTAGCGAAATGGGACAGGTCAGACCGATTGAACTACAGCTCGTCGGTGCCCAATTACAAGATGAAGAAGAACCCATTACCACCCTGGAACGCTATCAGCAACTCGGCGCAAACCCAAAAGAAATCTTAATCGGACGTTCCCTAGTACAAGTGGTTCGCGATTGCGGTCCGCAACAGGAAAAAAATGCGTGGGAACTCCTGTACGGTCTGACGGATGAAAAAAACACCCGCCCGCTGAAAACCAAAGAAGAATTAGCCACCGCCGCCAACATGCAAGGTGATAAACTAGACTCCATCTTGCAAATCCTCGAAGGAGCTGGTCTGGTCTTTACCCATCGGGAAGAATCCGGCGATCGCTATCAACTCGTCCACGATTATCTCGTTTACCCGGTTCGTCAAAAATACGAAACAGACTTTGGGCCAGAAGCTCGTTTGCTCAAAGCGGAAGAAGCCAAAAAAATGACTCAAGTAGAACTGGAAAAAAGCAATCAAATCCTCAAGAACCAACGGGGATGGCTGGCTTTTGCGGTATTCCTACTCGCTATAGCTGGAACCTTTGCCCTGGTCAAAAAAGAACAGGCCAATATCAGCGTGGAAAACGCTCAAATTACTGCCATTAGTGCCTCCAGCGAAGCCCTGTTTGTTTCCAATCGAGAATTTGATGCCCTGATGGAAAGTTTGCGCGCGTGGCGAGAACTCAAACAGGCCCAAAACCCGGATGCGGAAACTAAAATTCGCGTCATCGCTGCTCTCCAACAAGCCGTGTATGGCGTGAAAGAACGCAATCGCCTGGAAGGTCATGGCGCAGAAGTGTGGAGCGTCAATTTCTCCCCAGATGGCGAATTAATCGTTTCCGGGGGCAACGACAATAAGGTGCAACTCTGGAATCGCAACGGCAAAAAACGCGCTACGTTTGTAGACCCTTCTTTGCCTGAGGAAGATGGCATCAGTCACGCCCAAGAAGTCACCAGTGTTAGCTTTTCTCCCAACAGTCAGCTCATTGCTTCCGCCAGTCGCGATCGCACGGTTAAACTCTGGCACCGAGATGGTACCCTTCTCCACACCCTCACCGGCCATCAAAATAGCGTCTATAGCGTCAGTTTCTCCCCGGATGGCAAATTGGTGGCTTCCGCCAGTCACGACAAAACTATCAAACTCTGGCGTACCTCGGACGGCAGTTTGGTCAATACGTTGGTCGGTCACGGGGAGTCGGTTAACTGGGTTACGTTTAGTCCGGATGGGGCGTTCATCGCTTCGGCTTCCGATGACAAAACGGTGAAACTCTGGCGACGAGATGGCACCCTGGCGAGAACTTTCCCGCCACACGAGGATTGGGTGACGGTGGTCGTTTTTAGTCCCGATGGCACTCATCTGGTCTCTGCTGGCGTAGATCGCACCATCCGCGTCACTCCCCTGAATGGCACTGGGGTCAAAAGTTGGAAAGCTCACGAGGATATGGTGTTTAGTCTCAGTTTCAGTCCGGATGGGGAGTTTTTTGCCTCTGCTTCTGATGACAATACGATTAAACTCTGGAAACTCGATGGTACCCTGGTCAAAACCCTCCAGGGTCACAGCGGTCGCGTCACTACTGTGAATTTTAGTCCCGATGGCACCACGTTGGCTTCTGCTAGTTTTGATAAAACGGTCCGCCTCTGGAGACTCAAGGATAAGGATCGGTTTTTGAAGATGTTGGCCGGCCAGGCGGGACACCAGTCTCGCGTCACTAGCGTGAGTTTTTCCCCGGATGGAGAATCGATCGCTTCGGGAAGTTGGGACAATACGGTGAAACTCTGGCATCCAGATGGAACTGGCGATGCGGAGGAGGTGATGACGTTAAGCGGGCCTGAGGGTCATACCGGTCGCGTGTTTCGGGTGAGTTTCTCTCCGGTGGACCCGTTGATTGCTTCCGCATCTCAAGATTGTACGGTGAAAATTTGGAGCAGTCGCGATGGACGACTGTTGAAAACGTTGGTGGATCCTAGTTTGGGGGATGCGGTGGCTTCGGAGGACTGCGGTTCGCTTCAAAGTCACAGCGATCGCATCTATGCGGTGAGTTTTTCTCCGGACGGTCAGTACATTGCTTCGGGTTCTCGCGATCGCACGGTGAAAATTTGGCGCTTGGATGGCACTTTAGTCAAAACTCTCGAAGGTCACGGCGATCGCGTCAATAGTGTGGCGTTCTCTCCCCGTGGAAATTTGCTCGCTTCCGCATCGGACGATCGCACGGTTAAACTCTGGAGTCTTGATGGTCGCTTGCTGCAAACTTTGGCCGGATCTAACCCCCATCAATCCTACGTCACTAGCGTGACTTTCTCTCCTGACGGTCAGTTGGTGGCTTCGGCAAGTTGGGACAATACGGTGAAAATCTGGAACCTGGACGGGACTTTGGCTAAAACCCTTTTGCAAGGCTATAGCGATAGTGTGGAAAGCGTGACGTTTTCTCCCGATGGTCGTCTCCTCGCTTCGGCAAGTTGGGATAATACGGTAAAACTTTGGAGTCTCAAAGACGGAACCCTACTCAAAACCCTCCAAGGTCATACCTCTGGGGTCCTCGATGTCACCTTTAGTCCCGATGGTAAAACTATTGCTTCGGCGGGGGATGACCATGCGGTGATTCTCTGGAATCTGGATCTGGAGGATTTAACCCGCCGCGCTTGTACTTGGTTGCACGATTATCTGCAATACTCGAATAATATCAGCAGTCGCGATCGCACCCTTTGCGAGGAAACTCTCAAGGAACAACGGTTTCAAAACAATTCTTCCCCAAATCCCCTGGAAGAACTGTTTTGACCCGGGTGGCGATCGCCCCCTCCCGGCGTTTGGGGAACCCTCAATTCCCCTCTGCCTCGACTCGCTTTTTCATCTAAACTATCCATTCTCTTCTCTGACTGATGTCCGATTTACCCCCTCTCAATACCGATACCCTCTGGGATATTATTCACGATAAAATTGACGATGCCACTACCAATCATTTGGTCTGGCATTATTTGGGCTATCGCTATGATGACTCTACTCAAACCTGGGACGCCACTCAGGTAGACCCTGCTTGGCGCGAGGCTTATCCAGAACCTCCGGATTTTATCGCCAGCCGACCGGCAACCGTTAAATTAACTCGCTCTATTCCTAAAGAAAATAAGCAGTTGCTCAAAGAACAGTTGGGCTTTACCGGCTATAAAGTGGGCGAATTGGTTCCCCGTCTCACCCGTCGCGCAACAATGGTGAATTGGTTGTTAAGTTATTTAAAAGACAATTCCCAGTAACCCGCTGATAACCGTTTATCGCCCGGTTTGACCTCCTTTATATCCCGTTTTCCCAGGCGTCAGCCTGGGAAACCATATCAGCCAAAACCATACCAATCTTGCCTCAATTTTAACTCGATTATTCTCCTATTTGGAAACAAAAATAATCCAACTAAATAAAACTTAGGGAGATGGCATAGCCCTGTGTTAATTGTAGGGTGCGTTACCCCCCCAAAGCTAATAAATGGGCAAACTGTACGATAGTCTTGGGGGGTAACGCACCCACGCAATATAGCTGATTAAAATCCGAATAAGGGTAACAATTTAATATGCAATTTAGGTGAAAAATTGTAGGAGAGAGGGCAGTGGAATGGTGCGGGAAAACTTGAGTATTTGTACTTAGGTGAGTTTGGCGATCGCGCGTCTAGGGATGAGCTAGCCAGTCTTGCGGGTCTCGCCGCATCCCTAATTTGCAGGGGGAGGAAATTTGAGGGAATTGCGATTGACGGGGTTGGCGCTGGATGCGTAATATTAAGGGAAGGTAAAAACTGTAAACAATTATTAAGTTTCTGAGGGAACGGCGTTCAACCCCGTTAAGCAACACCACTCCCGAGAGCAAACCCGAAACTGTTATAGAGCCTGAAATGCAAAAGCTATTCTCCAAAAGACTGCTAATATCGGTCGCCGCCTTGCTTCTGAGTGTAGTCACTTGGGCGATCGCGCCAAATCCTGCCGGTGCTTACGAGAACCCGGATTTACTCCCCGAGGTGCAAACCCCCATCATCGACCTGGCGAACTCCCTAACCAACGTTCAAAAAGAAAACCTCATCCAAGAACTCGAGGACTTTGAAGCCGAAACCGGCTGGAAACTGCGGGTCTTAACCCAATACGATCGCACCCCGGGTCGTGCGGTGAAAGACTACTGGGGTCTCAACGATCGCAGCGTGTTGATGATTGCCGACCCTCGGGGAGGCAACCTGCTGGGGTTCAATGTCGGCGACGAACTCTATCCCCTCCTCCCGCGCACCTTCTGGATCGAACTGCAAACCCGCTACGGCAATCAATTCTTCGTCCGCGATAACGGTGAAGACCAATCCATCCTGCAATCCTTGCACACCATCGAATCCTGTCTGCGTGAGGGGGGATGCCGCGTGGTGCCCGGATTGCCCCGGGAACAGTGGATCCTCACCCTGATCACCGCCACACTCGGTGGCATCGTCTTCGGATTTGCGGGTCAACCGCGCAAAGAAAGACAAGCCTTTTCCTGGCAATGGGCACTGATGTTCTCGCCACTGTGGGGAATTTTGTTTCTCGCCTTCGGCATCGGTCCGGTGGTCTCTCGTACCTCGGATTGGTTGCCACTGCTTCGCAATATCCTCGGGTTCCTCATTGGTGCCTTAGCGGCTTATCTGACCCCGATGTTGGGTCGCTCTTCGGCGTCGGAAACCTAACCCCAGGGGGAATGTGCAGATGAGAGGTGCGGGTTAAGCTGGAAGCGCCTCACCCCCCTTCACTCTCTGCTGGTTTCTACTCCGAAGCGGTTTTCCCATCCTGGTTGACGGTGACGGAATACGCTCAAGTTGAGGGTGGGACCTTCCGGTTTGACGGCGAAAACCAAGGTGGGATCGCCATGACCGGTCAGGGTTTTTTGTAGATCGCCGCTGTCAATATCCCACAGTTTGATCGTTTTTTCCATGCTGCCACTGGCCAGGGTTTTGCCATCTTCACTCATGGCCACGGCGCGCACTACCCCGGAATGGGCGGCGATCGCCCGCACTAAATTCCCCTGCCGCAAATCCCAAATTTTTACCATCCCATCTTGGGACCCACTGACGAGCATTTCCCCGTTAGGACTAATGGCCAGGGAAATCACGGCATCGCTATTCATCGGGAAACTACGAATCAATTGGCCGGTCTGTATGTCCCACAATTTGAGCTGTTTGTCAATTCCCCCACTGACCAAAAATTCTCGTTTCGGCCCGATGGCGATCGGTCGAATGGTGCCGGCATGGGCGGCAATGCTCTGGATCCGTTCGCCGCGATCGAGATTCCAAATGTTGATGCTGCCGTCATATCCGCCACTGACGAGCAATTCTCCATCTTCGCTGATGGCGATCGCGCTAACCCCACTGGTATGTCCGGGAAGGGTACGAACAAACTCTCCACTTCCCTTGTGCCATTCATTTAATGTCCGTTCCGTACTGCCACTGGCGAGGGGTTGCCCCCCACTACCAGCAGATTGCGGATAAAATGACCAGGAATGTCCGCCTAACGCTTGAGTTAATTCCCCATCCCTCAATTTCCACAGCTTGATGGTGCCGTCATAACTTCCGCTGGCGACGGTCTGTCCATCGGCACTAATCCCGACGGGATAAACGTAGCTGGAGGCTCCTTTGAGGATATGCAACCATTGCGAAGCACCCACTTGCGTTTTTTGCGATTGCACGTAGGCGGCGAGTCCACCGGCATAAAGCAATCGATCGAGGGTCACGCAAATGCGACGCTCTTCCCCGGCGATCGCCTCGGTGGGCAAAAAACCAGCTAAAATCACCGGGTACTCTTCTCTCGTCTCGACGATCGCTTCTGGGATCCAAATCAATGCCACCGCTGCATGATTTTCCATCTTTTCTCGCTCGAGAATCCACTCGAGCCGATCGCACCCACCTCCGATCGCGGCAACCTGCACCTTGATTTGGGGATTCTCTTCCAAGGCTAAACTGTCGTTAACTTGGCAGGTTAGTGCCGGTCGCGGATCCACCTGCAAGGTTAACCCTTCTACGCAATGGGCGATCGCTTCCACCCCTAACTGATGGCGCAAGCGATCGCGAAAAATTTCTCCTACTGGCACGGATTGCTCGCAATGCAGCACTTTCTTCCGACAAGTGGCGCGAATCTTTTTCAACCACCCATCGGAAACGGTGACCACTTCACTATGAAGCCCTTGGGTTTCGCAATGCAGCAGGTTGCTTCGATCCTGTTTTAGCCGTTTTACAAAATCCGCTTGTTGGAATTTCAGCGGGGTCGTCCAGTCCATCAGTCGCTTTTCTCGCTCTCCCCAAAATTTTACAGTGTTGCTTTGATTCCCATCCATCCGACTCCAGATCCAGGCGTCGGCGATCGCCGGATTGGTATTGCGTTAACCTTACACCCCGAATGAAAAATGGGCGATTTTTCGCTTCGCCCATCCCTCGCGCTGAGTTTCCTACCCCTGTTAATCCAGATGGTCTTGGTCCATTTCTTCCAGCGCTATGGGTTCGTCTCAGCCGCGATCTCAGCATGTCCACCATCGTCTGAATTTCGAGGGGCGGTGGCGGGGTCAGGCGCGACACGACCAAGGTCACTGCAAAGTTAATTACCATGCCCACGGTACCAATGCCTTCCGCAGAAATACCGAAAAACCACGGATCGAGTCCATAAAATTTTACGCTCAAAATGTAGCCAAAGGTAAAGATACAGAATAAATGAAATTAAAACAAATAGGGTGGTCCAAGCTTCTACGGACATAATCTAATCTCTCCGGTGGATGTCGTATTTGCGATCGAGTTTGTCCATTGCGATGGCATAAATGAAAATTAGCACCACAAACACATAAATTGACCCCTGCTGCGCTATCCAAAATCCCAAGGGGACTTGTCCAATCTGAAAGTTGTTCAGGGGTTCGACTAGCAAAATGCCGCAAATTAGGGACACGAATGCCCACACGAGTAACAGATTCCGAATTAAGGCTTTGTTGGCACGCCAATAGGCGCGTCTTTGCTCTCGATCCATAGTCGGGTCTCAATTCCACGGAATAAATGTCGTGTCATCAGCATACATGGCGGCTGTCTTTGGCGCTAGGGGGTCGGGATCGCTTTGACTTCCATCTGTCGGGCACCCACCGTCACTCCCGCAGGCAAGCGGGTGAGTGCGATCCCAGGTTGGCCAGTTTATCTTTTGTGCTTGCTTTTCTCCGCACTCCCTACCGGGGATCGTGGCGATCGCCCCGGTTTTTTACTCTGAAAATAGGCGCTCTTTCCTTTCTTCTCCCTGTTTGCTTTTCCTTTCATAAGTTTTAGTTGTATCCCCCATCGCCCTTTTTTATTGGAACCCATACAGGGCTAGCAAACATGGGATTTTTGCTTGGCAACAGTTTTGCGGTTACCATTAATACAATTGAGGTTCCGGAAACGGCACAAGGACCCCTCTGTGACCCACTCTAGAAATTGGCACCGGGTAATTTTACGGAAACAATCTCCGTATTATTACGGTAGTTAGCTGCACGCCGTGAGGACTCACCCAGCAGGCGATCGCAGTTTAAGGGCGATCTCAGTCACAGCTAGCCTACTCCCCTAGCGGCTATAACCCTTATAAGACAATAGTTGTGGGTCATGTTAAGAAATGTAAACAAAATTTTATGAAAAAATGTTGCAATCGCTTGATTTACCTGCTAAGGTGTGTATGGGGTAAGTCCGCTCTATGCTCTTATCTAGGAGATGTACCCACTATGCTCTACATCGATTCGGTTGGCTTGGTAACAGATTGATTCGAGGTGTGACCACCAGCTATGTTCTCCAATCCTTCTGTTTCAAGGCATTTTAAGGATGCCTGAGAAATTGCTGGGTTGATGTTTTTGAACGCCGGGAGAAACTTCGCGTCGGAAACTCAATCGCCTCTCCATCGTCTGGATACCCAAACCTATCGTTTGGCAAAAAATTCACGGACAACCCGTTTCGGGTATGTATAGAAGAAAGAGGTTCATTGGCAAAAATTGGTCAATTGTCATTGGTCATTGGTCATTGGTCAATAGTCAATAGTCATTGGTCATTGGTCAATAGTCATTGGTCATTGGTACTCCTTCAAAGGACAAAGAACAAATGACAAAGGACAAATGACAAACGACAAATAACCAACGACAAAATTACCGAGTTTGGTCTGATTCGGACAAGTTTAATTTCACTGCACTTGTCTCATCTGTGCAACAAGACGTCCCGATCTTGCGGGCGGCGTGCTGAGAATTTAGGGTGTGAGAAAACTATCGCCTCAGTACCGAATCGTTGTGGGATGAGAGCTGATTTATGGAGGTTTTGAGGATGATAATTCAAGGAAAAATTGCTCTGATTACTGGCGCTTCTCGTGGCATTGGGCGCGCGATCGCTTTGGAATTTGCGGAACAAGGTGTAAGTCGGTTGATTTTAGTGGCCCGGGATCGCAAAAAATTGGCCGAAGTGGCAGGGGAAATCGAAGCACGGGGCGTGCAAGTGGCAACCCTGGCGCTGGATCTCACCAAGTCGGCGGATGTGAATATCGCGATCGCCCAAGCATGGCGGTCCTATGGTCCGATTGACTTGCTGATTAATTGCGCTGGGGTGGCACACCAAACCCCGTTTTTACAGTCGAGTTCCCCCAAAGTACAAGAAGAACTCTCCCTGAATATCATGGGAATGTACGAAATCACCCGCGCGATCGCCAAACGCATGGCAAGCCAAAAGTCGGGGGCGATCGTCAATGTATCGAGTTTGATGGGAAAAGTGGCTGCTCCCACAATGTCTACCTACTCGGCAACTAAGTTCGCGATTTTAGGCTTCACCCAAGCGTTGCGCGGGGAATTGGCAGCACATAACATTAAAGTGATGGCGTTGCTACCCACCCTGACGGATACGGATATGGTGAGAAATCTCGACTTGTTTCGCTGGGTGGTACCGATGACGCCACAGGAGGTGGCAAAGGCGCTGGTGGCAGGTTTGGAGAAAGACTCGCCGGAAATTTTGGTGGGGTGGCAAAGTCATTTGGCAGTGTGGTGCAATCGCATCGCCCCCGGATTGCTGAATAAAATCCTGTTGATGGCAGCACCTTTGTCAAAACGGAGGGCAAACCGCGATCGCCACTTGAGGGAAGCAACCGCAACCTCTCGCTAAAATGAATAGCCAAGAGGAGTCTGTTGAGGCTCCTCTTCGCAGTGGTGTGTTACCCGAAAGGAGGAGACAATGGAGACTCAGCAGCACCCAATATTGCAGCAAATCGCCGATCGCGCGATGGAATTGGTACATGCGGAAACTGTGGTGGTGGCGATCGCCGAATCTGACGGCGAAATCGTCCACTATGCCGCCGCCTTGGGCAAATATGCTGAGGCAATCCGGGGGAAACGCGGGGCGTCGGCAACTTCCGGGTTGTGCGGTACGGCGTTTGCCGGCAACAATCCGGTATTAGTCTGTCAGACACAGGGGGATCCGCGAGTGCGACAGGATTGGGCACAATCGTTGGGAATTACCACTGCTTTGGCAGTGCCTTTGTATGACGCGGGAGAACTGGTGGGGGCGCTGATGGCGCTCAATCGTCGCGATCGCCAGGCGTTTGACGCGGCGGCGGAGCAAGTTTGGGCAGATTACGCCCCGGAAGCGGCATCGCGGGTTCGGGATTATTTGGCAGCGATCGCCTAGGGCAATTACCAATGCGATTCGCCTTAAAATATCCCGATGTTCCGCCTGCATATCTACAGTTTTATCTGTGGTTTTCTCAAACTTGGCATCCGCCAAATTATAACTTAGCTAATTTGGCAAAATTGACTATTCCCTAATTCCCTGCTTAAATGAATGTAGCGAACTAACTCCCATTCCCAACTTGCGATTTAAAAGAGCACTCATGGCAACTGCTAGTTACACGCAACTCAATTTATTCGACCCTCCAGATCTCCCCTACACTCCTCCACCGGAGACAATCCCCCAGAACCCCACCACAACAGTTATCGAACTGTTTGCTGGGGCAGGCGGTTTAGCACTGGGATTGGAAAAAGCCGGATTAAAAGCAAAAACATTAATTGAAATTGACAAAGATGCCGTAGCCACCCTACAACACAACCGCTCGCACTGGAATGTCATTCATTCAGATATCTCTCGAGTGTCATTTGCAGGCATGAGTGCAGATGTGGTAACAGGTGGATTTCCCTGCCAAGCGTTTAGCTATGCTGGCAAAGGGTTAGGTCTCGAAGATACCCGGGGCACTCTTTTTTATGAGTTTGCTCGTTGCGTTCGACAAGTGCAACCCAAACTTTTTCTGGCTGAAAATGTCCGAGGTTTAATTAGCCATCAAAACGGCAAAACTTTAGAAGCCATTCTCTCGGTTTTAGCATCTCTCGGATACCAGGTTCAGTATCGCTTACTCAATGCCGTAAACTACGATGTCCCCCAAAAGCGAGAAAGAGTCATCATTATTGGAACTCGCCATAACATTCGCTTTCAATATCCCGAACCTTCCCCAAAAATTCTGACCCTCACAGATGCTTTGAAAGATGTTCCTCCTTCTGACGGGGTGAAATACAGCCCGAAAAAAGCGGCTGTCTTAGCGTTGGTTCCGCCTGGAGGGTGCTGGCGAGATTTGCCGGAAGAAATCCAAAAAAGCTATATGATGAAAAACTACTATTTAAGTGGGGGTAAAACGGGCATAGCTCGCCGAATTTCTTGGGATGAGCCAAGTTTGACCCTGACAACTTCCCCTTCCCAAAAACAAACCGAACGCTGTCATCCGGAAGAAACCCGACCTTTCACCGTTAGGGAGTATGCCAGAATTCAATCTTTTCCCGATGATTGGGAGTTTATCGGTGGCATAAATTCCCAGTACAAACAAATTGGCAATGCGGTTCCGGTGAATTTTGCCTATCACCTCGGTCGAGGAATTTTACATGCTTTATAGACGGAAACGATTACAGAATAATAAGCGATGAAAATCGCGCCGATACCCGGCAATCCTGCGCTGACGCCGAGTAATAATGCTTTTTACAGGTATTCCTTAAACCTCGATATTATATCTGGTAAAACATCAAAAGCCGATACAACTTTCAAGCAAATATGCTTTGCTGCCTTGCTGTGTTTCTCCCGAGTTTATTGTTTGTTTACTGGAGAATAATCGGGCGTTAAATTGCCAGTTGGGACAAGCGATCGCCCCCCGATGGTCATGCCGGATCCACCTGGGGATCGGAATGAAGGGGCGACAAGAGTTACTAATTGGCAATTTATTATGTTAAAGCTCGAATCCTGCCCACAGATAAAGGCGGAAATTTTATCCCCAGAGGGAGAATTTGGCTAGAAATTGGGCGATCGCGCCTCAAAACCGTCCCATCGCTTCACCTCACAACCCAGAGTGCCCTTTTCCACCTTCCCGTGAATCTTGCACGAGTGGGCGAAAAATTTCGGCAAAACATGCCCCAAATCCCGCATAATAAAAGCAAACCAGTACATTGCAAGTCACGGAAAAATGGAACCCTTCCCTCTGATAGGTAGTAACGCAACGGTGGTGATGGTGATGAATGGAACTCCCATTACCATCAACGTCAATGGCACGGATGCACCGATTACTGCGGGAAACTTTGTGGATTTGGTGGAACGCGGCGTTTATGATGGCGTGTCCTTTCACCGGATCGTGCGCGAACCGGAACCGTTTGTGGTGCAAGGGGGCGATCCGCAAAGCAAAGATCCGAATGTGCCGCAAAACCAATTGGGAACCGGCGGTTTTATCGACCCCGCTACCAACCAACCCCGCAACATTCCCTTAGAAATCAAACCGCAAGGTTTCGCGGCACCCGTTTACGGGGAAACCTTCCAGGATGCAGGCATCGCACTTGCCCCAGAGTTACCGCACAGGCGCGGCGCGGTGGCGATGGCGCGCAGTTTGTCACCCAATTCGGCATCTTCGCAGTTTTATTTTGCGCTGGATGATTTGCCGCAGTTAGATGGCAGTTATGCGGTGTTCGGATACATCACTTCGGGGTTGGAGGCGATCGATACCATCGAACGAGGCGATCGCATTGCTGCTGCAGAAGTCACCGACGGCGCACTCTCCACTCGAACCTCGGGTATCATTGGCAATCTAAACGCCCTCAATGACTTTCTCAATTTTATCAACTATTCCACGCTTCCCCTGGGATTTACTGACTTTTCACCAGGGGATGATGCGATCGCCCTCACCCCAGAAATGACGCAACAAACCCCCAGTGGCGTGCGGGCATTTTCTGGCAACGATCGCATTACCGGTTCTCCTGCCAATGATATCGCAAACGGCAACCAAGGTAACGATACCCTCTCCGGCGAAGCAGGTCTCGATTTTCTCCGAGGGGGCAGAGATAACGATGTTATTTTCGGTGGCAGCGATGGCGATATTCTCAATGGAAATCGCGGCAACGATAACCTAGATGGCGGCGATGGCGATGATTTTGTACGCGGCGGACAAGAAAACGATACCTTAACCGGCGGTAACGGCAACGATTATTTAGTGGGAGATTTTGGTTTCGACTCCCTTACCGGAAATGCCGGGGCGGATACGTTTTTACTCCGCGTGGATACTGCTGTGGGTCAAGGATTAAATGGCGATCGCATTGTGGATTTGACTGTCGCGCAAGGCGATCGCATCGGCATTGTCGGTGCCGTCAATCTCCCGGATTTGCAATTCAATCCCTCCGGCAACGATACCCTGATTCAACTGCCTAATGGCAACACCCTCGGCATCGTGCAAAATATGGATTCCCTCACGGTTCAAAATGCAGTGTTTATCGCGCCGAATGCGGATTTAGCAATGGCGATCGGATAACGAGCTACTCCAAACAGGGGATAAAGTTCCAACCTATTTATTCTGTTAGGGAGCAGAGTCTGGGAAGGAGCAATCCCCCCTCCGGATTGCCACCGCTTTTACACACTGTGTGACGACTGCCCGTTGGGGTAATTGAAATCGAGCCTCAGCCTCCACAACCTAGGCGAATTATTATTTGTATAAAAACGACAATATATAAAAATGCCGTCGAGAAGGAGGTTGGGGTGGGTCTCTCCCGCTATGGGGGCTATTTTACTTTTTTCAGCAATTAATCTCCCCCTCGCCGTTTTGTGCCTTGTTCCCCAGTTGCCTGACTCTTCTTGACCAAAAAGCCTTGCCAGACGGGCAGCAATCGAGTAGAATCGAACGGTATAGCCTCTTTTGCCTGAGAGCGTTGCAGGCTTTATAAAATGTAACAATCTAAGAAAGCGCGATTTCCCCATGAAACGAATCTTATTTTTATGTTTGGTCATTTTTACCTTGTATGGATGTGGAGCCATTCTCCATTCCCCTAATGAGAAACCCCCTAAAGCGGCGGTAGAACAACAATCGCCTACACAAACCACCCAAGCGAGTCTCGCCGGGGTCAGCCCCCCCCAGGTGTCGGAAGACCCCCCCACTCATTTAGCGTATCTCTCGGGAAAGTCCACCAGTAAAAAAATTAAAGAACGACTGATTTTGCTGGCTATTAAATATAAAGTCAAAGAACCGAAAATCGAGAAGATTCTAGAAGAATATCTCGCCACTCACCGTCCTTTAAAAACGAATTCCAATTACGAAGAAACTTTGGTTTCCTTGAGTAATAAATACAGCGTTTCTCTGGAAAAAGTGGCCGGTGTGGTGATGGATTACAAAGATTGGCTGGCTTGTGGGGGGGCTTAATCCAGAGAAAACCGCTGCTGAATCGAGTTGCTTTTAAAAAATTACCCTTCTGGAAAGTCTCCAAACGATGGGGGTAATTCTAGGGGAATTTGTCCTAACAATCCTTTGCGAAAATCGGTTAGCAATTGGCGGGCGGTGCGTTCCACATCTCCTTGAAAGCGAGATTCAGCCAAAGCGTGCAGATAATCTTCGGCGCTCATCGTCGTCGGATCCAGTTCGTAGCGAGAGCGTAACGGTTGCGAAGGCACCCATCCTTCCCCCACCACCTCGATTTCGCCGAGGATTTCCACCATTCCCGCCGCCACGCGCTGATTGTCGTAAGCCGCTTCGCCAATATCGTCACAGATTGCCAATTTGAGGGCGGCATATTGGTCTTTTAACTTACCCGGAATCACGCCAGGGGAATCGAGGAGTTCGAGGGATTTAGAGATGCGAACCCAGCGGAGTTGACGAGTGACGCCGGGGCGGCGGGCGCTTTCCACCACGCGACGCCCCAGCAAGCGATTGATCAGAGCGGATTTGCCCACATTGGGGAAACCGATAACCACAGCGCGGACCGGGCGAGGGCGCATGCCGCGATCGCGACGCCGTTGATTGACCTCAACCCCCGCCGACTGAGCGGCTTTTGCCACCTCCTTCACCCCAGTGCCATCTTGGGCATTGGTGAAAAAAGGGACTTCACCGCGATCGCGCAACCAAGCATCCCAGCGATCGGCCAAAGCGGGAAAAATGGAATCCAAGCGATTGATAACCAGCACGCGCGGTTTGCTGCCCACCCACTGCGGAACCTGGGGGTGATGAGTTGCCCGGGGAATGCGCGCATCGCGCACTTCCAGAACCACATCAACCAGCTTAAGCTGTTCCTTCAATTGCCGTTGCGCTTTAGAAATATGGCCGGGATACCACTGGATAGGGGGAGTCGTCATGGAAAATCAAGGGGGGGTAGAGTAGCGGTAGGGTGGGCAAGTCATTGGCCACCCTACCCGTGAAGGTGATGGGTAAGTTCCGAGAAAACTAGGGGACGATTAACACCGGACAAGGAGCCAGGTTAATCACCCGGTTGGTGACGCTATCGGCGAGACCTTCCTCAGTCAAACCGATCCCACGACAGCCCATAATCACCAAATCGGCGTCCATTTCATCCGCCACATCGCAGATAACAAACGCCGGTTTGCCCTCGCGTTCGATGGTGTCCGCCTCAATGCCCTGTTGAGAGAACATGGCGCGAGCATTTTTGAGCAATTCCGCGATCGCCTCCGGACTCATCACGCGATCGGGCGGCGGCGGTTCTTCTCCTTCCACCGCCACTTCCCGAACCGACAGCAAGACCAAGCGCGCGTTAAAATTTTTCACCATCTTGACCACCGTATCCGCCGCTTCGCGGGATTCGCGGGTGCCATCGAGAGGAAATAAAACAGTTTTAAACATAACAGCCGTGTTTCAGACACACTCAACGATAAAATGTTTACGTCTAACTTTCCGGATGGATGCAGGTCCATCGGATGCAGACGCGCTCTAGAAGCGCGAGTTGACTTTGGAACACTGCGTCAAGCGCAGAAATTAAATCCAACGGTGACACGCCGATTTTCTAGAAATTAGACCAAAAAACGCCAACAATAGGAGGTATCTTCGTGCCCAAGAAAACTGTAGCAAATTTGTCAGCCTCAGAGGTATCCGGCAAGCGGGTACTCGTCCGCGCTGACTTTAACGTACCCTTAGATGACGCGGGCAACATCACCGATGATACCCGGATCCGCGCCGCCTTGCCGACCATTCAGGACCTAAAAGACAAGGGGGCGAAAGTCATCCTGTCGAGTCACATGGGACGTCCCAAAGGAGAAGTGAAAGACAAGCTGCGCCTGACCCCAGTTGCCAAGCGCCTCGGCGAACTCCTCGGACAAGAAGTGGTCAAATGCGATGACTGCATTGGCGAAGAAGTCCAGAAAACCATCGGAACTCTGGAAAACGGCCAAGTGGCGTTGTTAGAAAACGTCCGCTTCTACGCCGAGGAAGAGAAAAACGACCCGGAATTTGCTAAAAAGCTGGCATCCTTGGCGGATATGTACGTGAATGATGCTTTCGGGACTGCCCACCGCGCCCATGCCTCCACTGAGGGCGTCACCCACCACCTGAGTCCTTCCGTGGGGGGCTATTTGATGGAGAAAGAACTGCAATATCTCAAAGGGGCGATTGAAAATCCCCAGCGTCCTCTGGCGGCGATTATCGGCGGTTCCAAGGTGTCGAGCAAAATCGGCGTCATCGAAACCCTGCTGGAGAAATGCGACAAACTGCTGTTAGGTGGGGGGATGATTTTTACCTTCCTGAAAGCGCAAGGGTTGAGCGTGGGTAAGTCTTTGGTGGAAGAGGACAAGCTGGAGTTGGCGCGGTCCTTGGAGAAGAAGGCAAAAGAACGCGGTGTCAGTTTGTTGCTGCCTCAAGATGTGGTGGTGGCGGATAAGTTTGATGCCAATGCGGAGTCCAAAACCGTGTCGGTGAATAGCATTGCCGATGATTGGATGGGGTTGGATATCGGTCCGGATTCGGTGAAGATGTTCCAAGAGGCTTTAGCAGATTGCAAGGCTGTGATTTGGAATGGGCCGATGGGCGTGTTTGAATTCGAGAAATTCGCCAAAGGCACTGAGGCGATCGCCCATACCCTCGCCGAACTCACCCCCAAAGGCACCACCACTATCATCGGCGGCGGCGACTCCGTGGCGGCGGTGGAAAAAGTGGGCTTGGGTGACAAAATGAGCCACATTTCTACCGGGGGCGGTGCCAGTCTCGAATTGCTCGAAGGCAAGGAACTGCCCGGTGTGGTGGCTTTGGATGATGCTTAATTAAATTCCTCGCCTCTGCGCCACTCCCCCCAGTTGATGGGGGGTCAGGAGGCATCGGGAGACAGCTCGATTCTGATTCCCGGTGCCCTCTGAGAGAAAATCTCCCATTCTTCACAGCTCTACCTGCACAGGGATGCAGAGCATCGAACCCTTTCGGTAGGGTATGAAATAACTTAAGCCGTTGGAAAGGGTTCGACTGATTCTTTGACTGAATCCACTCCTAAGCGATGCTGTCCAATAAATAACTACAGAGGGTGAACCAGTATTTATCCTCTGTTTTTCATGGGTAAAATCGGTTGGATGAGGGAAAACTCTGGTTTAGCCATTTGGCAGGTTTTGGTAATAAAAGATACAATTTTTTGAGATGATTTGAGCTGTTTAACCGTGCTGAGCCAATGTTTGATTTTTCTCTCGCCAAAGCGCAACATCAAATCTGGAATTTGAAGCTGCGGCTGTTTTTGAAAGGGCAACAGACCCTCACCGAAGCAGAGGTGATGTGTCACCACGATTGCAAGTTGGGTCGCTGGATTGATTCCCAAGGATTGGCGAAATATGGGGCGATCGCAGAAATGAAAGAATTGGTCCGCATCCATGCCGAACTTCACGATACCGTGAGACAAGTGGTGCTGCTGAAGCGGTCAGGCAACATTGCTGCCGCAACCGAAGCATTTCTCAAGGTGGACCCCCTGCATCAGCAAATTATCAATTTACTCAATGCGATCGAGCATCAAGTGGAACCCTCTTCGGGGTAATGAAGGAGCCAGTCTATTCCGATCCCTCCCCGGGGCGATCGGCATCCGCTACGGGTTCGCTCCGCCCACCGCAGTGTCTCACTAGTTTATACTTTTAAGTGGGTTGCGTGACCCCCGCCACTCAATTCCGGGCGCTTTCTCACAATAAAGACCGGGGCACCAACCCCATTAGAAAATATCACTTTACTGTGAGAAAGTGCTTCGGCTGAAGCCTGAGAACGAGTTAACCAGTGACGAATTGACGAAAACGGGCGATTGAAATTGCAGGCTTTTTGTTGGCGTAATATCGCTCAGCCGGAATAAATATACCCGTGCTGAAATTCCTCGACTGAAAAATATAGTGAGGCGATTGACTCACAAAAAGATAATAATCGAATTAAATTAGAAGCACTCTTATGGTTTTGAAAAAAATAATCGTTTCTACCGCTTGTACCGTAGCGATCGCCGCTGGTGGAGTAATGCCGATCGCCAAAGCACAGCACATGGGGAACCCTAGAGATTGCCCCACCATTGCCCAGAGTAGCGCGATACCCAGCAATGCCAACGCAATAGAGGCCACCCATCGCATCTAGCGCCCGGTGCGCGACCAGGGGATCCAAGAACTAGAAAATAGCTTACCCGACAACATCAATCCCGATCGCATTCGCGTCAGCAATTCGTGCGATCGCCGAATGCCCGCAGATATCCCGGGGTCTCGCACCGCCACCATCCTAGAACCACTCTAGGGTTGAGCGCCCCGTTCGGTTCGCGGGGGTGCGCGGGAAATGCCGCCAAACTCCCCAAACAAACAAACCATTGGCCAGCCAAAAATCTGCTACACTTCTGTAAAGAGAAAAAAGGCGATCGCCTCGGGTGCAGATACAGTTTTCCCCAAAAACCACAGCAGATTTTACCAAAATCAACCGAAGACCCTGTTAAAATCACCTTAACCGTCGTGCAAACCTTCCATGACTGACACCGTTCTAGACGTTCGCAACCTGAAAGTCCAATTCAAAACCGACGAAAAGCTGATTCGCGCCGTGGAGGACATCTCCTTTAAGGTGCCACGCGGCCAAACCCTGGGCATCGTCGGCGAATCCGGGTCTGGCAAATCCGTCACCTCCCTGGCGGTGATGGGACTAGTCCCCACCCCCGGGTTTGTTGCGGGAGGGGAAATCTGGTTTCGGGACGCCCCCGCCACAGAACCAGTCAATCTCTTGAAACTCCCGCCGCAAGCGAAGCAGCACTATCGCGGCGGACGGGTATCGATGATTTTCCAGGAACCGATGAGTTCCCTCAACCCAGTTTATAATATCGGCTTTCAGCTCACCGAAGCGATTTTACTGCACCAAAACGTCTCGGAAAAGCAAGCACGACGACAGGCGGTGGCGAGTTTGCAAGAGGTGAAACTCCTCCCGAGTGACGAAGAATTGCGCGAAACGGTGGATCTGCCCCCTAGCGCCACAGAACGGGAAATCATGGCGCAGATCAATCAGCAAAAACTGGCCATCCTGAAGCGCTATCCCCACGAATTGTCTGGGGGTCAGATTCAGCGGGTGATGATTGCGATGGCGATTTCTTGCAACCCCACCCTATTGATTGCGGACGAACCCACCACGGCCCTGGATGTGACGGTGCAGGCGACGATTTTGCAGTTGTTGCGCGAGTTGCGCGATCGCCGGGGCATGTCGATGATGTTCATCACCCACGACTTGGGCGTCATCGCCGAAATCGCCGATACGGTGGTGGTCATGTACCAAGGTCAAATCGTGGAAACCGGTTCGGTGTGGCAAATCTTTTCCAATCCGCAGCATCCCTACACCAAAGGATTGTTGGCCTGTCGCCCGCAACCGGAACGCCGCTTGGTCTATCTTCCCACGGTGTCTGATTTTATGGAAGTGGTGCCCACCGCTGAGGGGAAACCGGAAATTCGCGCCAAATCTCCCGGCGCGGCGGAAGTGTCGGAGGATGCGAGAGCGGAAGACACCGAGGGCGAAACGCCGACCCCGGAACCATCGGCGGAGATGGTGGCGGAAGTCTCGCCGGAGCAAATCGAGCAACGGCTAACCCGCCTGCAGCAGCAGGAACCTTTGCTGGAGGTGCAAAATCTGGAAGTGGCGTTCCCCATACGCGGGGTGTTCGGTCAAACGAAACGCTATGTGATGGCGGTGAATGGGGTGTCGTTTGCGGTGTATCGGGGGGAAACCCTGGGTTTGGTGGGAGAGTCGGGATGCGGGAAAACGACTCTGGCGCGCACGTTACTGCGATTGGTGGAACCGAGTAACGGTCAGATTTGGTTTGATGGCCAAGATATTGCCCGGATGGATGAGGGGGACTTGCGCTCGATCCGCCGACAGATGCAAATTGTTTTCCAAAATCCGTTTAGTTCTCTCAATCCGCGCATGAATATCGGCGCGTTGGTGATGGAACCGCTGAACATTCACCAGGTGGGGGGTTCGCGATCGCAACGTCGGGAACGAGCGGCTTATTTGTTGGAACGGGTGGGATTAAACGCTCAGTTGATGAATCGCTATCCCCACGAGTTTTCTGGCGGTCAGCGACAACGGGTCTGTATTGCCCGCGCTTTGGCCCTGAATCCGAAGTTTATTATTTGTGATGAGTCGGTGTCGGCGTTGGATGTGTCGGTGCAGGCGCAGGTGTTGAATTTGCTCAAGGAAGTGCAGGAGGAGTTTAGTCTCACTTATATTTTTATTTCTCACGATTTGAGCGTGGTGAAGTTTATGAGCGATCGCATTATGGTGATGAACCAAGGCAAAATCGAAGAACTGGATGCGGCGGAACGCATCTACCGCGACCCGCAAAAGGATTATACGCGATCGCTCATCGCTTCCATTCCCACCGGCAGTCTCGATCGCATCCGCGAACAACAAGCGGCGCGGGAGAATGAAGCATTGAGAATTAACAATTGAGAATTAATATTCTGCAATGCCTCGTTCCCCCCAGGCGGGAACGCCTCCCCCCCCGGTTGTTTTCCCCCTCAATTCCTAGCGGTTCCGCGCATGGCGGCGAGGGTCGCCACCCAGGCAAACTGCGGTAGCACCAGCATCCTGCGCCAGCGCCAGGGTTCTTGATAGAGTCGGTAGGCCCACTCCATCTGCATTTTTTGTAGCCACAATGGGGCGCGGGCTTTTTCTCCCGCCCAAATGTCAAAGCTTCCGCCCACGCCCACCCAAAGGGCATCGGGACACAGGTGCCGATGTTTGGCAATCCAGAATTCCTGGCGCGGAACCCCTAACCCGACGAAAATGATGCGCGGTTGCTGTTGCTGCAGGGTGCGCTGCAGTTCGGTTTCTTCTTCTGGGGAGATGTAACCATGCGCGACCCCGGCGATCGCCAACTGGGGAAATTGCTGTTGCCATTTTCGCGCGGCGGTTTGGGCGACGCCTGGTTTTCCGCCAAAGAAAAACACCGGATAGGATTGGTCAGTGCTTCCCACCCCCCGCAGCAATGATTCTGCCAGTTCGATACCCGGCGATCGGCGAATTTTGTGACCGTGCAGGAAAAAATAAAAAACGACCCCCGCCCCATCGGGAATCACTAAATCCGCTTGATGAATGATTTGGTTTAAGGCTTCGTTTTCCCGCGCCTGCATTGCCATTTCGGCATTGAGCGTCACCACATGGGTGCCTTGTTGCTGTCTGAGGCGCTGGTGCAACCACTGCAAATAATTCTCGAAGATATGAACCGGAAGTCCGAATAGGACCAGTTTTTCTGCTATTTGCGACATAACCCTCTCTTTGACCAGAAAATGCCCTCCCCTATTATCCAGAATCTTTGGCGTCGCGCAAGGAAGGGGGAGAATTTTTTTTGGTCTTTTGGATTTTGGTGGTTCTGGGATGGGAGGGATGGTGGGGGTGGGTGCCGATCGCCCATCCCGGAACCCCGGAAGCGAAGGTTCGTGCTATATTAAGTATATATCGGACGTGCAAAATCTGCCAGCACGGAGGTAAAGTATAAACCCATGCAGGCAGGGATTCATTTTTGCGAAGCAAATTGCGATCGCGCGACGTTAGGGCGATCGGTTGGGGAGAGGACCGGGCGAACTTCTGGGGTCGCGACTGAGATAGTTCGATGGGTCATTGTCCCGGTTGGGTGAGGAAACCGAGCGCCCGTCCCGAGTAGTCAGTAAGCTGGGGAAATGCGATCGCGTCAAAACAGTGCGAGGGCGTACTTGCGCCACTGGGCCGATGCTATGCGCTGCGCTTGACCGTGCCATCCGCATATAACTCCATCGGCACCAATTCGATTTTTCCGTTGACCTTCACCTTAGAATAGACAATTCTGACGAAGGGGGACTTGTTTTGATTGGCTTGGTAAGACATAATCGTCACCTCTTGAATTCGAACGGTGTTGTAGCAACACTCTCTAACCCGCCTGCGTTTCTTGACGGATTTAGTTCTTCAGCATATTTTAATACTAATACGATTTGTCGGAGTTTAATTAAAGATTTGGAAAAAATCCAGGGAATTTTTATAAAGTTTTGTCAAGGGATGACGGCAGCGATCGCGCTGTAGGCTCATAACCTTGGCTTGTGCTTACTCCCTAGCGCCAAAATGCGCGACTTTCGTCCGCGATCGCCCACCCACTGCCTTCCCCAAATGCCGCTTAAATTGTTATCATTTGATGACTAAGGCAATTCGGGAAGCCTGGGCTTTCCCACCCATTCCATGCTAACAAGCATCGCCGAAGCTTTTGCCCGCCTTTCTCGATTGCATCCCCCATTCTATTGAATCTCGTTAACCATTCAACACTCCTATGTCCTTAACAGCTTCCGAACGTCAACCTCGTTTAGACTTTTACTACCAGCAAATCCACGCGATTATCCTAGCGCGCCAAAATCCCATTACTGGATTACTACCCGCCAGTACCGCCATCAACGCCCACGGAGACTACACCGACGCCTGGGTACGAGACAACGTTTATAGCATTCTCGCCGTTTGGGGACTGGCGATCGCCTACCGCAAAATCGACGACGTGCAAGGGCGCACCTACGAACTAGAGCACAGTACCGTCAAGCTGATGCGCGGACTGCTTTACAGCATGATGCGTCAATCGGAAAAAGTCGAAAAATTCAAGCAAACCCAATCCCTCCTCGACAGCTTGCACGCCAAATTCGACACCCGAACCGGCGATACGGTAGTGGGCGATGAAGAGTGGGGTCATCTGCAGCTTGACGCCACCTCCCTGTACTTATTAATGTTGGCGCAGATGACCGTTTCCGGGTTAAAAATCATCTACACCATCGATGAAGTCAACTTCATCCAAAATTTGGTGTACTATATCGGACGGGCATACCGCACCCCAGACTATGGCATCTGGGAACGGGGGAATAAAATTAATAAAGGAAACCCGGAACTGAATGCCTCTTCTGTGGGAATGGCATTAGCGGCGTTAGAAGCAATTAACGGAGTGAATCTGTTTGGAATGCAGGGGTCTCAGTCCTCGGTGATTCACGTGATGGCGGACGAAATTGCCCGCGCCCGCACGACCCTGGAATCTTTATTGCCCCGGGAATCGAGTTCGAAAGAAGTGGATGCGGCGTTATTGAGCGTCTTGACCTTTCCGGCGTTTGCGGTAGAAGACAAACAGTTAGCCGAACGAACCCGTCGCAAAATCGTCGAAAAGTTACAAGGAAAATATGGGTGCAAGCGATTTTTGCGCGACGGACATCAAACGGTTTTGGAAGATACCGATCGCCTGCATTACGAACCCTGGGAACTGAAGCAGTTCGAACATATCGAATGTGAATGGCCTTTATTTTTCACGTATTTTCTGCTCGATGGTCTGTTTCGCGGCGATCGCCCTCAAATTCAGGAGTATAAAGAGCGTCTCGAATCCTTGGTGGTGGAATGGAATGGGTTTAAATTGCTGCCGGAGGTGTATTACGTACCGGAAGAGCGGATCGAAGCAGAACGGGAAAATCCGCTCTCTCAGCCCCGCCAGCCCAACGAAAATTTACCTTTAGTGTGGGCGCAGAGCTTGTATTTCCTCGGCTTGATGTTAGATGAAGGCTTGCTCGATCGCGGCGAACTCGACCCCCTCGGACGTCATCGCCATCCCATCGGAGGGCGCAAACCGGTGGTGCAAATCGCCCTGCTGGCGGAAGATGAAGCCTTGCAAACCGAACTGAGCGATCGCGGCATTGCCACCCAAACCCCAGCCGAAGTCGAACCTATCCAAGTGCGACAAGCGCGACAACTATCCAATGTTTACCAACAAATCGGGCGCAACGACAAACTCGGTCTCACCGGACGCCCGATTCGCCGCTTGCGAAGTTTAATTACCTCAAATATATTTCGCATTCGCGGCGAAACCATCGTGTTTCTGCCCTCTTTCCTCGACCAACAAGAATTTTACCTCACACTAGACTATCATTTCTTGGTCTCGCAAATTAAAAGCGAATTGGCCTACATTCATCGCCATTGGTGGCGCTATCCCCAAATTGGCGGTCACGGTGTGGGACGACCCACCATGACCCTGCTGCTGACCCATGCCATGTTAGAAACCGACGGGAGTGGCGGCGGATTTTTGCCCGCATTACTCGAACTGATGAACGAATTGCGCGATGGCAATTGTGAGGGAACCCCGGTTAAACTCGGACGGCTCAATCAACTGATGTTCACCGGTAGCATGGAACGGATCGATTTCCTCCATGATTTTGAGTTTAAAGAATCGGCGGTGAAAAATGCCGAACCGGTGTGTTATTTCTTAGCCTATCATCCGGAGAAAAATAAACCCTTAAGCAATTTGGAAGAATTTTGCTTAGAGTGCGAAACCGATTTGAAATTACTGCTCTCCAACCTGCGTCAGTCGGAAAACCTCTACGAACAAATCGAGTTGCTGCATACCCTCTGTCGGTTGGAAGGGTTGGACTTTGAAACGGGACTCGGCGGTCCGAATCGCCGGGTGACGGTGGCAGATTTGCTCAATGAAGTCTATTTTAAAGCCGGTACCGGCAAAGGTCTGGAAAGTTGTAGCACTTCGGCGGAAACCACCGCGATCGCCACTGAACCGACCTCGGATAATTCTAGCAAAAAAGAAATCCACTGGGCAGTAGTTCGTCGGGCGGCGGGGTTGCTCAATAAAGTGGATATCGGACTATCTGATGCAGTGACGGATATTCTGGTCCGTCAAAAGCAAATTACCGTGGGTAAGGCATATAGCGAGGCGGCGGTAATCCATCGCCCCATGTCTCATACCGAGATTATGGAAAAAATTCGCCAATTCTGCGGCGAGGATATCCGCGATCGCGTTTTGACTCAGGAAATTTTAATCTATGTCGGCTTGTTAATCAAGTCCGAACCCGAGTTATTTGATGGATTGCTCAGCTTGCGCGTCAGTTATTTGGCCCTGCTGCTGACTAGCGAGTTAGCCCAGGAATTGCATTTAACTCAGGATGAAGCTTACGAACGATTGATGGAGTTAAGTCCGTTTGAAGTAAAAAATCGCTTGCACAAAGTGATTGAAGGCTATGCGGGCATGAATCAACTGCTGCGCCAGCAAGAATCTATCCAGGTGACGAAATCGGAACAAGATATCGACTGGGTGGTGTCTGCTTCCCTCGCAGAACCTCAAGAGAAGGGGGAAAATTGGCATCGTCGCCGACAGTTGGATGGTGCAGCTTGTCGGGTTCCCAAGGAGTTCTATCCTCGCGTATGGGAAGTGATGCGCCATTGCAAGGGATTGGTGATTGGGGATAAGTTGGAACGGCGCAACCGCTTGGATAGCGAGTTGATTCTCTCGGAAATGACGCCGGGTGAGAAGAATTTCGCCCTGCGGGTGGAACATTTGCTCAATAAGATTCAAGCGCCGGAATATCGCCAGGTGAATATCGAAACCCTGATGGAGTTGGCGGCAATTTGCGATCGCAACCCGGATTTACAAATCGAGCAATATATCGTCCTCGATGTGCTAATCGGTCATGCGGTCCGCCTCGCCTGGTTGGATAGTCACCCGAACCGTCGCGATCGCTATGATGAAGATAAGGCTGTCGCTTGGCGATCGTTCTACGATTCTTCTCCTTATGTCTGCGCCACGTTTGTGGTTAAAGCTTTCCGCTATTTGATGAAGTTCGACAAGGCGATCGCTACGGTGTAATCCGCTTCGCGATCGACCCTCCGCAACCTTTCGCCCGCCCACGCGGGCTTTTTTTATTCCACTTTTGAAATTATATCATCGGGTTTGATATGATGAAAAGGAACTATTCGTTCTATCTTCACAGCTTCTGTTAAAGGCCAGTGGAGAGGATAGCGGACAAGCACCAAAGACTCAATGCAACTTGGCGGCAAAATAGGGACGTGAAACCCTAGGAATTTTTGAAAAACTGCTGGCGTGACACCCCATCCGAGGGTTATGTGCGGACGAAACCCAGCGTGTTTATGGGAATCAGGAACTTCATCGGCGATCGCGTATCCACTGACTCTATCTTCAAAATACTCCTGCAGCGATCGAAGTGTCTGATATCCCTGATTCTCAGGGACTACCTCAAGCCATGCGAGATCGGGTTGAAGGTAGATTGGCTGATTCAGCGATATCGTTGCTGGCAATTTGGCAACAGACGGATTTATTTCCCGGAAGGCTTTGGCTACCCTTTCTGGTGTGGCGAGAAATCTTCCTCTGATGGTGATATGAACCGGAAAGCAAAATGCCATGTAATTTTGGGTTATCCGCGCCAGGCGATATTGCTCGTGGCGCACCCATCGGCTACTTGTAAAATCTAAAAGCGCAAATATTGCATATCGATTGATTTCATCCATCTTAAAAAATTAGATATTCAAAAAATCTTTCACTCCAACTTCCCCGCCTTGCCAAGATAAATCGCAACAGCTCAGCAATTAACCCATCTGAGTTCGCTTTCAAAAATGCAAACTCAGGAAGTTTATATCTTTCCCTATAGGTGTTCGCATCATCTTGATTGGCTGGATCGACGTTGAGATTGTCTCGAAACTCTTGTTTGTTAAGATTGTAGAGGAAAACATCATAAGCTCCTGCAATCCGGTGGAAGTTCCATTCTCGATTTTGTTCGTAAACCCATGCTATCCTTTCTAAAGGAGTCATTTTTAACCGTTGCTTTAGCCAGTCAACTTTATCTTGACGCTCTTTACTTGCTTCTCCCAGGAGCATCAACAGTCCGCTGTACATGATTAGCCGACTGTGGCGAAGCTTGATATTCCGCAGCGGCCATTTTTCGACTTCTTTATCAAAACTCCACTGGTAATTGACAGCCAGGGAACGGAAATATCGGATTAAGTCATTGAGGAGAAAAGTCCATTCTTTTTTAGAGTCTACTTGCACGTATTGCTTTGCATACCTATCTACAATGATATTCAGGAGTTTACTGTAGTTTTCATTGCGATAAATTGGCTGAGTCTCTAACATCAAAAGAAGGCGCTTGCCAAACACATCATAGCTTTCATTCGCATCTCCTACCGAGTCGAGGAGTTGTTGTTGGTTCGTGGGTTTGGCAAAAACTCCCGTGGGTTTTGGCTTATTAATCTTGAGGCGTTCGAGAACACGCCAGACTGAATTGTAGGCTTTTTCCGCATCCGGCAAACTCAAGTCAGTTTCGTTTGACAATACGATAATTAAGTCCGCATCAGAAACCTCCCGAGAGGCTTCCATTCTTCCTAGGGATCCTGCTGCTGCGATGGTTTCAACCCTCGGATGTATTTCCGCTTGTGCGATTGCTTCTCTGATGTCAGCTATCAGACTTTTTGACGCCTCCCAATTGTACTCGATGGTCATATATCGTGAGATGTCCACGGAGGACAAGCACCACTGACGATCGTAGGGATATTCTTCAGGAATCGTACTCATAACTTTACCTTGTTTTACTGCTTTATCGAACTCAAATGACTGCGTGAAGAAATCCGGGAATTTTTATCGCCCTCCATCTCAATTTTATCACTTCTGCATTCGGAAAAGAAAAGGCTAAAACTTGACTAGCATACTCTTCCTGCTCTAAAATTCCCACCATAATTCGCATCGGTCCCATGTGTCCACTTATCAGAACTTTCGTTGCTTTGTTTTTTCCTATCCACTCTGCTAAATCTAACAAAAAACACAGAATTCTTCGGGAGACTTCAGCGTAACTTTCTCCCTTATCCGGTGCATAATTTAGGTCTCCGGCTTCATATTCCGGTATCCATTTGAACGGTTGACCTTCTAGAATTCCTAAACTTCTTTCATCAAGCCTTTTATCCTCGATCCATAATTTTTTCACCTGAACTTGACCGCTTTCAATTGCTAGCTCGATAGTTTTTTGGCTACGTTCTAAGTTAGAGGAAATTGCAATATCGTATTCTGCATCCAATTTTTTGCCTAACTCGATTGCCTGTTTTTCTCCGTTAGCAGTCAGCTTCACATCCTGAGACCCCGTTATCAGATTCTTAGCATTGGTTTCGGTTTCTGCATGACGGATTAAGTGTAACTCTACTTCATCGGGCAAGATGAACGGGGTTTGAAGGCGATCGCGGATTTCTTTCCAGCTCGAAATATTACTATTCCAAGGAGTCGATAAGAGAGGAGTTTTTGGTTGTGTTAGCATCAATTCGGATCGGAATGTCATTTACAATAACTGGTTAACAGTTGTCTTATCCGATTGTCCGGGTTTTCGTGCATTTTGTCAACAGGAGCTTCCCATAATTTTTATCGCCAGCACTACGTCAAGCCTACCCCCGTTTTACCGACTATGGATGAGACTCCCCTGGGATCTAGCTGTAAGGTTGCACCGCCTTTCCCCCATATCCTGTTATCTCCCGTTTTTGGATCCCCTGGTAGACCTGAAAATAGAGAGAAATTATAGGGGCTGACTGATGATTTGTCAACCGTTTCCTGAGAGTCTTTAACGTCGTTCGGAGATGTACCCATAGCCGTAGCATGACCCTCAGTGGATCGCGAACGAGATTGTATAGTCAGTGTCAATCATTCCTTTAAGGACAAATCATACTCCGTTCATACATTTGGTATGAACCCAATCAGCACTTCCAAGCCATTTTCATTCCTCATTCGCCCTTTCCCCCTCAGCGCTAAAATACTCAATGCGAAGTAGCTATTCCCTCCCTTCATTCTTCCATCTACGCCTTTAGAATTAACCCCATTCAAAAATTGGCTACAGTTCTCCCCAAAAAGGGTACAGGTGTAGCCAATTTGATTTTTTTTGTAGCCCATTTAACCGTTTTTCTTGACAATTGATAGGGTTTGCCAGGATAATGAGAAGTATCGCCAGATATTCCCTGAAAAACCCGCTATCGATATTGACAAGTAACGCATATGCATTGGCTAGCCCCCTCGAAAACGCGATCGCACCCCCGGAAGGCGATCGCCCTGTTGCTTTTAACCCCACCCTTTCTGATTCCCTTTCACCCCGCCACCGCCCAAATTGTCCCGGATACAACTTTGCCCGAGAATTCCGTTGTCTTACCCAATGGCAATACCGTCACCATCGAAGGCGGAACCGAAAGAGGCGTGAATCTCTTTCACAGCTTTGAAGAATTCTCCGTCCCCACCGCCAGGGAAGCATTTTTTAACAATTCCCCCACCATTCAAACTATCTTCTCCCGCATCACGGGAGGCAATATTTCTACTATTGATGGATTAATTCGCGCCAATGCCAATGCTAGTTTATTCTTGCTCAATCCCAATGGTATTGTCTTCGGTCCCAATGCCCGATTAAATATTGGCGGGTCGTTTGTCGCCAGTACCGCTAACAGCGTGCAATTTCCCGATCGCACCACCTTTAGCGCCAGCAACCCCAATTCCCCGCCCTTATTAACCATCAACGTTCCCGTGGGATTGCAATTTAATTCTAATTCCGGTACAATTCAAGTCCAAGGTATCGGCAATCGCGAGATTTTACCCACCAATTCTCCAGGTTTAGGTGTCACTCCTGGCAATACCTTTGCTCTCGTCGGGGGAGAAGTTTCCCTCAGCGGCGCAATTATAATCGTTCCTTCCGGGAGAATCGAAATTGGCAGCGCGAAAAATGGGGTTGTCACTGCAATTCCCACCTCTGGAGGCATGGTTTTGGACTACGATCGCGCCACAGAATTGGGCAACATTCAACTGCGCGATCGCACTTCATTATTCAATCCGACAATTGCGGATAATCCCCTCGCCGGCATTCAAGTCACGGGGAACGCGATCGCCCTAGACAACGCCCAAATTGCCGCCGTAACTCCCGGTATTTTTGATAGCGGCAATATCGCCATCTTTGCCAGCGAATCCCTCACCTTATCCGGCACTTCTCCCATTTTCCCTTTTAGTTCCTGGATTGTCAACCAAGTGGCAGAAAACGCCACGGGCAACAGTGGCGAAATTCAGGTCAATTCCCCCGCCATTACCCTCACCAACGGATCGCGCATTCAAACCCTCAGTTTCGGGGCGGGTAATGCGGGCAATCTAACGGTAAATGCAGACAAAATAGCCCTTCAGGGGTTTGCCATTCCCCCCACGGGCATCCCAGAGGTGAGTCAAATCGATCCGGAAACCTTCTTAAACCGCAATCTCAACTCTCGCATCGGAAGCGAAATTTTTGCCCGGGGTTCCGGGGGAGAAATTACCGTAAATGCCAGAGAAATAAACTTTACCGATGGCGGACAAATTACGAGTCTTGTCGCTTCCACTTCTACGGGGAATGGGGGCAATCTCGCCATTACTGCCCATTCAATTACCGCAGATAATGCGGTAGTTTACAATCCCTTGCTGACCAGTGGTGCTTGGAGTTACTTACTCGGCGCAGGAAACGGCGGTCATATCGAGCTTTCTACCGCCAACTTATCCCTCAGCAATGGCGCGCAGATTGGCAGTTGGAATCAAGGATCGGGACGCGGGGGAGAACTCGCAGTCAATGCTTCGGAGTCGATTGTCGCCCAAAAGGTGAATCCCCGTAGCCCCGTGTTTGCCACTGGGATATTTGTCTCGACGATCGCCACCGGGGAAGCAGGGAACCTGAATGTCTCCACCCCTCGTTTAACTCTCACAGAAGGGGCGGGTTTGAGTTCGATCGTGTTTGCACAACTCCTGGGACAGCCTTTACCTAATTCTGGCAGGGGAGAGGGGGGTGATGTGAGGGTAAATGCCGATACCATTGTCCTGAGTGGCGCAACCCCGTTAAATCCGGAAAACGTCACCCAAATGGGAAGTTTTACGTTCGGATCGGGAGATGCAGGCAATGTGTGGATTTCTACGCGACGGTTGCAGGTGGAAGAAGGGGCTACCCTATTTTCGGCGGTGATTCCCTCTCTGTCGGGGATTGGAGAACCGATTGCGGGGTCGGGAACCGGGAATGGCGGTAATCTGAACATTCAAGCGGTGGAGGAAATCGCCGTGGTGGGGACAAATCCATTTTTGGGGTCGGCGAGTTTGCTGGGATTGCAAACCTTTGGATCGGGGAATGTGGGAGAAATTCAAGTGAGCGGCGATCGCATCCGCGTGGAAGGTGGCGGGGGTATCGGTGCGTTTACCAGCGGGACGGGAAACGCGGGTCGCATTACCGTGAATGCGTCGGAGATTCTCGTGAGTGGGGTTTCTAATAACAGTAAGTTTGTTTCAACTATCGGTGCGAATGCCTTCCGCGCGCCGCAGTCGTTCCAGGAAGCGTTCTTTAGTCCCCCAGTTCCGGAAGGCAATACGGGCGCGGTGACGATTAATACCGATCGCCTCACGGTTCGCGATGGTGGCTTGCTCGATCTGGCACATGCCGGTACGGGCAATGCGGGAACTTTACAGGTGAATGCCTCGGAAATCCGGTTGGATCGTCAGGGTGGGATTCAGGCTACTACCGCTTCTGGACGGGGCGGTAATGTGAACCTAAATGTGGCGCAGACTCTCGAGTTACGTCACCATAGTGCCATTACGGTGGAAGCTCAAGGCGATATCGGCGATGGCGGGAACTTGGCGATCGCAGCCAATACCATTGTGGCACTCGACGGTAGCGTGATTAGCGCCAATGCGGTGGGCGGGAATGGCGGCAATATTAATATTGTCACCCAAGGTTTATTTCTCTCTCCCGATAGTCAGATTAGCGCGAGTTCTCAGTTTGGTCTCGATGGGGCGGTCGACATCCAAGAACCGGATGTAGACCCGGCGTCGGGACTGGTTGAGTTGGAAGATACTCCCGCAGATCCGAGCGATCGCATCATCACCGGCTGTCCCGCACAAGAAGGCAATCGCTTTGCACTCACCGGGCGCGGCGGCTTGCCGGAAAATCCCACGGAACCCTTTATCGGCGCGGCAGTTTGGCGCGATTTGCGTCCGACGGGGATTCCCGCACAATCCCAAACCCGCCAACCGCAATTGCCGCGATCGCCAGTTTCCCCCACTCCCCCACCACTGGTGGAAGCTACCGGATGGGCGATCGACTCTCGCGGTCGTCTGGTGCTAACCGCGACTCGCCTATCCCATTATTCTCTGTTTTCTCACAGTTGTTCCTAAATGAGTTTAAAATAGCCGCTTTTCATATCATAAAATTGACATCTTGTCAACCTTGCTGCCCATCTCGCTCAAAAAATTGATGCGTTACCCCCAGCTTTTTCTGGGGGGCTTCCCCTCCTTTTTCCCTGCCTTGTCACGAGGTTATCGGCATTTGGGCGAGGCACACTGCAATTTAGTCATAAATAACCCATTTTTTCACAGTATAAAATTTTTGGGTTTCGGTGTCAAGCCCCGAAAGTATTGATTTTTCGTTTCTTATTGCAAGCGTTTGCAATTAATTTTTACAATTTTTTACAATGTTTTCGGCTATCGTTCAAAAATATTAATCATTTGAATATTTTTATCGGCAAATTACTTATCAATCGGTTCAACCTAATATGATAATGCAGCAATATTATCAATGCAGATTGCCAACTGCACGAAACAATAGCGACTCCGGATCGATTAACCTCTTTTGCAATACAACGCACCCTGACCCATTGAGATCCAGTCCGGAGGACTCCCTGGACAAACAATGCCGGCAATTTCCCGGTCATCCACCGGACAGGAGAGCAAGACTCCCTCGGGGCGCGACCCCCGCGAGTGATTGCCGAACAGATGGAAGCGCCCGGGGAAGCGGTGCGATCGCCATTCCAGGCGAGTGCGGGTTTCCCCATCGAACCCGATTCCCCTATCCCAGCCCTAGCACATCCGCCTCCACCTGCGTCACTTCCGTTCTAACATCCACCTCCGTAGCATTGAGGACAAACGCCAACACTCGGCCCGTATCTTCCTCTTGAATTAACACGCCCTCCAACACTCCATCCTCATTCGGGTCTAATTCGGCAGTTGACAGTTCAGAAAGCACCAGGACGTCATCGGCGGTAAAACTTTGCAAAATATCCAATTCTGGCTCTAAATCCAGAGAAAACGCTTCATAAACCAAATCGTTTTCCGTCAAGCCATCGGTCAGGCCGATAAAATCATCATTAAAATCCAAGATAATATCCACCTCCGATACATTCGTAGACGCACTATCGGTTCGAAGAACAAACAGATCGCGACCCGCCCCACCGACTAAGAAATCGCGACCCACATCGCCGATTAACGTATCGTCATCATCGCCACCCACGAGCAGGTCGCGATCTTGACCGCCGCGCACGATATCCGTCCCGTTACCCCCCACCACCAGATCGTTTCCTCGGTTGCCATTGAGGATATCGTTGCCATCTTCGCCGTACACTTGGTCATTATCTTGACCGCCGCGCAGGGTATCGGCACCATTTCGCCCGAATAAAATATCCGCGCCGAGGTTGCCATTCATGCTTTCTTGCGAAACCGAGCCAGTCACCGTGTCATCCCCCGCCAAAGCGCGCAAACCGCCGGGGCGTTCTGCTAGTTGCCCGGGAGCCAAGGTAAAATCATCCGGACGTTCCGGATCGTCATCGAGATCGAGAAAATCCGCCGCCGTCAGGCCATCCCCCGGGGTGGGTGTGGGCGTTGGGGCGGGTGGTGTGGGCGTTGGGGTTGGCGGTGCGGGAGTCGGTGCGGGAGTTGGAGCAGGGGGACAATTGCATCCGCCGAGTTCGTCGAGTAATACGCCGGTAGGCATGGTTATATTTCCAATGGTAATTTACCGTTCTATTTTATTCTCCACTGCAAGAGCCGCCAAGGGAGAGACTGGCGCAGAAACGGGTCTACTCTGGGTCTTGAGAGCATAGAGAGTGGAGATGCTGTCAATCAAGCTGGCACGATCGCCGCGACCTAGAGGGAGTGCAACGCCAGAATTGTGCTGGAGCGCGCTGCGCAATCAAGGGCGATCGCTTCCCCATTGCCCGCGTCTCGGACTAGAGTTTTAAGCCCATTTCTTTTAAACTTTGGCGCAATGCGGGGGCGGCGGGAGATTGACGTTGTTCGTAAAGGGCGATCGCGCGGCGAAAATGGTCTAAACTTTCTAGGACGTTACCGCCTTTGAGCAAGGCAACGCCCAGATTTTGGTAAGCTTCGGCATAGTCGGGATTGAATTGAATCGCTTTGCGATAGGAGGCGATCGCATCCGGGAGACGTCTTTTCTCCTTGAGGGCGATTCCCAAGTTAAAATGAGCCGCCGGGAGGGTGGGATCGATTTGCAAGATGGTTTCATAAGCGGCGATCGCCCCGCGCAAGTCGCCGGTTTGCAGGAGTAAATTGCCTAAGTTATTGTACGCGCCCAGTTTGAGAGCCGGTAAAATCGGCTGCGCGATCGCTTTTTCGTAGTGAGTTTTTGCTTTTCCGATTGCCGCTTGACGAGTACAGGCGATCCCGAGATGATAGTGCAGTTCATACTGGATCGTCGGCTCTTGGGAAGTGTTAGAGGTCAATCCCAATTGGAGTAATTCCATTCCGCGTCTGATTTCTCCGCTTTGCACGTATAAGGCTCCGAGTTTGCTGCAAGTGTAAGCATCGCCGGGATAGGCTTGCAGGTAAGATTCCATTGCTTCGCGCGCGCGAGCAAACTTATTTCGCTCAGCGATCGCTCCGGGTTGGTAGCCTTCGTGCAAAATCCCCACTTGGTTCAAGGATCCCACGTGCCATCGATCGGATTGCTGCTGCAATAAGCGTTCCACACTTTCATCTACCATTGCGTGATAGGGGCGCTCGAATTGGATATCCGGATGATTGCGAAACAAACGAGAAACCAGCGAGTAAGGGGATTGAGTTGCGCCCACTTCTTTGCGAATTAAGTGAATTAAAATATAAGGAATGGGGGTGGATTTTGCGCCTCCTCGAATTGCGCTTTTAATCTGGGGGATGATTTCCGGGATGAGGGTTTCATCCGCATCCAAAACCAGAATCCAGTCACCGGTGGCGTACTTAAGTGATTCGTTGCGCGCTGCAGCAAAGTCATTGCACCAGGGAAAGTGATGCACCTGCGCCCCAAATTCCCGGGCAATCTCCACAGTGCGATCGCTCGATCCGGTATCCACCACGATCGTCTCATCCACCAAAGTTTTCACGCTCTCGAGACATTTGGGAAGGGTGCGTTCCTCATTGTAGGCGATCGCGCACAGGCTCAGTTTCATCATTCTCCAGCACAGAATAGGACATCCTTATTATTGTAGAGCCAAAGATTCCCGAACCCTATCTGCAATGCCGACAGTTTCAGGCGGGTTTTCCATCCCCATCGGCACTCCTAGGGCCATCGGCTTTCATTCATCCTTACAGGAACAAAAACCTCTGACGCGATCGCCCCAGAACTGATAAACTCTACCTATAACCACCCTCGAGAAAATTCCCATGTCCGATCGTACATTTGGCGACTTACCCTCCCTCGAAACCCCCCGACTCCTGCTGCGAAAAATGACCCTAGCGGATGCAGTGGATATCTTTGAATATGCCAGCAATCCAAAAGTGGCACAATACGTCACTTGGCCCGTGCATCAGTCTCTCGACGATACCCATCAATTTTTAACCTCAGTTCTAGAGCGATACGCCCAGCAAAAAACCGCCCCCTGGGCGATCGTGCATAAAAACCTCCGCCAAGCAATCGGCACCTGTGGCTTTGTTAACTGGCATTCCGCACACAATCGCGCCGAAATTGGCTATGCGCTTTCGGCAAAATATTGGGGATGCGGATATATGACAGAAGCCGTCTGCACCGCGATCGATTTTGGTTTTCGCGAAAAAGGCTTACATCGGATCGAAGGTCGATGCAAGCTGCAAAATATCGCTTCGGCAAGGGTTTTGGAAAAAGCAGGCATGACCTTTGAAGGCATTTTGCGGCAACAAATGTTAAAGGATGAGGTTTATTATGATATGAAAATTTTCTCGATTCTTCGTCAAGAATGGGAAAATAAGTAGGAGGTAATATTGGTTATTGTTCATGGTTCATTGGTCATGGTTCATGCGAGAATTAAAACGTTAGGGTAGGCAATGCCCACCCTAGATTTACAGTTTATAGGTACGTTTTCATTCGCTTACATGTCCGGTGGTAAAATGACGCGATCGATGACATGAATTATGCCATTGCTTGCTTCGATATCCGCTTGCACCACCGAGGCATTATTCACCATAATGCCATCGGATTCTACTTTAACATCAATCGCGCGACCTTCCACACTGGCCACTTCCCCGGAACTCAAGTCGCCGGATTTCACCGTGCCCGGAACCACGTGATAGGTTAAAATTTCGATGAGCTGGTCTTGGTTTTCCGGTTTTAATAATTCTTCTAAGGTGCCTTCCGGTAAAGCCGCAAATGCTTCATCCGTAGGGGCAAAAACCGTGAAGGGACCTTCGCCGGCAAGGGTTTCTACTAAACCCGCCGCTTTTAAAGCCGCCGTTAGGGTTTGAAAGGAATCATTATTGATGGCGATATCCACAATGGTATTTTCCTCCATCGCCATATCGCCACCGCCAGCACTTTCCCCGGCGGGGGTAGCGATCGCGCCATTGGAATTCGACCCCTCGGCGCGATCGCAAGATTTTGACAGCGCCGGTCCGCTCAACAAAACTGTGGCTCCTGCAATCGCGATCGCCATCCCGAAGTGCTTGCTCAGATCCGTCCAGAATTTCGCGTTCATCGGTATTTTTCCTCTTGTGTGATGAGTGAAGCTTTGATTGTTAAGTAATATTACATGTTTTTAGAAAATTGGCAACCCCTCAAAAAAAATTTTTAACCCGTTACCAGCAGATAAGGGCGATCGGTGGGTTAATTCTTATTTTTTAAGGGGATGAATTGGCAAAGTGTACCCCTCTGTGTGGCAAACTTTTGCTGGCTTTTAACAGAGATTAAATACAATTCAAACTCTTGCATAGCAAGAAATACAGGAAATACTTGTTTTAGCAAAAAATACCGTTTGATTCATACAAGGCGGGGGGATGGAAATAAAAGAATATTGTTTGAGGAGGGATGAATTTATTTTTTTCTGTTGATGAAACCGCCTTAATCCGAGTCATAGCATCCCCCTTTCTGGAGGCTTGCCCGCCGCAAAATCCCTAGAATACACTCAGCGATCGTTCAATTTCCTCGCCAATCACTCAAGTGACAACTCAAAGATATCGCTTAAGTGACACAGCAAAAGACTTTCTGCGTCTGGAGAAGGGATACAGCCGAGGGGACTAAAATCAGCACCGATTCGGTAAAGCACTTGCCCACCGAGGCGGTCCGCCACCCAACATCACAGTATTTTTACTTAGAGTGCCATAGATTATAATCAATACATACCCTTAGTTTTTTTGATGGGTTAGCCAGGGGATCGGCTTCCCTAAGCATAGGGTGATATTGTAAGATCGGCAAAAGTCGTTTTGCAACGAAAACTACAAACCATCCTACCTAGCAGACAATCGCCGTGTTAGAAGCATTTGTAATCGGAACAATATTGTGCGGATTTTTAGGCATAATCTTTAAAAAAAATCTGTTAATGAAGATTGTCTCTATGGATGTCATGAGTACCGGGGTCATTGCCTATTATGTGCTGGTGGCATCGCGATCGGGTTTATTTACACCAATTATCCTAGATGAAAGACAGGAAAGATATGCCGATCCAGTTCCGCAAGCAGTAATTTTAACAGCAATCGTAATTGGATTTTCAATTCAAGCATTAATGCTAGTTGGTGTGATGAAACTAGCCAGGGACAATCCGACATTAGAAACTAGCGAAATAGAAAAGAAAAATACCCCATGAACAGTCTGACAATCGGATGGATTGCTCTGCCTTTTTTAGCGGGATTCACCATTTTTTTAATCCCGAAACTCGATCGCTACCTGGCAATGCTGACAGCCATTGCCTCGGCGGGATATGCGTTGGAGCTATTTTTAATCGAGTCGCCGATCTCCCTGGAAGTTTTGGATAATTTTGGCGTAAACTTATTCGCCGATCGCTTAAGCAGCTACTTTATTTTAACCAACGCACTGGTGACGCTGGCGGTGACGCTTTACTGTTGGCAAAGCGGCAAAAAAGCATTTTTTTATGCCCAGATGATTATTCTGCACGGCAGCCTCAATGCTACATTTATCTGCACTGATTTTATCAGCTTGTATGTGGCACTAGAGGTCAGCGGAATTGCCGCCGCCCTATTAATTAGCTATCCCCTAAGCGATCGCTCGATTTGGGTAGCCTTGCGCTATCTGTTTGTCAGCAACATTGCAATGTTGTTTTATCTCATCGGCGCAGTGTTGGTTTATCAAACCCATCATTCCTTTAACTTTGAGGGATTGCGCGGTTCCCCACCCGAAGCACTGGCGCTCATTTTTCTGGGAGTATTGACAAAAGGCGGCATTTTTGTATCGGGATTGTGGCTACCCTTAACCCACTCCGAATCAGCATCTCCAGTGTCCGCAATGTTGTCCGGAGCGGTGGTCAAAGCTGGCGTTTTTCCCTTAGTTCGGTGCGCCTTACTTTTAGAAGAGCTTAATCCCATCGTTCGGCTTTTCGGCATGGGAACGGCGGCGTTAGGCGTTTCCTATGCCGTATTTGAAAAAGATACCAAGCGCCTGTTAGCATTTAGCACCGTTTCTCAGTTAGGCTGGATACTCTCTGCCCCGCAAGTCGCCGGTTTTTATGCCCTAACGCATGGATTGGCCAAAGCCACCCTGTTTTTAACTGCCGGTGCCTTGCCCAGTCGGAACTTTAAAGAACTAGAAGAGCAGCCGATGAATACGGCCCTGTGGATTCCCCTCGTCATGGGAGGGTTATCAATTTCCGGCTTTCCCTTATTGGCTGGTTTTGAAGCCAAGGTATTGACCCTCAAAAATCTATTGCATTGGCAAGCATTGCCCATGAATTTTTTGGCCGTAGGAACCGCCATCACCTTGTCTAAACTGATATTTCTGCCCCATGAAAGCGGCGAACAATCAAAACCGATTCCCTTGGGGTTTTGGCTAGGGGTGATTCCATTACTCGGAGCGCTAATTGTCGCCAACTGCATATATTACCCGGCATACAATCTCGCGAATATCCTCAAAGCGATCGCCGTTATCGGCATTGGCGGGGCAGCTTATGCGTTTATTTTCCATCACTTTTCCGTTAAATTGCCGCGAATATTCGAGGAATTTGACCATTTAATCGGCGTGATGACGCTGATTTTGCTCCTGTTGTTCTGGGTGGCATTTCAATGATTGGATATCTAAATCTGATATTGCGACTGGTAATTTGGTTCTTGCTCACCGCCGATCTGAGCCTACCGAATATCCTGATTGGGGTGGCGATCGCCTTTTTGTTGCCCCACAACCATAAAATCAAGGGGGAGTTAAAGGATTGGCTGCGGGCATTGGGAGAAATTATCGTAGCCATTCCTATCGCTTATAAAGAAGCATTTGAAATTATCGTGCGCCCCCATAACGAAGAAGTCGTCACCCTGCAACGAGTGCCCCCTCGGCGGTCCGCTGGACTGATATTTTTAGATATCTTCCTGATTACCTTTACGCCGAAAACCATTGTTTTAAAATATCACAAAGAAGGCTGGTACGAAGTCCATCGGGTACGCCGGAGGGAACCGCAATGAATTTACCCAAAAATATCATCCTGATAGCTATGATTTTGGCCCTGCTCATCCCCATATACGAGGCATGGAAAGATGATGAGGTCTGGCAGAAAATGTTGGCATTTGCCAGTATTGCCACCAAAACATCGATGATGATTCTTGTGGTATCCGTTTTCCGCGACGATTGGACCCTCGGAGCCGGTGGGGTAATTATACTCAGCGTGGGAAATGCCGGATTAATGCTGTTAGCCCATATTCTTAAACGACTGAATGAAATATGATAGAACTGTTGAGTTATGCTTGTATCGGGTTGGGAATTTTCTTTTGGTTTTGGGGAACTTACCCCTTGCTGGGCGAGCGATCGGTGTTATTCAAACTCCATAGTCTTTCCGTCGGCGATACCCTCGGCTCGATGGCGATCGCGATCGGACTGCTTCTGCGAATTCCCAATGAATGGCCTTTGCTGATATTGGCCATCATTTCCCTAGCAATTTGGAATACAATCTTGGGATATGTGTTGGCATATTGTTCCCGTGGAGAGCGCAAAAATGATTGAAATTTATATTTATGTCATCGTTGCCCTGCTGCCGTTAGCGGGTTGTATGTTGGTCTTACAATCTAATCCCTTCCATGCCCTAATCGTGCGGGGCATATTAGGGGCAGTGGCGGCATTAGTGTACGCCCTCTTGGGCGCGGCAGATGTGGCCCTGACGGAAGCTTTGATGGGCACCTTGCTCTCGATTACACTCTATGCAGTGGCGGTTCGTTCGTCAATGGTTATGCGTCTGGGCGTTATCCGAGAAGCAAAAAATAAAGGCGAGACCCCATCCCACAAACCGATCGACCAGTTGCGAGCTATTGTTGCCAAACGGTATCTGCGGCTCGAGTTAGTGCGCTATAGCGATGAAATAGCCCTCAATCAAGCCCTGGAAAACAAAGAAATTCATGCCCTGTGTATCAAACCAGAAAAAACAGAACAGCAGTTTCGGGAAGACAAGGCAACCAGCCAACCCCTGCAACCCTATCACATTGTCATCAGAATTCCGCGTCTCTACGATATGGTGCAAAATGAATTGCCATCAGGCATGAGATTAACTTATGCAAACTCCTTAGCCAGTCCCACAGCTTTAACGGAGCAACCTCAATGAAATTGATTTACCTTGTGGCAGCGATCGCCCTGTCTCTCAAAATGCTGGCAACCACTAATTTTCTGTTTGGCGAAGCATCCACCTTGGCGATCGCCGAAACCGTGGTTCGCGATACCGGCGTTCCCAATGCCGTATCTGGTATCATTTTTAGAAATCGCTTGTACGATACGATTTTTGAAGTGGTGGTCTTTACCATCGCCGTCTCGGGGGTGAAGTTTTTGCTGGGGAATGAAAAGCCTTCGAGTAAGATTTATCAAGTTACCGATCCACCCTCGATTGTGTTGGCCCGTCTGGGTGCCACGATTGCTGCATTGGTAGGCGTCGAATTGGCAATTCGCGGGCATCTCAGTCCCGGCGGTGGGTTTGCGGCAGGCGTCGCCGGCGGTACCGCGATCGGTCTGGTAGCCATTACCTCCTCCACAGAGCAAATGCAGGCTATCTACAAACGATGGCACGCCGCAACTTGGGAAAAAGTTTCCGTGCTGATTTTTATCGGACTGGCAGTGTTGACCCCGATCGGCATAGAATTATCTCACGGCGAGTTTGGCGGCTTGGTGAGTGGTGGTTTTATTCCTTGGTTGAATATGCTGGTGGCTATCAAAGTGGCATTGGGTTCCTGGGCGGTGGTTTTGCTGTTCATCCGCTATCGCGGTTTATTGTGAGGTAAAGTGCTATACAAGGGGTGGGCGATCGCATCTCGTTCGCTCATTTTTTTTGGGTTGAAAATTAGCTGACGCCCGATAACCACCAGTTTGACTGACCAGCAGAAACCAGCCACATCCTCGTGACAATCTAAATCGCAGGCGATGGATGGAAAACGGAGCCTCGTTGCAGTGGTTCCTTGGGTTGGGAATGAGGGTCAAATTGGTTTATACTGGAACTAAAAAGCATCTAATCCAGAGGGAGCGATCGCACCCCAAACCCGCCCCTCCCTCTCCCCGCCCCCACAGTAGCTAACCCATCGGCGGAATCCTCAACCCTTTCAACCCTTGTCCTTTCTCCTCCTCACTCAATCCCTTTCCCTGCACCAACACGCCAAACCCGCCCAATCCGCGAGGGTCGATCGCCTCGTGCAAAACCTCCCGTCGTTGCAGCGCCGTAGCAATATCCATTCCCTCACGGGTAGAGAGGGCCGCAATCCGATCGCCCCATCCCAGGGCCATCAAAAACATTGCCTGCTGGGTAAACCCCAACCTTTCCAACCCGCAGGACTCGCCCCAGCGTTCCAACGCCGTAAAATCGACGTGAGCGGTGATATCCTGTTGTCCTACCCACACATAGGGATTATTGTGATGGCGATGTTGGCGGTAACATTGTAGAGTGCCTTGATATCTTTGCGGGGAATAATAGCGATGTGCCGGATAGCCATAATCGATGGTTAACACATAGCCGCGCTGCAGCTTGTTCGCCACCTCACTCATCCAATCCAGGGCCGCCAGATTCACCTCAGTGCGATATCCCTCCGGATAAGCCGGCGAAGTGATATCAATTCCCACCAACTCAAAATACTCCTGGAGTCGGGGAGTAGACAGCTCTCCCGTCACCTCCCCAAACAAATCATTTCCCTCAGCAGGCGATGAGTCATCAGGGGGTGCGATCGCGTAAATCTCGCGCAACTCTCCGTCGGCGATCGCGATTTGATGCACCGGAAACGCATCCACTAACTCATTTGAAAATACACAACCGACGAGCGCATCTGCGCCTATCTCCTCCCAACTACACCAGCGCAAATTCGCGCCACCCCTTGACAGCGGCGCAAATCTCTGCTGTTGTAACTCTCGCATCGCCCGAGACTTCTCGACAATCACATATTCCAACGCCGCAAAACAATCCCGGTGGTAGCGGTGCAGGTATTTAATCGCATCACCCGCCACCAATCCTTGACCCGCCCCCATTTCCACCACCTGAAACGGCACTGGACGACCCAGAATTTCCCACATTTCCGAGAACTGCACCGCCAACATCTCCCCGAAATCCGCACCTAAGTGAGGCGACGTGATAAAATCCCCCTCTCCCCCAATCTTGCCCACATGAGCGGCATAATAGCCGGACTCGGGGTGATAAAGCACCAAATCCATATACTCCGCAAAGGTAATGCGACCCTCGGGACTTTCGGCGATGCGATCTCGAATGCGATCGCATAAAACCGGATTAAATTCCATCGCTCATTTCCACACTTAACACAGATGCAAACCACTTCTTTCCCGGAACCCATTCCCAGGGTTTTCCTGGGAATGAGAAACATGCGGCTAAAGCGTCGATTCAACCTCTCGGTTACAAACCGGATTGATTCACAAACCGTAGAGACGCGATAAATCGCGTCTCTACAGCCGGCAAAAATGAAAATCACCAACCCGGTTTCCGGTTTGGGTTCTCTCAAACCACACCGACGCCCTAGCGGTCAACCGAACCCATAATCACATCGATACTGCCGAGAATTGCCACAATATCTGCCACCTTATTTCCGCGCAGCAGATGCGGTAAAACCTGCAAATTAGTAAAATCAGCAGCCCGAATTTTCCACCGCCAAGGGAACACATTATCCTTCCCAATCAGATAGATTCCCAATTCACCTTTTCCACTTTCCACGCGGACATAATGTTCGCCTTCAGGAATTTTAAAAGTAGGCGGAATCTTCTTGGCGATGAACTGATAGTCGAAATCATTCCATTGCGACTTGGGGCCTTCCATCATGCGTTTCGCTTCCAAATTTTCGTAAGGGCCGCCCGGAAGACCTTTAAGTGCCTGACGAAGGATTTTCAGAGACTCGCGCATTTCGAGAATTCGCACCATATAGCGAGCCAAACAATCCCCTTCAGTAGCCCACTGGACTTCCCAGTCGAAGTCATCGTAGCACTCGTAGTGGTCAACCTTTCGCAAATCCCACTTCACCCCAGAGGCGCGCAGCATCGGACCGGAGAGACCCCAGTTAATCGCCTCCTCGCGAGAGATGGTACCGAGATTGGTAATCCGGCGGCGGAAAATCGGGTTATTGGTAATCAAGCGCTCGTACTCGTCGATTTTGGGAGCGAAATAATCGCAAAAATCGAAGCACTTATCCACCCAACCGTAGGGCAAATCAGCAACCACCCCGCCAATGCGGAAATAGTTATTATTGATCAAGCGCTGACCGCTGGCGGCTTCCCAGAGGTCGTAAATCATTTCCCGCTCGCGGAAAATGTAGAAGAACGGCGTTTGAGCGCCCACATCTGCCAAGAAAGGACCAAGCCAGAGCAAGTGGTTGGCGATCCGGTTGAGTTCGAGCATAATCACCCGGATGTAGCTAGCGCGGCGGGGGACTTCGATGCCGGCGAGTTGTTCGGGTGCGTTAACCGTAATCGCTTCGTTAAACATCCCCTCCGCGTAATCCCAACGGCTGACATAGGGGACGAACATGATGTTGGTGCGGTTTTCGGCAATTTTTTCCATGCCTCGGTGTAGGTAGCCTAACACTGGCTCGCAATCCACCACATCCTCACCGTCGAGGGTGACGATTAACCGCAGAACCCCGTGCATGGAGGGGTGATGCGGACCCATGTTGATAATCATGGGTTCGGTTCTGGTTTCGATTCGGCTTGCTGGTGACATAGATGAGGGTTCTCCCGTTGAGATCGATTTGAGGTGCCGTACCGGCGCGAGGTTAGAGTTAGGAAAGGTCGATCGCCTTGTCAGTGGTTCCAGAAGGACTGTGACGTACTCCCGACGCCGACCGCTTAGGCGGTACGGCGCGGGCTTCTGCGCCCAGACCTTTGAGATCTGGGTT